>DASUUM010000001.1:0-5104 GCA_036374075.1 Nitrososphaeraceae archaeon
TTAGTGAATCTCTAAAAGAAGAATTAAAGAAAGAGCAAACCACTGATAATATTAGTGAATCTCTAAAAGAAGAATTAAAGAAAGAGCAAACCACTGATAATATTAGTGAATCTCTAAAAGAAGAATTAAAGAAAACAAAAATTGAATTAAAAGAAACAAAAAAAGCAGCAGAGACGAATCTTAATAAATTAAAATATTTGATGGCAGATTTTGACAATTATAGAAAACAAATAGAAAAACAAATGGCTTCTAATATAGAATCAAATAAAGCTAATCTTCTTTCTAGATTTTTAACTATACGGGATGATTATGAGAGAGCATTAGATATGATCAAAAAGAATAAAGATCTTGATGAAGTTTTTATAAATGGATTAGATGGTATTTTTAAAAATTTAGATAATATTTTGCGATCTGAGGGTGTAAAACCAATTGAAACAATAGGAAAGATATTCGATTCAAACAAACATGATGTTATCAGCTTTGCATATAATGATGATCTTCCAGAAAATACTATTACCAATGAAATACGCAGAGGTTATATGCTTAATGATAAAGTTCTAAGAGCTAGTCTTGTAGAAATATCCAAAAAGAAAAAAAAATTAATGAACAATAATATAGATGAATCAAACTAATCTATAGGTGATTATTAAATATGGGAAAAATTATTGGTATTGATCTAGGAACTAGTAATTCCGCAGCAGCAGCAATGATAGGGGGTAAACCTACAATCATACAAGCGGCAGAAGGTACTTCTGTTGGTGGAAAAGCTTTTCCGTCTGTAGTAGCCTTTACAAATACAGGTGATCTCTTAGTTGGAGAACCTGCTAGAAGACAAATGATATCCAATCCGGAAGGAACTGTTTTTGCTGCTAAACGAAAGATGGGTTCTGATTTTAAATTTAATGTAAGAGGGAAAAATTATACCCCACAACAAATTTCTTCATTTATTTTACAAAAGATAAAAAAAGATGCTGAAGCATTTCTAGGAGATACAGTAGATAGAGCTGTTATTACTGTACCAGCTTATTTTAATGATAATCAACGACAAGCTACAAAAGATGCAGGAGAAATAGCTGGATTAAAAGTAGAACGAATTATCAATGAGCCTACAGCTGCTTCACTTGCTTATGGATTAGATAAAATTCAAAAAGATTTGAAAATTATGGTTTTTGATCTAGGCGGAGGAACGCTAGATGTGACTATTATGGAAATGGGTGGAGGAGTATTTCAAGTAAAAAGTACATCAGGTGATACTCAACTTGGAGGAACTGATATGGATAATGCTATTATTGAATATATTTTACAAGAATTTAAACGACAAACAGGATTAGATATAAGAAATGATAATGCTGCTATGATGAGAATAAAGGAAGCAGCCGAAAAAGCAAAAATAGAATTATCCAATCTTGTATCAACAGAAATTAATCTTCCATTTTTAGCTTATGATCCTTCTACTGGACCTAAAAATCTTATAATTAACCTAACACGTGCAAAACTAGAAGAACTCTTAAGACCAATTGTTGAAAGATGTAGGAGTCCTATGTTACAATCAATCCAAGACGCCAAACTTACTCCTGCAGATATCGATAAAATTATTATGGTCGGAGGACCAACTAGAATGCCTATAGTTAGACAATTTGTTGCTACAATAATGGGTAAAGAACCAGAAAGAGGAGTTGATCCAATGGAGGCAGTAGCTATGGGAGCTGCAATACAAGGAGCTATTATAACAGGAGATGTTTCAACAGACATTTTACTTGTAGATGTTACTCCATTAACTTTAGGACTTGAAGTTTTAGGTGGCCTCAAAGAGACGCTAATAGAAAGAAATACAACTATTCCTACAAAGAAAAGTAAAGTTTTTACAACTGCAGCGGACTATCAATCTGCAGTTACCATCCATGTAGTACAAGGTGAAAGACCTATGGCTGCAGACTGTGTCTCATTAGGAACTTTTAACCTTGCAGGAATTCCGCCTGCCCCACGGGGGATCCCTCAAATTGAAGTAACATTTGATATTGACGCAAATGGGATTCTAAATGTTACTGCAAAGGATTTAGGCACTTCTAAAGAAGCAAAAATAACTATTACAGCAACCACAAAATTATCTAAAGATGAAATAGAAAAATTAAAGAAAGAATCAGAACAGTACTCTGAAGCCGATAAGAAAAAGAAAGACGAGGCAGAAATTAAAAATGAAGCAGATAATCTTGTCTATTCTGCAGAAAAATTAGTTACTCAGGACTTCAAAGATAAAATCAAACCAGAACAAACAGAAAAAATAAACAAGGCAGTACAAGAATTAAAAGATGTCATTGCTAGTAATAATATTGAAAATCTAAAGAGCAAAATTAAAGAAACAAAGGATTTACTGGCTGAAATAAGTACCGAAATTTATAGAACAGTTGGAGCAACAGCAGCAACAGCCACAAATCAAGCAGCAGGAGGTAGTGGTAGTAGTAGTGGATCAGCAACAAATACTGGGGGATTTACAAATCAGAGTGAAACTAGTACAGGAGCAAATACAAATACTACAGATAAATCTGCTACATCAACTGGACCCTAATCTATATCAAAAGATAAAAATAATCATTTTTTATTAATATAATTTATTACGGGTACGGGATCATAATTTATGACTAACAAGCGAGACTATTATGAAGTTTTAGAGATATCAAAGAATGCTAATAAAGATGAAATTAAAAATGCATACAGAAAACTAGCTTTAAAGTTCCATCCTGATAGGAATAAATCACCAGGTGCAGAAGAAAAATTCAAAGAAATTTCTGAAGCTTATGCAGTTCTATCAGATGATGAAAAGAGAACAAGATATGATACTTATGGTCATGTCGGTCCTGAAGATGCATTTAGGGGATCTGAAGCAAACTTTGAAGAGATCTTTAGAGATATGGGTTTTGGTGGCTTTGCGAAAACTATTTTTGAACAAATGTTTGGAGGTAGAGGAGGAGGAGGATTTGAAGGATCTGACCCATTTGGTGGATTTAGTTTCAATATAGGCGGCAATAGAAGAAAAGGCAGAGATGTTTTATATGATATGGAGCTCTCATTAGAAGATGTTTTACAAGGGAAAAAAGATGAGATTGAATTACCGAAATTTGAAAAATGTAATAATTGCGGTGGAACAGGAGCAGCGCATGGAACTAAACCACGTATATGCAATACTTGTAATGGTCAAGGTCAAACTCGCAGAGTTTATAATCAAAATCGTTTTTCAACATTTATTTCGTTGGAACCATGTCAAGCATGTAGTGGAAAGGGTCAAATAATTGATAAACCTTGCAATAGTTGTCTAGGATCAGGTAAAATAAAACAAAATAAGAAAATAAAGTTAAATATTCCTGCTGGAGTTGAAGACGGAATGACTTTGCAACTAACTGGTGAAGGTGAATATTCGGAACAAGGTCCGCCAGGAGATCTCTTAATCAGACTTCATGTTTTACCTCATAATTTATTTGAAAGATTAGATGATGGTCATGTATTATACAATCTAAATCTAGGTTATCCTAGTTTAGTATTAGGAACTGAAATAAAAATTCCAACTTTACATGGCCATGAGAAATTAAAAATACCTGCAGGAACTCAAGCAAACACAATTCTAAAGATCAAGGGAAAAGGATTGCCACGATATGGAACATATGGCAAAGGGGATCAATTAGTAAGAATACAGGTTAAAATTCCACATACTATTACAGAAAAACAGAGACTTCTTTTGAAAGAATTAAATAAAGAATTTGCAAACTACAAGTAACTTTTTAATATACATAACGATTTTAACCTAAATTAAAATGACATATCCCTTTGATGATTGGTTTAGAAGAAAACGATCAGCGAATTGGTTTCCTAATATCGATAGTATGATGCGTGAAATGGAAAAATTGATGGATGAAGCTTTTAAAAATTTTGAACAACCAGTTCCAAAAAAATTCATAAAAGAGCATAAATTAGATGATGGATCAACTGTAAAAGAATTTGGTCCTATTGTATGTGGTTATTCAGTTAAAATTGGTGAAGATGGTAAACCTATAATAAGAAAATTTGGAAATGTTGATGTTTTCTCACATTCAATCACTGACAGTTCTCATGATACACAACAAGAAATAGAACCTCTGATTGATATAATAAATGGAAAAGAAGAAATAAAGATTGTCGCAGAATTGCCAGGAGTTGCAAAAGAGAATATCAAATTATATGCTAATGAAAATACTTTAACTATAGAATCTTCAAGTTCAACAGAAGAAAGACGGTATTATAAAAAAATTGAATTTCCAGAATTTGTCGAACCATCAAGTGGAAGATCCCATTATAAAAACGGAATACTAGAAATTACATTTAAAAAGAAAAATTTGACTAATAAAGGATTACAAATTAATATAGATTAATATTCAATACATGTATCTATATTTTTTATTTAATTATAATATATTATAATATAAATATTTTGTTACTAGATATAAAAACTTGATATATATTAATACAAATATTTTAAATCTTTGCTAGTTAAAATTAAAGTCTTTCTTTTTTATTATTAATTTTAAATTTTTCCATATCAATAAAATATCCTTATAATAACTATTATATAGATAATAATGGAGTTTTCCTTTTTATATTCATCAAGTCTATTAGCTTTCATTATAGGTATTGCAGCTACAATTTTAACTCGTTATAGTAGTATTCCTCAAATAATAAAAGGCTTTAAAACCAAAAAAATGGATGATGTTTCATTCTGGCTTATATTTTATTTAACAGTTGGATTGTTTCTATATGTAATTTATGGGATAATTATTGATGATTTCATAATTATTTGGGGAAATGCAATAGGTGTAATTTCAAATCTAATTTTAATTATTCTAAAAATTAAATACTCTGTTAAATCATTTGAATAATTTATAATGTAAATAAGATATAATTTTAACGTAACGGTTCTAGACTTCATTATACGTCAGTATGTCAAAAAAAGTTTAGCAATTGACTAGATTTTATTTAGTACCAGCTATAAGAATGATAAGTGGATTATAAAATAAAGATCTTTTACTTTGAGCTCTAAGAAGAAGAAAATAAAGATTGAATTGGAAGATGATGCGGG
>DASUUM010000002.1:0-3059 GCA_036374075.1 Nitrososphaeraceae archaeon
TCCCAAATCTCTATTTTTGAAGAATCAAAAAATAGCTCAAAACCATCTTCTCCTGTATAACCTGTCCTTGATATTATACATTCTATTCCAAAAATATTTGTAATAGTAAAATTAAATGGTTTTAATTGATTCAGGTTTAAATCAACAATTGCTGCCTTTTCTAGGATACTTTGAGCAAGAGGACCCTGGAGTGCTAGAAGAGCAATTTTATCAGTTATATCTTCAACAATAGTTGCTGATTTCAAATGCTTAATAATCCATTCTAAATCATTTTCTCTATTTGAAGCATTAACAACAATAAGGAATTTTTCCCTATTAAACATGTATATGATTAAATCATCTATTATTCCTCCATTCTCATAACATATAGGAGAATATAATGCCATATTGTTATCTAATTTTGATATATCATTAGTAACTAAAGTTTGTAAACAATCATAGGCATCGGTGCCTTTAACTTCAAAACGACCCATGTGTGAAACATCAAATAAACTAACGTTTGTTCTAGTATTGAGATGCTCATTGATTATTCCAGAAGAATAATGTAGAGGCATTTCCCATCCATGAAAGTTTAGCATTTTTGCTCCAAAGGATCTATGAATATCATAAAAAGGTGTTTTCATTACAGATAAGCCAACAAATATAATAATCGACGAGTATTAACTCTTGTTATAAAAGATATTGTGGATGGTTCAAAGTAAAAATGGAACTAATAGAAAAACCAGTATGGCTTAGAGTAAGACCCCCTGCAGGAGAAAATTATACAAAGGTTAAACAATCACTTAGGTTGCTAAATCTTCATACCGTTTGTGAAGAAGCAAGATGCCCTAATATATCAGAGTGTTGGGGAACAGGAACGGCTACAATTATGATCATGGGAGATATATGTACTAGAGGATGTAGATTTTGTGCTGTTAATAGTGGTAAACCCTTTTTGCTTGATGCAGGTGAACCAGAAAGAGTCGCTAAGGCAATTAAAGAATGGGGATTAAGATATGTAGTAATTACTTCTGTATGCAGAGATGATTTAGATGATGGAGGATCAGAACATATTGCCAAGACAATCAAAGCAATTAAACTTTTATGCCCTACAACAATAGTGGAATCACTAATCCCCGACTTTAGGGGAGATGAAAGTTCAATAAAAGAGATAGTTAAATCTCAACCAGAAGTCATAAGTCATAATATCGAAACAGTATCTAGACTTACTCCTAAAGTTAGAGATGCTAGAGCGTCATATGAACAATCACTTCTAGTTTTAAAAAAAATTAAGGATCTTTATTCATTGATTTATACAAAATCTTCTATAATGCTAGGTCTTGGGGAGTCAGAAGATGAAGTTATTCAGACAATAAAGGACCTGAGATCAGTTGGAGTAAGTATATTGACTATAGGCCAATACCTTCAACCAACTCCTAAGCATTTACCAGTTATCGAATTTATTTCTCCAGGTAAATTCAATTGGTTTAGGGAAATTGCAGAACAAATAGGATTTGTTTATGTAGCCTCAGGTCCGCTTGTTAGAAGTTCTTATAAAGCAGGAGAGTTTTTCTTGGAAAAAATTTGTAATAGGATGTAATGGTGTCTAGACGTTATTGCAGTGGCCACTAGAAAGCTATGCGCCGCTTGGGAGTGAAGTAATGAATGTAGTATTTCTACCAATACTATCTTGTATTTGTTTCTATTATTTAGAAATTATTTAAGAGATATTTATGAAATTCTGAATTCTATAAAAATATTTTCCAAGGGGAAGATAATACTGATATTGATTCTAAAGTAAAAGTCTGATATTACTGAAAGAAATTATAATTCATTTATGTGTTAAGACAAATTTAGGTTATTATTGATGCTTACGGACAATTATATGTCTTTCTCCACTACTTTCTACCTTTTCAAATTCTATTTTGAAATTGTATGAATTAAGAAACTCTTTTATTGGTTCATAGAGATTTGTATTTGAGGAAAGATTGTGAATCTCTATCAAAAGCGAAATATTATTGCTTTTAGATAATATATTTTTAGCACCTTTAAGAACTTCAAATTCTGCACCTTCTACATCAATTTTTATCCAGTTTACATCTTCGTATTTTATTCCATTTGACGTTAAAAGATAATCAAGTGTATTGGCTTGTACCTCCAAAAATTGTTTTTCATTATTGACCCTCTCTGTCATTATAGTATTGTATTTTGTGTAAGATGATGATTCTTTTTCTTTTTCGTCTTTGCCTGGCAAATACAATCTAATCTTATCTTCTTTAGAATACACAGCATAATTTAATGCAATGACATTTGTCAATTTATTAAGTTGAATATTACGGTTCAATATATTGAAATTCTCAGGGTCTGCTTCAATAGCAACTACCTTTCCATTCAAGCCAACACTTCTGGAGGCTTTTAATGTATAAGGACCAATATGTGCTCCAATATCTATAACAATGTCACCTTCTTTTGGAGTAAATATTTGTTCTATAATCTCGTTCTCATGAAATGTCATAATTTGAAAATCATCATTATTATTCCTGCAATAGAATTCATAATTGTATTTTGGCATTTTAAATTTTAGCAATGCAGAATCGTTCTTGTTATTCCTATATGAAAATTTATAATAAAATTTATTCCAGAGTGTTCCATAATCTAGTCCTTGTTCTTCAATTATTTTATTCCTTCTTTTTCTACCTAAAATTAAAAGTAAAAATCTTAAATTTATATAAAAAAGCTTTATGAAAAATATTAAAATTTTATCAGATATAGTAATTCCTTCTGATTTTGTTAACCATGAAATGTACTTTTGTACTAATGAAATAGAAAATGGCATTATCAAAGATTATAGTTGAAAAAGAAATATAATAATTTTAGGATGCTCCAATTTCTCATTATAACAGAGTTCGGTAACATAATATTCAAAATTATTGTTAAGTTATTGACATTCTATCATTCAAAATCACAAAATACATAAATTAAAAATATCTCAATTAAAATTAATGACATACACTAAATATTAAAAATGGTTATTATGTATATATCCAATTCCTTATTTTATCAATAATATAATGCTGCAA
>DASUUM010000003.1:0-5227 GCA_036374075.1 Nitrososphaeraceae archaeon
TGCGACCACCAAACAATGCCTCATCAATTTCTATTTTACCTGACAGTTTCATGGTTTGCAGTCCGTCAGTCAACGAATCATAAATCGCATGTCTAAATATCCGGAATGCATGTTCAATTGTTGCCAAACTGACAGATACAAACCATCGTATTCTATAAGCAGGAACGCCAAGAACAAATAGATACAAAAGATGAGATATGACATCAAACGGAATTCTTAATCTGCCCAAATAAGTACCCGTAAAATTATTGAAAACATATCTGCAACATTTACAGGAATATCTTTTCTTAGCTGATAAACGATTTATGTATCTATAATTACAGCGAGGACATTTTCTTTTTCCATGCCATCTAGCATGCTGAAAATATAACCTACTTTTCTGACGGTTTATAGCCAATTCTATTGGGTTGATATCACGCACAAACCACGCATGGTGTCTTAATAATTATTATGTTCTTTTTGTTTCAAATGTTGGGGTATTACCTTTTTTAAAGCGGTTTGAAATTTTCTTTATTTTAGAAGAATAAGTATCATAGTCTTCTTGTTCTTTTTCAGTAAGGCTTACTTTGACAGGAATAACTATTGGCTTTGCTAGTCTTTTATCGCTAACAGCTCTTTTGATTTGATATCTTTTTACTGGAGGTAGCAATGTAAGAATTGTATTGTATTTATTCAGATCAGCTTCATCTAATGTAGCAGTAAGACCAAGAATTGCCTTTTGATGATCTTCTATTACTGTGTCGAATATGTTTCTAAAAACTTTTGCAGAATCACTTACCAAATGAATCTCATCAAAAATTACCATATTGGATTTACGAATGATATCAAGATTTCTAATAATGCTTTGATATGTAGCTACAGTTATCTCTTACCTCTTTTCTTTCGCCAAAATAAGAGCCTATATTTTCTCTTGGTATGCCATATGATACGAGTCTTTTGATATTCTGTTCTATCAGGGTAATTCTAGGTACAAGTAAAAGAATATTGAAAGTAGTAGTATTTTGAGGATTAGATTCTGAGGAAGAGGATGAAGTAGAAGAGCTATGAGCAATAATACTAACAACTCTTTTTGCACATTAAAAGGCTATTTCGGTCTTTCCAGTTCCAGTACTATACAAGACTGTACCTCTGAAATCGTTTTCCATCCATGCGTCCACTGCTTCAACTTGATCTTTTGTAAGGGAAAAAGGGAAGTTCAGTTTAGAAATAGCTGTAGTAGAGGCAGTACCAGTAGTAGTAGACACAGACATTTACTATTGTAATAAGAATATTGATAGATCATTTCCTATTATTAGTTTTTGAAAGACGGTTTGATCTAATTTGTTGTTGTTGCAATCTCCAGTCGCCGCGGCGCTTATTATTAAATTATATAACCTTTCTTCTATCCTAGTTAAAGCATTACTAAGTCTATTTATCCCATTGAAATTGGTCTATCAGAATTTTCGGCGCGTCCTATAACTAGTATAATTTTTTTGTGTTTATTGTAAATGTAATAATATAAAATTGTAATATCTGAGTAGAAGCTATAATATATTAATTCACTAATTCTATTAATCTAGTTTTATTGCTATCTTTAATAAATTGAGTTATAAGTTGTTTGAAAGTTATATCAGGATTCTCTTGTAATTAATGCAGTTCAAAATGAGTATTTAGTAAATATGGATAGAATGATGGATTGATTATAGAATTAACATCAAATGAGAACAAAATTATTGATAAAAAACTATCTATTGTATATTACTTTGACAATGGGTTGAATAAAAGTATGGTTATCAACTTGGGCCCAGAGGTTTGACAGACATTTTTGCCTATATTTTTAGTCAATTAAATTAACAAATTAATTGGGCTCGGAGGTGTGTGAATTGTTTTTGACTCAATATTTTTGGCCCGTTTACAATATAACTTAATTTGGCTAGTATTAGATCACTTATTTCATAATTAAAATAAAGAATAATCATCTATATTCATCACCACAATCTCCAATTATCTCAAACAAGTCATTTGATTTTGTACAGACAGCATCTATATCATCATAATCTGACTTATCCAAACTAAAGTTGAATACCTGTGCATTATTGTTTCTATGCTCAGCTATTCCAAGTCTAACACCGATAATAACGCCTGCTACTTCTGACTTGTCAAGAATATATCGCGTTGCTACATTTGCAATGCTTACATTGTACTTTTGTGCAATTCTCTTTAGAGTTGATAAAAGCTCTTGAAACAAATTCCATCCTCCCCAAGCCTCTATCATTTTCATGTACTTTCGTAAGCTTAATGTATTTAACT
The DNA here is from genome assembly GCA_036374075.1 of Nitrososphaeraceae archaeon. Lineage (GTDB taxonomy): Archaea > Thermoproteota > Nitrososphaeria > Nitrososphaerales > Nitrososphaeraceae > TH1177. The sequence goes on from DASUUM010000003.1 coordinate 2,290, forward strand.
CAGCAGCAGATGGTTGTTGTGTTCTTCCTAGATAACGCTCTGATATAAGTCCTCCACAAATGCTTCCATATGCAAGTAGACTGATATTATGCTCCAAGCAAAATGGTATCATCTTTACTTCTGGTCTACGATCTATAATTGAATATTGAACTTGATTTGATACAATTTGTATATCTGAATCTATCATTAGCTGTATACGTTCAGTATCAAAATTTGTAAGACCTATATGCCTGATTATTCCTTCATTGCGGAGGTCATATAGGTATTTGAGAGCATCCATGTAATACGGATTGTTATAATCCCACCAGTGGAATTGAAGTAAATCAAGAGAGCTAACACTCATTCTATGAAGCGATCTTTCTATTTTTTCCTTCACGAAAGAACGTGTAATTCTTCCTGGTTGTGGCACCCATTTTGTTAATGCCTGAATTCTTTCGAGTTCTTCTTTTCCTTTTAGTGTCAATAACCTACGTCTGAATTCTCCAATAAAATCTTCTGCTGGGCCATAAATATCTGCTAGATCCCAACTTGTAAAACCAGCATCATGATACCTCATCATATCTGCTATTGCCAATTCATGGTCGATATATCCATGTCCACCTGCAACCTGCCACATGCCGTTAATTATTCTACATATTGTCAAATCAGGAGCCAGTTGGTAATATTTCTTAGTCATATCATTCATTCTATGCTTTCTCTATATTTACTTCACAAATATCAAGTACAAAAATTTGGCGTATAGTAGTCAAAGCATTTCCTAACTGACTTTACTAATCTCTTTGTTTCTTATTTTAAAATCTGAAGCATTAGGATTTTTAAAGAAATAAGATTTGAATTCATTACCTGTATTTAATGATATATTTAATTTATAAATATTTCAAGAAATTTGAACCTTATCACCTTTTCTAAATGTACCACAATTAGAAAAACAAATTTCTAAATATGATCTAAAGTAGAAGTAGGAGAAGAAGAAGGAGATCTTGAATAATAACTCTTGGCAAATATTAATGCATTTGTTTCTCTTTTAGATAGAGGAGATATTCCTAACATTTTTTTAAATTCAAATGCATTGATAACTGCTTTAGCACCATAATGATTATTGAAATAAATTCTTAGTAAAGTATCATCAACTTTACCAATTATTTCTTCTTTTATCTTATCAACCCATGGTTTCAATTCTTCTTTAGAATAAAGATAATTGTATCTGTGTCTCGAATATCTCTTTCAAAAAGATTACAATGATTATACATTAAATCTAAGATGGAAGAACAACTAAAAGCTTTGCTCTTGAAATTGAATCATGGTATGGAGTGTTATAAACTTATTCGCAGACCCGCAAACGGAAGTGTGTCAACTATCTTTGGAGACAAATTTGTAGTTCAAAATCATGATACCAAAATTTTTATGGCAATTTGAAAACAATATCGAGGATTGAAAACACTAATACAGATAATATAAGATCAACTTTTAGAAGAAGGTAAATATTTTCTCGTCAAAAGAGATCTTTAGAAAAATAAATAATTAGTGAATAATCAAATAGAATAGTATTTCACGCATGACAATTTTTTGATGAAAGCAAACGAAAACAATGAAAATACATGAAAACAATGAAATCAATAATTAAGAAAAAATAAGAATAAAAAAATGATAAACGGAATTAAACAACGCTAACTCATTCAATCATTTTACTAAATTGTTTCATTTGATTAGAGAAAAGGATTTGAGTATTGAAGAAGGAATTGAGGCAATTGAAATGATTAACGATTTTAATTTACTTAAAGTAGAACATCAAGATCTTTCTAATAAGGTAGCAAATCTTAAAAGGTTAAAAGATTTTCTCAAAGCCGATAATAATTCTTTAAAATATCAAAATGAGAAAATGGAAAAAAGACTTGATTCTATACTAAAAGAAATTGAGATTAAAGAAAACACTTTAGAAATAATTAGTAAAAAATTAAGGCAGAAACAAGAAGAACTCTACAAAATAAATTCTGGCGAGGATTATTACAAAGCTAGAGAGAAAATTAAATTACTTGTAGGAGAATTTTTAAGTAATAAAACAAAAGTAATTTCATTATCAGTTACATCTATTATTAGCGCTTTAAAAGAAGATCCTGATAAACAGATTATAATAGATAGCCTATTAAATTCTTCAGATAAAAATCAATTAGATCCTAAAGTCATCATCTTTCTTCAAGAAAAGTTAAGAGAGTATGCTGAAAAAATTTACTGTAAAATTTCGGATGTTTGTACTGATAGTGTTCTTCACCCTTAATGATCCGCAATAAGTATTATATGAGGATTAAATATTTTGTTTCTATATTATTGATACTAAATTCTGTCTCTCCTAATACATTTATAAGAAAATTAAAAAACGTCTCAAATTTTTAATATTATACTCCTTTACTATTTTGAGATCGGATATACATCAAAAACATTTGATATCGACTTATTTCTTCATGTCCATTTCCATTATTAGTTTCATTAATAGACATCATAGCAGAGCATCATTTCAACAGCAAACACACCATTCTAATAATGGTAAAAGCCATATAAAGCGTCAATATAGTCTGTCATATTAAAGATTAAATCTTTAATTATTTGAATCATTGTTTCATAATTTTAAAAAGAGTAATGCAAAGTTTAGAGTCTATCGAAAAAAGATTAAGGGATATATTATTGGGTATAAACATGGGGTGCTCCTACTTTATATAGAAACGAAGATGATGAGAAAGAACGCTTTATCTCAATTCTAAAAGATAGGTTTGATTTAAAGCAAATGAAACAATTCTAATTCTTCTTTCTCCTGTTTTTCCTCTTAAAAACAATATTCCTCCATTTGTATCTATTCTACAATCTAAATTAGAGAGTCTAAGAAATTCTTCTGGGCGACTGCCTGATTCATATAAACAAGCTAAAAATGCTTTTTTCTGTAATG
>DASUUM010000004.1:0-5243 GCA_036374075.1 Nitrososphaeraceae archaeon
TATATGGTCACATGATGAAACGGCGGAGCGTAGGCATCTTAAACCTCTTTTAACATGGAATCAAGATCTGATTCGTTAAGACCAACACCCATTTTAGCATCCCTTCTTGAAATGATCTTTCCTTTATCAAAAGCAATTAATGTAGGAACAGCACTAATTGAGAATCTATCCCATAGTGGGTTATCATCATCATCAACCTTAGATTCATAGAATTTGTAACCATTGCTTGCAGGCTTTGTAGTAATAGCAGACTCGAAAATTGGTTTGAACCTTTGACAAAAAGGACACCAATCTGCATAAAACATGACTAAAGCCCTCTTTTCTGAAGATAATAAGCTATCAAACTGATTTGGTTCAATATGTTCCACGTTAATACAGTATGTACTACATTAGTATTAAATGAACATAGAAAATGCCAGTAGTTATTAAAACAATACACTAGCATTATTATTAGATGCTTGCTCACCATATTATACAGTGAGGACTGGCAGTAAGAAAGAGGTTTCATCATCATCATCTATTTCTTCTTTTACATTACCAATAAAACAGGCATTCTTGATTGCTCACATAAATGGATTACTTTGGCTGCGCAGATATCCAGCTTCCATTATCTTTACAGCAATGATTCCTTTCTCCTTTTTATTCATAGTATTTGTGATAGGTGGAAGACAATATATTCCTCTAGCACTTTCAGGGAGTCTAGTAGCTGCAGCTGCTAGCTATGGTTTAGCCACTGGTAACAACATCATAAACTGGAAAGTAGAATATAAACTACAAGATGTTTTTGTGTCTTCTCAAGTGTCATCTTTTACCTACATGGTAGGTATTGCGTTAGCTGAACTACTGTTTGGATTGCCATCATTTGTAGTCCTTACAACACTAATAGTGATATTTAGCAGCAACTTTTTTTTAAGCGCTGTTACAGCCATAGTTACACTTATCCTTGTATGGGCTGCCACATCTAGTATTGCATACTTTATATCCACACATTCTACACATCCAAGATTTGTAGAATCTTTTGTGGCATTTCTCAGAATTGCAATTGTCGTCCTACCACCAGTGTTTTATCCATTAAGTATAGTGCATATGGAAGAACTACGTTATTTGGCTTATGTGATTCCAACAACCCATGCATCCCTGATACTACAATATGCAATGGGGTTTCCTCAAGCACTGGAGAATAGCTGGTCTCCTGAGCTTGGTTTTGCAGTCATTATATTGTATATAGTAGGGTTTGCTTTGTTGGCAAAGACAAAGGCAGTATGGCGAGAAGACTAGTACCATATCAGATGGCTAACAAACTAAAATTTACATAAACCAAATCAAAAATTACAAACATGAAAGTTAGTTAAAATTTGATGATTTGCTTAGAATCGACAATCAGTTTTTGTCAGTTGAAGAAACAAAAGAATGTAGATCCCTTAGACTGACGACAATAAAGAAATGGAGAATACTGTAAATCTTGACAAAACCTGAAAGTTAGTATTTGAAGCAAACTACTGGAAATTAAAACAGGAGAGACACCGTAGTACAGATTACTACATATAATGACCAAACAGCAGCAACTATTTAGAAGGTGATATGGAGAAAAAAGATTCTCCATTATACAACATAAAGAAGAATCATAGTTATGATATAAACCGTAATAGCGGTTTCAATAAGAAATTGTGGGAAATTATTAGAGATAGCATTCTTGAAAACACTGCTGGGTGGGTATTGGGAACATTAGTATCTGGTATCATTACAGGAATATTGATTCTATTAAAAGTTCCACAATAGAAAAAAATTTGTGATATATATAATCACTCATTGTTTTGTGAATATGAGGTTATTTCACTACATATTTGTATCTGTCTCAGTGGGATGTGAACAAATTTGAGAGTTGTCAGGTGCATTCGATTGACGGCTTAGATCATCCGAATCCTGGCGTAGGAATTGTGCCTTATCTTTATAGATGAGGAACCAGGTGATTTGACTCTTGTTGGCACTTGCCTTACTTCAAATCTTCCAAAGCTTAGGATCCATATTGCTAATTCTAGATATAAAATGAAGGACATTCAAGGGATAATTTTGGCACGCGTACTTTCTGACCATATTCAAACCGCTAACGGGAATTTTTCAAAGGTGCATTCCTGGCTAGCAATGATTAATAGACCGATGTGATCGAGTTCATAGAAAGTGTGACAAAATGAGAAGCGAGCACCTTGCCATGAATAAGATCCTCGATGCCTACAAACCAATGTGGTCTCTAAATCATGCCATTTCTCTGATGGGTTGGGACTTTGAGACTTATATGCCCAGGAAAGGCACGGAAGAAAGGGGAGTGGCCGATTCCCAACTTCGCATAATGCATAAGGATCTCCTGCTAAACAAAGATTTTGTTGGTCTTGTCGAGTCAGCGAAGAAACTGGGGAGCCTTAGCGATTTGGAGAAGGGCATTATACGAGTACTCAACAGGGAAATAACCAAGCAGATTAAGATACCCAAAGAGTTGACTGAAGCGGAATCTCTGGAAAGAATAAGGGGCAACATGGTGTGGAGGGAGGCGAGGGAAAAATCGGATTTCATGATGTATGCACCCCACTTGAAGAAAATGATAGAAATAAAGAAGCAAATCGCTGATAAGATAGGTTATGAAAAGCATCCGTATGATGCGCTTTTGGACAAGTTCGAAGAAGATCTTACAGTAGATGATTTGGATAAAGTATTCGGTGCGTTGACTTCGCGTATTCAGAAGATTCTGAAAAAACTCGTAGATTCAGGCAGCCCGTTTTGTAAAGAGAGCAAACTTGGGAAATCAAAGTATGATACCCAAAGAGTTGACGAGCTCAATCATGGCATTTTGACTCTCCTGCAATTCGACATGGAACGTTTCAGAATGGACATATCTACTCATCCTTTCACTGAGGCTATGGGCCTCAACGACGTTAGAATAACTACTAGGTATGAAGGGACAGATTTCAAAAAGTCGATATCTGGCACTATTCACGAAGCTGGTCATGCCTTGTATAATCTGCAATGCGATCAGTCATTGTCTGTTACTCCTGTTGAAGGCGGATCCTCGCTTGGGCTCCATGAATCTCAGTCAAGGTTCTGGGAGAATATTGTAGGCAGAAGCCTGCCTTTTGTTCAATTGATAGCTCCCTTGATTAGAAAGCAAGTTAGTTTCGCAAACCAAGCACCAGATGACGAGTTGTACCTATATTTCAACAACGTCAAGGCTGATTGCATACGAGTTGACGCCGACGAAGTCACATACAATCTCCATATAGCAATACGATATGAGATAGAGAAAAAAATATTTGGAGATGAGCTCAGCGTCTATGAGATTCCTGAATTCTGGAACGATAGAATGGAGCAACTGCTTGGAGTTAGACCAACCAAGGATTCACAGGGAGTGCTTCAAGATACCCATTGGAGCAGTGGGCTATTTGGCTATTTCCCAACTTACACTTTGGGAAACTTGATTTCAGCGATCATTGCTTCAAGGATGCGCAAAGACCTAGATGATTACGAGGAAGACATCAAGGGTGGCAATTTCGAGCCTATCAGAGAATGGTTAAGAGTAAAAATACATCAGCATGGATCTGTCCACGCGCCCAAAACGCTTCTTAACAATACCTTCAATGAAGACTATAATCCGGATTACTTTGTGACCTACATAGAGAATAAATACCTTGGGTCTTGAACCCTATACTATTTGCTCAAAGACATATTCTAATTCTTTTACACCATTTTTTTATTTTATTTTTTTTAAAAAAAGTAATCTCTCCCTATTAAATTAAAAATACTGGAATCAAGTCTTTTACTTCTTTTCGGTAGAAATGCTAATTTGAAAAATAATCAAATAAGGAGGAGGAAAAAACTATATAAGATTTGAATAAGAAAGAAATCACAATTTGTTTTTGATAGAAGGAACATATATATATTTCTTCATTCGTAATTTATTATCAAATTACTACAACGGAGGCAGAATGGGTCATAAAGAGATAATTTATATTAAGAAGCGATGGTAATTTTTTTAGAATATTAAAAATTTTCAATTTAAAATTAGTATATGTGTATTATCTACCAACATATAAAAACAAAATATTTATATAATGGGGCCAGTGGGATGTGAAACAAATTTGACCTATTTTTTGGTCCCATTTAAATTAAAATCAAATATTATAATTTACTATTCATCATAACATTGATCGTCATTCCATTAAAAATTACAATAGAACTAGATATGCTTATATTTTCTCAATAGAATATGATACAAATTTAGAACCTATCCCAAAAATAGATAGGAATATAGCTAAGTTATTTCCTATCCTATCCAATAAAGATAAAGGGAAAAAAATGTTTAAAGTATTACTCTTATGCCAGATTATTTATTGGATGAAATCAAAAATATTTTACCAGATGAGAACCAAGCGAATACCATTAAGTCCAATTATTTCATATAGAAAAGTCTCTGAAGGCACAGGATTTCTTCTAACTGGTTGACAGTGAAAAATGTTATCTGAAGAAATAATTCTAGTTCAACAATTCATATGAGAATTCAAAGGTGCATACAATTTGGTATTTTTGATAATCTATTGATCAAATAATTTTTTTAATTATCAATTTTATAAATCTAATTTTATTATTATTTAAGATATTGTTTTGATTAAGTTTTTAACAACATGAAAATTATCTATATCACCTCGATTGTCATCTATAGGAGTTTCCATTATAATAGGAATTTTTTGAATAAATTTGTTTTTCAAGATCTCCTTAAAACCATTATTTCCAATTTTGCCCAAACCTATATGTTCATGTTGTTCTTTATTTGAGTTCAAGTCTTCTTTTGAATCATTCATATGTAAAACACAGAGTTCTTTTAATCCTATTCTATCATCAAATTCTTTTAATGTATTTAAAACAGCTTTACTAGTTCTTAAATCATAACCAGCTGAAAATCCATGACAAGTATCAAAACAAATTCCATGATATTTTTTATCTAACAAATCCAATAATTCACGTAGTTGTTCAAATTTACTTCCAATGTAATGTTTTTCACCTGCGTGATTTTCCAAAAGTATTTTTGCTGTTAGTTTCCTAGAATTTGTCTTTTTAAATTCATCTATTGCAAAATTTAAAGCTTTTACAATTTGCTCGATTCCTTTTGTTTTGCCACTTCCAAGATGAGTACCCAAGTGTATTACAAGATATGGTATTTCCAACAAAGCACATCTTGTTACCTCCTCTAATAACGT
>DASUUM010000005.1:0-7027 GCA_036374075.1 Nitrososphaeraceae archaeon
TACCTTCTTCTCTGTATCTCTTTAACCAGTCTGAAGCCCATGTTCTGCTTCTGTGAAGATTCTCTTGCTACCTGTGCAGGAATATGTTTATCGTATACTACGTTTAACACCAGTAGCATTCTTTCCTTTACATTAGAATCATGTTCAGATCTGTATATTTTTTCAAATCTTGTCTTTGATATTATACTAGTCAATAAGATATATCATGCTAATAATACTAGCTAATAGCTATCCTGATCTAAAAGGTAATACAATATGGTAAAATATTGTCAGCATACTTATGATAATTGGTATAATTACCTAATGAAATTATATTGTTTTGACATAATTTTGTAGTTCAAAAATAATTCCTAATGATGGATAAATTTTGATATAATTTATAATAATTTTATCTAATCAATAATACTAATGTCAGAAATGACTAAAGATGAAATCCGAAATTTTCCTTTACAAGGAACTTTTACAGGAAAACTTGGAACAATTAACAAGAATGAGACTCCACATATAGTTCCAATATGGTTTACCTTGGATGAAGATGAGGATAATATTTTATTTAATACAGATAATAAATCAGTAAAAGCAAAAAATATCAGACGTGACAATAGAGTCCGTTTATGTGTAGATGACCAAGTTCCTCTTTTCTTATTTGTTACTATTGATGGTGGCATTGCAGAAATAATTAGTAACGAGCCAAGCAAAGTTTACAAATGGGCTAAAATTATTGCAACACGATATATGGGTAATGATAAAGCAGAAGAGTATGACAAAAGAAATAGTTCGGAGGGTGAACTCCTTATGAAAATAAAACCAACCAAGGTTATTGGTCAAAAAGATATAGCAGAATGGTAATTAATCAATTCATAATTTCTTATATTAAGTACATAGTTAAAAAGGTTAAAAAATAATATATCATTAGTCAAAAAAAAGGGTTCTGAGGACTTATAGCATGAGATGTAGTTGGGATCTATTTTTTTCTATCGTTAATAGTAATAATTAAAAAATTATTTCTTATAGAATAGTAACATAATGTTATTATATACAAAATAGTATTATATCATTCTATGAAAAAAGTATATCTATTGAATATATTTTAAAATAAGTTAAATTCATAACTACCTATGAACTATTTTTAGAGAATCTATGCTTCAAGTTATAGGATATGCAGCCAGGGAAGCCAAAGCGTCCCTAACACCTTTTTCTTTTGAAAGAAGGGATCTCCTTGATCATGATGTAGTGATTGATATTCAATATTGTGGGATTTGTCATACCGATATCCATCAAGTAAAAAATGAATGGGGACGATCAACCTACCCTATGGTTCCGGGTCACGAAATTATAGGAAATGTTTCACAGGTAGGCTCACAAGTTACGCGATTCAAGGTTGGTGATAAAGTAGGTGTAGGTTGTTTTGTTGATTCTTGCCGCAAATGTGATGCTTGCAGTCAAGGACTTGAACAGTATTGTAGTAATGTACTTACAACTTATAATGGAATAGAAAAAGATGGCAAAACTCCTACTCAAGGAGGCTATTCTAATAAAATTATAGTGGATGAAAACTATATCCTTCGTATACCTGATAACCTTGTTTCAGAACGTGCAGCTCCTCTTCTTTGTGCTGGTATAACTCTATATTCTCCCCTTATGAAGTGGAAAGCAGGCCCAGGAAAAAAAGTTGCAATATTAGGTCTTGGTGGCTTGGGACATATAGGTGTAAAAATTGCACATGCGCTTGGAGCAGAAGTAACTGTGTTAAGTCATTCACTTAAAAAACAGGAAGATGCAAAGAAAATGGGAGCTGATAACTTTTATGCAACATCTGATCCCAACACTTTTGAAAAACTTGAAGGGTATTTTGATATTATGATCAACACAGTTTCAACTGATCTTAACTTGAACCAATATTTGAATCTGCTTAGACTTGATGGAACAATGGTAGTAGTTGGAGTTCCAGAAAAAGATACTCAGATCAATGCATATTCTTTGATAAGTGCTCGACGCAATCTTGCTGGTTCTTTAATTGGCGGAATTAGTGAGACTCAAGAAATGCTAGATTTTTGCAGTAAACACAATATTGCATGTGATATTGAACTCATTCCAATTCAAAAGGTAAATGAAGCTTACGAGCGTATATTAAATAGCGATGTACGATATCGTTTTGTAATTGATTTAAATTCTCTTGGCAAAATGTAACTATAAAGAAAACTGATAATACAGATTAAAGAATCAAATACAGCAAAAAGAAGAATATTTATATTAACATCAATAATTTATCTTTGTCTTCTTTTTGTTGTTGTTGTTGGTTGGATAAAAGTGAATGAACTTTACTTCGTAATTCATTTAACCAGATTGGTTTGTATATGACAATATTTTCTATATCGGGATTGTTTTTCTTGAGATATTCTATGTACTCTTGATTTGCAGCAGTAATAAATCTAAATAATAGGGTAGGATCTATGTTTTTCAATTTTTGAGATAGTTTCATTCCATTCATTTTGGGCATTTTCAAATCAAGTAAAGCAAGATCATATATACATTTTTTCTAAAAGAGTACAAAGCATCAATAGGATCAGTAAAAGCATTTACTTTATATCCATTATATTCTAAAAATGTTTGAAATAGATTAGCAAGATCTTCATCATCATCTACTATCAATATATTTTTACCTTTTGTAGTAGACATTTTTACATGTTCTCTTCTAGTCAAACAACACTATTCTTTATAAAGATTAGAGACAATTATCAACAGATATTTAAGAAGGAAATAAGAAGAGTTCATTTTACAAAATTTTACAAAAATTTTTGTAAAATTATCTTTTTTCTAATTTTTGCCTTTAAAATATATTATTTTTGCATTTTTTGGGCATAGTTTTATTCTTATTTCACCAATTTTGAATTCAAATGAATATTGTGAGAAAATATAAAAAAGAATCTAGAGTAAAATTATGATAAAAAAAGCAGAAGATTTACTACAAATATATTTATTCTGCAATTATATTGTATTTGATATCTTGAGCAAAATTAGGTTCTGCACAATCTGGATCCATACAAATTAAACTCGATTTAAAATGAACTGAGTAACTCCCTTTTGTAAGCGGTTCAGTTATTATATAAAACCCATCACCTATAGCTTTAGTAACACCACCTTCAATAACTCCAAAAATTCCATTATCAGGAAAGGCAACCTCAAAAACATCTGTTTGAGTTCTATATTTGATAAGATCGTCATATTTATACTCTTTATCACCTATTTTAAGATACAAACTGTTAACACTATCTTGATCCTTCGTTACAGTTCTACGTAAATCTTCTATCGATGCATTTGGAGCTTCCTTCTCATTAAATTCTACTTGCATTACTGGCATAAAGAGACCTTTTCCAGCTGGGACTTTACATGTTCTTTCAGATATACCTCCATTATTAAAACTCAAGTAAAAAACAGATGAATTGGAATTGGACTGCCCATTTGCGCATTTTTCTCCTGTACGATCGTTAACAGGACTTTCATTCGTGGGTATCCCTAATACCCATTTCCAAAAATTTTTTTGATGTTCAGCAAATGTTAAACCATATGGTTTGCTTTCTGGCGGAAAAATATTTACCGACTTTGAAGCTAAAACAGGAGATAACGTTCCCCCTACTAATAATACAAACAAAAAAGATGCTATAACAAAGCAAGTTATACTATTCAATATATCATCACAGTTTAGCAACTCTGATACAAAAAGATTATGTTTGGCTTTGTGCTTTCTACCTAGTATCATCAAGTTTGCTCATAGATCATAAAAAGTCATTTAGCCAGACAAAATTTCTTATTCTTATGATTGCATTAATAGTCACTGTTCTAATTGATACTTCAGTTGTTAAGATCAATGATCTTATTGATAAATATTTTATTCCTATGCAAAGCAAGTTAATATTATTTTCTATTAATAGTTCATTATGTCTACTTTTACAATTTGTGATAATAAAGTATTTGCAGAGCTCAATTAAAAGAGATCAATTAAATAAGACATTAAAGATTAAGACTTTCTATAAAATTGCGTTAATTTCCGTATGTATATTAGCAACTTTGATAGGAATTTTGATATTTCAACAGTTCTACTATAATTATTACTACACATCGATCAGTATTTTGATAATTATGATAAGTTATGGAATAGCAGCAGGTTTCATAATGTGGTTATCATTGCTATTTTTCTCATGGTATAAATCAAACCGTAACTTAATAGTCATTTTATATTTTATATCAACATTAATGATAGCAATTAATTTAATCATAACTGGTGTTTACACAGGTGTCAAGGTGAGTGAAAGACCAGATCTTACTGGAGAATATGTTGGAGGTTCGGGAGATATATCATTTGGTAAGCATCTATTTTTAGGTAATATTTACAGAATCTTTTCCTTTATATCCTTTTTCAGTATTTGGATTACAACAACAGCATTAATGATCAATTACAGAGAGAAACAGAGTAGTGCTATAGTATACTGGATTATATTGTCTATACCATTTATTTATTTTTTAATAACCTACTTTTATCAGTATATCTTAGGTAACATGTTAATCTCATATCTGCAAATTGATCCAATAACTGTTTCTATCATGTTAATAGCATTTCTAGCATTAAGTAAACCCATTGGAGGATTGGTTTTCGGAGTTGCATTCTGGAAGATAGCAAGAATTATGAGTTATGAAAGAAACATTACGACATACATGACTATTTCTGGCTTTGGGATATTTTTAATTTTTGCAGCGAATCAAGCAATAGTACAAATTGTTAGTCCATATCCTTCTTTCGGACTTTCCTCAATAACAGTTTTAAATATAGCAACCTTTTTGATGTTGTTAGGTATTTATAATTCTGCAATCCTTGTTTCAGCAAATAATAAACTGCGTAAATTTATACATAACCAAGCCTTGGAATCAAGGCTTTTGGATATAATAGGAAAAGCAGAAATGAACAAAGAAATTCAAAAAACTGTCAAAAAAATTGTTCAAAACAAAGTTATTTTAGAAATAGACAAAGAAGAAGAATTTGAATTCAATGAAAAGGAATTAGAAAAATATATAGACTCTGTAATAAGAGAAACAAAAAAGGAACATAAATATTAATCATTTCTTCAAAAACTTAAGTATAATTGAATTTTAGTTAAAAATACATTAAAAATTCCTGAAAATATTGGCAAAAAAAATAAAGACAAGAAAAAAAAGAGAGTATATAAAATATTTATGAATACAGAATTAAAAGCCATATATAAGAAAGCTGAAATTTTAAGAATTTGAATTATCGTGTTAGAAAAAAATAGGCTCATCAATGATAAGTTTATTTTCTTAATTGAGTGCTAGTACTGACTTTTCAACTAGCTAATAATGAAAAATTATGATCAATAACGAATTAAACGGGATTGAGTATTAATTTAATACAAAATTATAGCCTTAGCGAGTTGAACCTTTATCAAATTATTGCAATAATATATAATAATTTAGATCAGTTAATAACTGATATTATCAAAATCAATTTTGTTAAAAAAAATATAAGGATAATCAAAAACTTGAAAGATCCAACACAAGGTATACACGCAAATGGTCGATTTTATATCTACCACATGCAATGATTTTCCACTAAATTCAACAAATCAATTGTGTGTAATAACAAATTAAATTATTGTTGAACTAGGCTTGTGTTTTGATTGGGCATTCATATTTAAACAGTCAATCTCGTGTAATAACGATCATGTATACTCATTCAAATATTGATTGCAAGATTGTTATAATTGGATGTATATATAAATGTTACAACATTTAGCATAATTTTTTGAAATTTCTATAATAATATTCTCTATTTCTAATACTAAGTTATTTTACCTTTAATTTCATAAATATATGACTGCCTGTTAGAAGTCGGAAGCGGAACTCGAACCTCCGGGACCTTATTTCAGAGTTTATATTAAAAAATATAGAGATGATCTAAAAATTATATATTATATTATCGGTAATTAATGTATCTTATTGGTTTTTTCTAATGATTTTATCATAAAAGCTGTCAAAGAATTGTGTCATGTTTTGATTTGCAATATGTTCATTTTTACGAATATAATAATAAAGTTCTTCAATAGCTGCATGATAGTCTATTCCTATATTTTGTGCTATTTGTAATGAAATTGATGATAAAAGTAATTTACGCAATACTATATCTGTACCATATTGTACCAAATCTGTGTATATCTCTTCTAAAAAATTTTTAAAATTCATATCGATATATCGATCTTTAGCTTGTCTGGTCTTTATTGAGAATGCAATACCGATCATTCTTTTTTTCATATGAACAGCTTCGACCATTTCAATAAAAAGATCATTTAGTTTTGAATCATTGGTAAGAATCTCTGATAGTCGTTCTGAAGCCTCTTGTTCACTTATATGCATCTTATTAATTAAAGTGAATAAAATATGACAAGCAGCACAGCCATTTTCTTTAATTTTAGATACATCAGAATTTATTAGATTTATTTCTTGAAATATTATTGATTTTGCTATTTCTTCTTTTTCTTCTTTTTTTGACATAACTACTTTATTTATTTAATCATAATTGAAAAATATAACCCAAAATTAAATTCTTTTATAACTATTCTAAAGGAACAACCATTACAAGAAGCAGAAAAAGCTGAAAATGAATTAAATTTATGAGATAGAATATCTAAAAGTTTTTAATATTTGTAATCTCTGGCTATGGTAATAATGAAAAAACAGAAGAATGTACCATACCAAATAGGACTTATTGCATTTCTTTTTGTAATGTCTACAGTGTTGGTGACTTCATCGCCTTTTCAAATGCTTTCTGGTGTTAATCCTGATTTTACATCTAATCTATCCTTTAAAATAGCTAATGCTTCCGATGGCAATGGTGGTGGTGATGATGGAGGAGATGGCGGTGGCAACGGTGGCGGTGATGATGGAGGAGACTTTGGTAACGGTGATGATGGAGGAGATGGCGGTGATGATGGAGGAGACTTTGGTAACGTTGATGATG
>DASUUM010000006.1:0-3686 GCA_036374075.1 Nitrososphaeraceae archaeon
GGATAAACCTTTTGATTTTCATTGTGCAAAAGTTACTATCAAGGTTCTTACTTCTGAAACTAACGGTAGCTATACTATCCTAGATGTAATTCATCCACCTAATCTAGGTCCTGCATTACACATACATCCCAAAGGTTCAGACCTTTTACATAGTTGAAGGCGATTATGAATTCATTTTAAATGGGAAATCAGTAACGGGTAAACCTGGAGATATAATTTTTGTTCCCAAAGGTTCTCCACATAGATTTGTTGTGGGATACAAGGTGGACATGCTCTTGTAATTAGTCCTCCAGAACTTGAGTTTTATTTTTTTAAAGTAAGTGAATTACTTGACAAAGGGGAAGTTTCATATGAAACAGAATCAAGTATAGGAAAACAATATGGTTAGGTTTTCTTAGACAGTACAAAACACTGGAAATAGTCAAAATCTAAAGAAATAAACATTTATGTCTTTAATCATTATCGAACCAACATTACTGGACAAGGTGCTTTTTCAGATACATTTCTAGCAACACTTCCAAATACAAACTTTGTAATTCCACCAAGTCCGGTTGTTCCCATGATAATTAAGTCTGTTTTTTCATCTTTAGCAAATTTTATTATTTCATCTGCCGGCTCGCCAATTGTAACTTTTAATTGTAAAGATACATTTCTAACATTTTCATATTTTTTGATTTTTCTATTAAGCATTTTTATTGCATTTTCTTTTATTTCATGATGTAATTCTTTTATATATTCTCTTAGTGCAATAGTTTCGCCTGTTTTCTTTGATTTTAATGAGACAGTTCCAATGGTAAATGGAGTATGTATTATTGGAGTTACATAAAACAATATAACATTTACAATCTGATCAGAAGAAGAAATTGATGACATTTTTGCAATTGTCATAGCATGGTCAAATGCAATATCAGATAGTTTTGAATTATCATATGGAATTAATATCTTATTGTATGAAATCATTTATTATCTTCATGAATATATTTACATAAAAAGAATATTACCTTTATCATAACTAAATGAATCCTTGATACTTTTATTTTATTATTTTATAATATATATCTATAATTATAATAAATGTTAAAAAAAAGATTAAGTTATAGTACTTTTAACTTGTATTTCTAACTATGTTGCTGTATTATTTTTGTTTTTGTTTTTATATTTACATTAGATTTCCTGTTACCACTGCTATAACAAAATAAATCACAGCCCAGATACCTACAATAATGCCTATACCCTTTCAACATTCAGCAAAGGAGGATAATTTTCTTCTATTAATATTACCAATACTAAATCCCCCTTTTGAAATTTAAGGCTCTCATATTACTATTACTATTATAATAGTTTTTGTAACTTATAAAATATAATATATGTTTGTATAGTTTTACTAAACAATTTAATATAAACTAAAAAGCACCAACTGTATTATCCATTCAAATTATCATATAAATTCATTTTCTTAAAGGAAATAATTATTTGGACTAAAGTTTAATCAATAGATAAAGATTGTAAATATTTTATTATATTTTTTCTAATTGTTTTCCAAATTTGATAACATATGGTGTTATAAATGTTGTAATCATTGCTGCAACCCCTACTAAAGGCAATAAGAAAGATGTAATTATTCCTGAGTCATATCCTGTTTTTACTACAACTAAAGATAGTTCACCCTTAGCCATTGACATTCCTAGGCCTGCTCTTAATGCAGTAATATTACTATATTTTGCTTTAATCAAAATCCCAGTTACTATAAATAATTTAGATACAAAAGATGTTATAACAAGTATTAATGCAGGTACAATAAAAAATCCTATAGCAGAAATTTCCATTAACATTCCAACAGATATAAAAAATACTGCAGCAAATAAATCCCTTAAGGGAACAGTAATTACTCTAGCAAGAGAAGCACCTTTTGATTCAGCAACTAGCACTCCAGCCAAGAAAGCACCTGTAGCAGTGGATAATCCTAATAATTGAGCAGAAACTGATAGACCAAAACCTAGTCCTAATATCGAGAGTAAGAATAATGCAAAGTTATTTGTTTTGCCAATCTTGTCTATAAGAGGAGTAATATATCTTGAACCAACTATCAAAATGCCTCCTATAAATAAACCTACTATCACAAGCGATACTGCTATTGTCAAGATATTTACTTCACCACCACCACTAATATCTTGTATAGCCACAGATTGTAAAATTCCAAGAATAGTTATAGCAACAATATCTTCAACTATAGATATTCCTAATAGTAAAGTAGTAGATTGATCATTTACCATATTGAGTTCTTGAAATACTCTTATTGTTATTACTGTACTTGTAATTGACATTGCAAGTGCAATAAATAAAGAATCATAATAAGAAAAATTCAAAGTCTGTGCTACAACAAATGATATAATAAGAGTTCCTAATGTCTCAGATAATGCTACTATTGCAGATATTTGTCCTACTGATCTAAGTTTTGCTATTGGAAATTCAGTACCAATAACAAAAAGTAACATAATAATTCCAAGTTCTGCAATTGCATTAATTGTTTCTAGATCAGTTATGTAACTAAAAGGTGGAGTATGAGGCCCAATAATAATACCTACTAAGATATAACCAATAACCATAGGCTGTTTTAACTTGTAAGTAACAAGAAGTACAATTGCAGCAACAATCATAATTATTGCAAAATCTTGTACAAAGGATTGTGATGGTGCAAGATATGTAGGAATTTCAAAATTTGTTGACAATATTATCTAATCACCATCTTTGTTATTAGTAAATATATAATTACAGTATCTTAATGACTTATCTATTTGAATTATTTAAAAATAACAAATAGGTTGAATAATACTGTGTTAATCTATATACCTATACAACTAATACTTGGACTTGCTGAATTATTACGTCGCCAAGGAATAAACATAGATAAAGATAAGGAATATCTAGAGATAATTTTTAGAAATTCAAAACGACTTATACAACTTACAGAAGAGATATTAGATGTTACAAGAATTGAATGTGGCTCATTCTTTTTAAAGGATGAAAAATTCAATCTAAAGGAAATGATAACGGATATCTTGAAAGAGCATGAGCAAAGAACACAAAATAAAAACAATATAAAATTAGTGTATGATTCGTCTTATAACAATGAAATAATTATAGAGGCTGATAGAAATAGGCTTAGTCAAGTCATTTATAACTTGTTAAACAATGCCATCAAATTTACTAATGAAGGTAGTATTACGGTCATTGTTGAAAGGAAAAATAATAATAATAACTATAATGATGAAATTCGTATTAGCATAAAAGATACAGGAACAGGTATACATCCAGAGATATTTCCAAAAATTTTTACAAAGTTTGCTACTAAATCCATGACAGGTGGTACAGGTTTGGGATTATTTATTTCCAAGTGTATAATCGAAATGCATGGTGGAAAGATATGGGCTAACAATAATAATGACGATGATAGAGAGGAAGATGTAGGCTCAACATTTACATTTAGCCTACCAGTCAAATAATAACAAAAAAGAAGTTTAAGTATTTTAAATTACTTTTAAACAACTACTCTAATGATTATAAATGATGATGTACTGGATTTGAAATCAAATTTATTGTATCGTTTTATATTTATTTAATTTTCTCAGTGTATTAGGAACATGTAACTGTTCTATATAAGATAGTAGCAACATTTTATTAAATTA
>DASUUM010000007.1:0-7932 GCA_036374075.1 Nitrososphaeraceae archaeon
GAGAAGAAGAAGGAGGAGGAGGAGAAAGTGAAGAGGCAGAGGATTTTGAGGATATTACTATAGAAGAATTATTTGATGATGATAATGAAGATAATATAAAAGAAGAAAATGAGGAAGAAGAAAAGGAGAAAGAACCTGATGTACCATTTAGACTTCCATTTAGGGCAGTACCATTTCCATAATTATCAAATTTAATTAGCTAAATATGAAAAGATACTAAATGGAATTAATGTTATAGAATTATATTGTAAAGTTTAATATCAGGGTTATCCGACTTTGCATAATAGGCGGGGGTCGTAGAGCCTGGCCAAATAACAAAAATTTTGGAGACGCGGGACTTAAGATCAAAAAAATGGGTGATCCCGTCCTTTAGAGGTTCGTGGGTTCAAATCCCACCCCCCGCATGTTAGGAAAAACTTAATTTTTGCTAAATTCTAAGATATCTTTGATAAATAATTCATGTAGTCTCCTATCTGCTGAAAGTTCAGGATGAAAAGATGTTCCAATAATATTATTTTGTTTAACAGCTACAATTTTATCATTGAGTTTAGTTAGAATAGTTACATTCTTATCAACGTTATTTATTATTGGCGCCCTTATGAAAATTCCTCTAAAAGGATCTCTTCCTAAAATTGGAATTTCAAGATCTACTTCGAAAGACTCATGTTGTCTTCCAAATGCATTTCTTTCAATTACAACATCTAACATTCTGAATAATTTTTGTTTTGTCTCTCCAATAACTTTATCATATGCTCGTTTTGATAACATTATCAAACCAGCACATGTTCCTAATACTGGCATACCTTCAGTAATTCTCTTTTCTATAGTTTGAAAGACTTTACTGTGAATAGATAGTAAGCTTCCAATTACTGTACTTTCACCACCTGGTAATATTAAACCATCTAAGTCCTCTATGGATTCGGAATAGCGAACTGATTCTACTGTTCCTTGTAAGTTTTGATTTTTTAATGCTTCTTCTGTTGATAATATGTTTTCTTCTACATCTCCTTGAATTCCTAATACTCCTATCTTAATACTGCTCAAATAGTAGGACCTCTTTCTTGCATACGTAATTCAAGACTTTTAGTATCTAGACCTACTAACGATTTTTTTTCATCTACTAATTTTTGAGCTTCCATAATTATCTTAGGATCATCATAATATGTTGTAGCTAACACTACTGACTTTGCTCTTTGTTCTGGATCTTCAGCTTTAAAAATACCAGAACCGACGAAAACACCATCACAACCTAAATTCATAACTAATGCTGCATCAGCAGGAGTTGATATACCACCAGCTGCAAAATTTACTACTGGTAATTTAGATATTTTAGCAGTTTCTTTAATTAATGAATAAGAAACTTTGAGTTCACGGGAAAATTTAATTAATTCTTGTTCGTCTTTGTCAATATAAAAAGATCGAAGTTTTCTGATGTCATTATTAACTTGTTTAATATGCCTGACCGCCTCTGCAATATTCCCTGTTCCAGGTTCACCTTTAGTCCTAATCATAGAACTTCCTTCTTCTATTCGTCTCAGTGCCTCACCTAAATTCTTTGCACCATTTACAAAAGGAGTGGTATAGTCCCATTTCCATATGTGGTTTTCCTCGTCTGCAGGTGTAAGAACTTCACTCTCATCTATCATATCAACACCTATCACTTCAAGAATCTTTGCCTCAGATATATGCCCGATCCTACATTTTGCCATAAGTGGTATTGTAATTTCATCCATTATTGCTTCAATAACTTTAATACTTGCAGTTCTAGCTACTCCTCCAGCCTTTCTAACATCATATGGTAATTTATCTAAAACCATGACTGCAACAGCACCAGCATCTTCTGCAATTTGTGCTTGTTCTACATTAGTAACATCCATAATAACACCATGTTTTTGCATATGAGCAAAACCTCGCTTTATTAATGTGGTTCCTTGAACTAATTGTTCATTAGGTAAACTCTTAAATTTGATGCCCTTGGGCTCAAACTCAATTGCCTCAAGAGAAATTGTCATTATTTTAAATTATTAGAAAGCATCTATTATAGCTTTAGTTTTTAGTGTACTTGATATTGTAAAGAAAGTTATCAGTAATTATTTTGAAATAGTAATTGGCTAAATATACTAATTTTTCATATAGTTAGTTAATCCATAAATAGGTTGTCCATTGTAATCATTTCCTAATATTTTAGGTTCCAAAATAATACTTATTGTATCTTCTTGCAAAATTAAATAAAGGTCTATGTTTTTAATATTATTAGGAGTTATTATATCTGCTCTACCTTCTATAATAGTACTATCATTTTGAGATAATTTAATAGGTATATTATTATTTACAACTAGATTTAGAATTTCATAAATATGTGGAGACATTCCGTCTTTATTGATTGTAGATATTTTAGCATCAAAGGACACAATATTCCCATTTCTTACATCTAAATTCCAACTACCATTAAGAAGCAGTAGTTTTTTTAAAGTATCAGGATTATCATAAGCTGTAATATTTGAATTTGAAAGTACTTGTCCTAAAGGAAAACTTGAATCACCTTTAGAAATAATATCTATTAAACTATTTGTTAAAAAATCTACAAAGTTTGTATTTTCTTTTTCTTTCTCTAAATTTAAAAGACTACCAAAGTTGTCATTATTATTAATATGAATCTTATCTCCAATAAAAATTAAAGAAAAAATAGAACCATTTAGATAAAAAGATGTTTGAGAATTATTTCCTAAACTACTAGACAAATTTAAAATTGGATTTGATCCTCCAAAATACAGAAATTTAAATAATATTAAAAAAGCTAAAGTAATTACAAATAATATTATAATCCATTTCATTAAATAAATCTTTAATATTTTTAATACTATTAAATTTATATGGTTATTATTATTAGTAGCAATAATAAATTAAAAAATAGTGTTACTATTATTTTTCTAATCTACTTAGAGTATTTTTAATTTCACTGTTTCTCCAAATCATTTCTTGTATTTGATCATGACTAAAATTTTCATCCCAATTATCTAGTGTAGTTTTTGCTATTTCAGAAGTATTATATATTTTATTCCAATAGGGATGATGTTCAGCTGTGGAATATGATAATTCTAATATTTCATTTAAACCAATTTTTGCTCTTTTTAGAATTGAAGTATTAGATGTATATAGTCCAATAAAACCAGAGTCTTTTTCAAATTTAGTTTTAATATTTATTCCTTCTTCTTTTGATTTGCTATAATAGAACAAATAGCATTGTACATTCTATCATATTCTGAATCTTCAGAAATCATAAAAAATTAACTTTGTTTCATTTATTTATAGAATTAGAATAATAGAAGAAATTATTTATTATATAAGATTTTAATATCAAATAAATAGTATATCATTCCTTTCATTTAGCCCTCATCAAAATAGTCTATATTCTCGAATTCGTCATAATTTTCTTTCAAGTCCTCTTCAAATTCATTTTCAATTTCTTCATTAGACATAATTCTAATAATCACAATTAAAATTTAAATCTTTTAAAATACCATTAATTTAAATGAATTTAACTTTATATAATAATTATTTATAAGAAAGTATATCACTATATTAAAAATGAATACCACAACCAAAAATCATATCGGAGAGAATGAAAATTTATGCGATTATTGTGGAAATTCTATTGAAATATGCATGTGTGTATGTCCATATTGTGG
This sequence comes from Nitrososphaeraceae archaeon, assembly GCA_036374075.1. Taxonomy (GTDB): domain Archaea; phylum Thermoproteota; class Nitrososphaeria; order Nitrososphaerales; family Nitrososphaeraceae; genus TH1177. The sequence goes on from DASUUM010000007.1 coordinate 3,690, forward strand.
AGAAACTAATTCTTGTGAATGTTGTTTATATGATGCCGTTACTGGTGGTGGATAAAAATTCTATTTTTAAGATATTTATACATAAAGATACCATATAATTTATAGATGACAGATAAAGCTGTAAATGAGCTCACTTGGGTAATTGGTGGAGCTCAAGGAAGTGGTGTTGATTCTGCTGCTAATATCTTTTCTAAAACTTGTGCAGAAGATGGACTATATATTTTTGGAAAAAGAGAATATTATTCTAATATAAAAGGAGAACATAGCTATTTTACTGTTAGAATCTCAAATAAACAAATACGATCACATAGGGAATCTATAGATGTTCTGGTATCTTTTGATGCAGAGACTGTATTTAGACATGCAAAAGATGTGTCTACTAATGGAATCATTATATTTAATTCTGAACTGATTGAAACATCAATAAATGAAATTCCAACATTAGATGAAGACGCCCAAAATAAGACAATAGAATATTTTAATTACAATGACAGCGAGCCATTTACAATCAAAAAATTAGTAGAAAATTTACAACAAAACTCTATAAAATGTTATGGAATACCCTATTATCAAATATTAAAAGACTTTTCAGAACATACCAATAATCCTGCGTTGAGTAAACTTGCAAGAATGATAAACGTCTTGGCATTATCCATATCTTTATCATTTATTAATATTAATCGTCAAGCGTTATCTCGAGCAATAAAGTATATATTTAGAACAAAGCCAAAAATTGCAGAAATCAATATAGCTGCTGCTGAATATGCCTATAATTATTCTGAGCAGAAATTTCAAGATAATAAATTTAGTTTTTATAAAAATAAAAGAGATTTTTCTAATATTATTTTAGTACAAGGAAGTCAATCATCAGCATTAGGTAAAATAGTTGCAGGATGTAGATTTCAAACATATTATCCTATAACTCCTGCAAGTGAAGATAGTGAATTTTTAGAATCAAATCAAATAATAGAACAAATGGATGGTAAAAAAGGATCAGTATTGGTAATGCAGACAGAAGATGAAATTGCTGCAATAACTATGGCTATTGGTGGTGCTTTGACTGGAACTAGAACTTCGACTGCAACCTCCGGACCTGGTTTTTCATTAATGGCAGAGGCATTAGGATGGGCAGGTATTAATGAAGTTCCTTTAGTAGTATCACTATATCAAAGAGCAGGTCCCTCAACAGGTCTACCTACTAGACATGAGCAAGGAGATTTATTATTTGCAATCAATGCAGGTCATGGAGAATTTCCTAGAATAGTTTTTGCATCAGGAGATATTGAAGAAAGTTTTTATGATACATTAAAAGTATTTAATTTTGCAGATATTTTTCAATTACCCGTAATTCATTTACTTGACAAAGCAATAGCAAGTAGTGTAATGACCTGTAAAAATTTTGATCCAAATAAAATAAATATTGATAGAGGATATCTTGTTACTAAAATTAATAATAAAGAACAAGATAACAAAAAATTAGAACATTTTAAAAGATTTAAATTGAAAGAAAATGAACCGATTTCTGCTAGAACACCAATTGGTACAGAAAATGGTATTTTTTGGAATACTGGTGATGAACACAATGAAGAAGGACACATTATAGAAGATCCTACAGTTAGAATAAAAATGATGAATAAGCGTATGACCAAATTAGAATTGATTTTACAGACAATACCAGATGAAGACAAAGCTTTATCCTATAATGGAAATTCTGATATTGTAATTACTAGTTGGGGATCAACAAAGGGAGCTATTCTTGATACCTTAGATGAGTTAAACAAAGAAGGAATAAAAATAAGATTTGTCCAAATTAAATTATTAAATCCTTTTCCTCAACAATTATTAAAAAAATTGTTACATTCAGCTAAAACAATTATTAATATAGAAATGAATTATTCATCTCAATTAGCAAAGCTTATCAAACAGAACTTGCAGAGAGATATAGATTATGAAATAGTAAAATATAATGGTAGGCCTATTTCATATGATGAAATCCATAAAGTAATAAAGGATATAGTAAATAATAATAATATTGATAAGAGGAGAATTGTTTTAGATCATGGCGCTTAAACTAGCAGATTATAAAACAGAAGTACATAATGATTGGTGTCCTGGCTGTGGCGATTTTGGAATATTAAATGCTATACAAATGTCATTAGCCGAACTAAAAATTCCTACACATAAGGCTGCCATTTTTTCAGGTATTGGATGTTCAGGAAAAACACCCCATTTTATTCACACGTATGGAATACATACATTACATGGAAGAGTACTTCCTTTTGCTCAAGGAGCTAAATTATGTAATCCCGAACTTGAGATAATTGCTGTTGGAGGAGATGGAGATGGTCTTGGAATAGGTGTGGGACACTTTGTCAATTCCGGAAGAAGAAACATAGATATGACATATATAATTTATAATAACGGAGTTTATGGATTAACAAAAGGACAAGCTTCACCTACATTAAAATTAGGTATGAAAACAAAATCATTAACTCAAGCTAACATTAATGATTCTATTAATCCAATAGCACTTGCTTTTATTTCTGGTTTTACTTTTATTGCAAGAGGCTATGCGTATGATATAAGACATTTGAAAGATTTGATAATAAAGGCTATACAACATAAAGGATTAGCCTTTGTAGATATCCTACAACCTTGTCCAACTTATAATGATATAAATACCAAGGAATGGTTTCAAGGAATGGACAATACTGATCAAACTAATGGAAAACCTATTCCACGTATTTATAAATTAGAAAATTCTGGTTATAATGGAGAATTGAAAGAAGCAGATCAATATTCTGAAATTGCTTCAAGAATTATAGAGAAATCAAATGAATGGGGAGATAGAATACCTATCGGCATATTCTATCAAAATGAGAATATTCCATCCTATGATGAAAGAATCTCAATAAAAATAGATAATTATTTAAATTATCCTCCTGCACACCAAGAAATTGTCTCAGATAAAAATAAAACAAATTCTAACATTAATGAAATATTGGAATCATTTAAAAGTAATAATGCATAAAATTTATTTATAACAAAAAAATAAAACAATAATAATTTTTATTATAATTTAATCTACTATTTATATTAAAGAAGATTTGAAAATTTCAAAAATATAAAAATATAGATTTGTATTTTTATTTTATAAATCAAGAAATCAAGGATTTTCAAAAAAATTAAAAAGAAAATTGAAGGATTTTTAATCCCATTTACTCCAGGCTGCCATCCACCTATATGTCCAAGTATTTAACTTAGCACCTAATGCTGCTATTGGCACACTAAGCACTGCACCTGCTCCTGCACCTAAAGCTACAGGGCTATTGTAGAACTTTCCGACCTGAGGTTCTATAGGCGTCATATACGGGGGTAGCGTAGGTCTAGGATATTTAAATGCCATTTCTAGCGGATCCTTGATTAGCAACAGGTTTATCATATTGAATACAGGCAATGACATTCCAACTAGTGTTCCACCTATTAGAATGGCTGCATGTTTGTTTCTCCTTGTAGCCCAATACGATAGGTCTAATAACATTGCAGAAGGAATCCAGACTGGAACTACTATAAAGTCATAGGGATATCCTAAAGAAAACCATGCACCTTTTGCAACCCATGTATATATCGTCATAATTGTTGCATAATATGTAGCTGTACCTGGGACTCCTGTAAAGAGCATGTAATAAATCGCTCCTACCACAAGCATAGTAGATTGTGAAATAGAAAATACGACAAATGAAGTCCAAGCCCAATCAGTATAGAAGATATAGTCACCAGCATTGATAGTTAATAATGTACTGTTAACAGCAACGACTACTATGAATAGATAGTGCGTTGTACGTCGTAGCCAGACCATTAACAACCTACTCTCTAATGTTGTATATAAAATTTTATTTTTTTATTGAAATAATTTGTTCCTTATATCGTATATATATTGTATTATAAAAATAATCTGATAATTGAATTTTATAAAAAAGTTTTATTAAATAGAATAAAAAAAGTTTTATGGACGTACTGGTTTTTCGCCTGCAATTTTTAAGATAAATATTATTCCTAATACTTCTATGACGGTGAGTACCAATAATGCAAATATTCCGCTAGGTAATGGATAAGCCCACGGATATACAGTTACACCAACATACACACCACCAGCAGTTGCAACCCAACATAAGATGAATCCAAGAACGAAAATTCCCCTCATGTTTTCAACTCTACGACCTATCATACGTTCTATCTCATC
>DASUUM010000008.1:0-3013 GCA_036374075.1 Nitrososphaeraceae archaeon
TACTTTTAAACATTTGAAAATAATACTTAATAATGTCAGTAATATTAAAAGAATATTGTTTCTTAAAGCTGTTGATATATCTACAGTAATTCCCAAAATAAAAGATAATTCTGTAATTTCTATTTCTGGTTTCAATATGGCGTTAACTCCTGAGTATCTGATCAATGGATTATATGAAAATTATATTAGAAAAGGACATCCAAAAAATATATTCATAATATCTGATGCTCTTCCTGCGATACCTGGAAGGGGACTTGATAAGTTGGCTGAAATAATATACAAAGACCCATATCAAGAGCTTCTCCGTGGAACTCTCATGCCATTCTTGGGATTTTCACCTTGGCTTCAAAAATTGATAACAGATAATCGAATTGAATATTATGGTTGGCCTATTGGTATCGCTGCATATTGGTTTAGAGAGATTGCATCTGGAAGACCAGGATTAATTACAAAGATAGGAATAGATACATTTTTGGATCCAAGAAGAGAAGGTGGTGCACTAAATAAATTAGCAAAGGAAAATTCAACCTGCAAGATTAGTTTAATAGATGTAGGAGGAGTAGAATGTCTTTTATACCTAGCTCCAAAACCTGATTTTTCATTTATTAGAGCTTCTACAGCTGATGAGAACGGTAATTTATCTATGGAAGAGGAAGGATTGAAAGGCTCTATTCTTAGTATTGCTCAAGCTACAAAAGCTAGACCTAGAGAAGGACAAGTCATAGCTCAAGTTAAATGGATAACGAAATCTGGAACAATAAGGCCAAGAGATGTTGACGTACCTGCTCCATTAATTGATCATATAGTAGTGTCTCCAAAACAAAATCATTGGCAAAGTGGAACTATAGAATATGATCCTCGTATTTCATATGAAATAGTACCACCGATTACTAATGTCATTTTCGACAGTTTACCTAAGGTGTCTATGAAAGACTATGAAAAAGTAATAGCTAGAAGAGTTGCATTGGAATTGCTAGAATTATTTGAATACAAACAAAAGCCAATATTAATCAATCTAGGAATAGGAATTCCTGCATTTGTTTCATCAATTACGTTAGAAGAGGAAATTTCTGAATTTATAGTAACAATACTTGAATCTGGTCAATGGGGAGGTCTTGCCCTCTCAGGATTAGATTTTGGATTAGCAATAAGTCCATTTGCGTTATCTACAATCCCAGATGTTTTCTCTAATTTTGAAGGTGGTATAATAGATGCTGCTTCACTAGGTTTTCTACAGATTGATAAAAACGGAAACGTAAATCCATCAATTTTACCTGATAAAATCTATGGACCAGGTGGATTTCCGGTTATTGCTGGAGGAGCGCCAAGAACCTATTTTGCAGGTTCATTTACTGCAGGAAAAAATAAAATCTTTATTTCAAATGGTAAATTGCAAATTGAAAATGATGGTTCTGTAACAAAATTTATTGATAATGTTTACAAAATTGTATTTAGTGGACATCAAGCAATTAAATATGGACAAGAAATACGTTACATTACTGAAAGAGCAGTTTTTAAATTAGCTACAGAAGGAATAATTCTTGAAGAAATTGCTCCTGGAATAGACCTTGATAAAGACATATTATCAAAAATGAATTTTATGCCTAAATTAGGTACAATAAAAGAGATGGATCCTAGATTATTCAAAGAAAATAAAATGGGTCTCAAGGAAGAATTTTTGCAAAAAATCAAAAGGTAAAACTGAGCAAATAAAAATAAAAATAAAAATAGAAATAGAAATTATAACCACATTATGGTTAACATAATTTTTCACCTATTATTATATAATATAAAGATGATTAACAATTATATACAATGTAGCATTTGAATTTAACTATTACAAATTTGAGTCAATGTTCACTTTATAATTGTATAATTTCATTAACTAAACTGATTCATTTCTTTTTTGTAATTAAAATTTAAAGCTTAAGTAACTTAATTATTATAACATAGTTTGGTAATATATTATAATTTTATTATTTTAAATTAGATAATAGGTCTAAATACAATCAATCAATTTACTTCAAACTAGTAAATTCTTAATTCTAAATATTTGAATTATTATGACTCTGAGATAATATTCCCTTCAATAAATCATATCCTATGAATATTGATAGAATGTTATAAAGACTCTATACCTAGATAGATTGAAAAAAGAAGTTATATTGATGATTCCTTTAAAGTTGTATATTTATCAAATTCTGATATATTTTATTTTGTTTTAGCTACGCTTATTACTTTATTAGCTACGTTTCCAGATGGATCCTTTAAAATAATATCAGCAATCTTTTTTAGAGATTCTAAAACATTACTACTATTTGCTTTTGTAGATTCTATAAAATCACTAAGTGATTGTGTAACCTTATTATTATCGATATTATTGGCATTTGAAATCGTAGATGTAATTAGATCAACTAGTATTTCAAACTATTGGTATAACATATACTAAAAAATAATTTTTATAAGATTAATAAATATTATCAAATTATGAATTGCTATTTGCTCTAGCCGCTATTCTTGCTTTTTCCTTCCAAAATTCTTCATTAAATATATCTAAAAAGATTCTTTCTTTCTTTTGATAATCAGGCTGAGATGAAGGTGGATAGAGTCCGGATTGTCTGCCTACTAGATAGTCAATGTAGGCGACCAAGAATGCATTCCCATAATGCTTGTTTATTATATGGCGTTTTACACTAAACTTTCTATTTGACCACATACCGCAAGCAGAACATACCCAGTTAGGCTTATCACGATAACAATATAAACCCATATTTCCTATTGAAGGTATTGGATATAGATGAGCATATTTTGATTCAAGAATCACAAAGAGGAAAAGGAGGAGCAGGAGGAGAATTGAAAGGTGATAACGAGGAGAATGATGATGAAGCATTTTCCTCTTTTATGTATGGATTAAAGGCTCCCGCTACAAAAAAGCAATGGCCTAATAGATTGAAAAAATTTTTTGATTTTGGTATTAATTCCAAGTTAACAATACAACAACAATCAAGAATAT
>DASUUM010000009.1:0-2916 GCA_036374075.1 Nitrososphaeraceae archaeon
AATTTTTTTAATATTTTTTAATTGATTGGTCAAGTCAAGTTTTTCATTATGCAATTGTGGAATTTCATGTTGTAATGCTCTATTTTGTTCTGTTAATACTTTTACTTGATTGGTCAAGTCGCACTTTTGTTTGTGCAATAGCTGCATTTCATGTTGTAATGCTCTATTTTGTTCCGTTAGGTTTTTTATCATTACATCATAATGGGACATTTTCTCATCAATATCTTTTAATTCTTCTTCTAAAGTATTCTCCAATCCTGATCCCTTATTTATCATGTATACAAATGCAGAATCAAATTTATAAATATAATATTAGTAAAAATTATTACTCATAGCTAAAATTATTTTATATAGATGTAACTTTTTGTTCCATTGACTTAACAACAATATACTTGGAATGATGTGGAATTTTAATACAATCTTTTATTGAATTTAGATTTATCAAAAGTGAGATTTTGTTTATAATTGTAATTGTTTACTACTTTGTTAAAACTATATTAGAATATAAATTTAAATATGTATAAAAAAGTATTCAATGTTCATGATGACGATGTTCATGATTATTTATTTCATCTTTTATAATCCTTTTTATGTCTTCTAAAGTCATTTCGTTGTTTAATGGAAATGGTGGACATTGGTCACATGAAGCTATCTCTGTTATATTGTAACGTGGGAGTGGAAAGTCAGATCTTTGCGAACTTAGACCAAAACTGCTATTATAACATAAACGTGCTACAACATTTCCTTCATTGTTCAGAATTTCCTTGCAATATAGCCCCATAATGTAAGAATTTATTATGTCTATAAAAACATTTCTTATAATGATTTATTGTTCCGAACATTTTCTAAATAACTTAATTTTTTTTTAATTTATCTACATTCATATACATTTCTATAAGGATCTGCTAGACATTGACAATGACAATAAAGTAAAATGTAGTATCCGAGATAACAATTGTGATAGAATTCTAGCAGAAGTTTCTATTGAACAAGCTACTTTATACAATAATCAATTTGATACGTCTACCGCTTCCTCTCATTAACTGACTTTCTATAATAAATATGATGATGAATTGGTTTCACATTTCATTTATTAAACATATATTCAATGTATAAATTATTTTTATTATGTTGTATATGAAATTCTAGTTCCTTATTGTCTAATCATTGGCTATAACAGAGATGGATATGAATATATGTTTATTATTGTTACGAGTGACAGTAACAATTGTTATTTATTATACTAAGAGGTTTCCCATCTATAGGAGCGTAACACTCTTTTATACCAAGTTGTTTCAGAGCAAAAATGATGCTCTCAACACTCTGCTAATCCTGAGTTATTTCCCTTTGGTTTCCCTTCGATTAAGCATTGAAATCCCATACGTGTCCAATGCTACTCAAAACCAGGTTTTGATGATAAAGTCGATTCAGGATCTTCTACTTGAATTTTTTGTAGTCCGACAAATGCTGTCTGTACTTCCTCAACCAATTTTTTCTTTCTTCCATTTTGATCTAGATTTTCTGGAACCAGAGCTGATATTTCGACAAGTCTTTGGGGCAGATGTTCCCAATCATAAGCACTAAATAAAGTTAAATCCTTTCCTCTACCATAATGCGGACCAATAACGTCAGCTAAGGGACCCAAGAAAACTACGGGCCCGTCGGGAGTAATACCGATAGCGGTGCAAAAATAAGAGTCTGTTGTAAGGATAACATTATCTTGTATTTAGCTTTTATTATTAGAAATTATAATTAAGCATATATTAGTAATATAGAAACATAATATTAAATTATTTATAAATTTATTATCTCGTTAAAAAAGAATAAATGTCATTATATGTTTTTGTCTATAGTTTACTTTTTACTTGTAATGAACCATTTGTCAGTATATAGCATGGTTATTTACAATAATGATTGTTTCTGTAAGAGTAAGTTGGCCATTCTTTGAGCAGCTATAATTTCTTCTAAAGACTGTAATTCTCTTGGAGTTGTATTATTCAACATAATGGTCATATATTACTATCTCGTAATCATATTCTGACTTAATATTAGGTGTATATTTGGGTCTAAAGATGATTTTTCTTTGAATTCTTTAAGTTCTTTAAAACTCAAATCGGATGCTTTTCTTATTTCTACTTTTATCATTTAAATAGACTGCTTATAGTTATCATTTAATCCTACTTATTTGTATTTCTACTGCTTTAAAGCATATCGATGAATTATCGATTTGTAGTTTTGTTATAAATATACAGAAGCTTAAACTAGATACACTTTTAAAACTATTTTAACTTTCCAAGACCCATTCCAGTACATCTATAAGTAGGTCATACTCTTTTGCCACCTCACATTTATCCAAAGGTATTTGACAGTTCTTGGAATGCTGAAACCTGTTTTTTTGTAGTTCTTCAACTTTGTTACGGATTTCTTGTTCGCTTCTCAACACTTATCATCTAATCCATAAGTTGATAAAGCTATTGAATATTATGATAAGGCTTTGAAGATAGATCCAAATTATACTTTAGATCAAATTAATAAAAAACTGGTAATTGAATGTATATCCAAACAATATTCTCTCCCAAGAAAGGCGTTCAAAGCAGAGACATGTGTCACCTATTTTTTAATATCTTTTCATAACCTCAGCTGTGATAGTGAACCCGAGAAAAGTACGGGCCAGTCGGGAGTAGAGTCCTGCATGTAGTAGGGTTCTACTACGCACTATTTAGCTTTTTATTATTAGAAACTTAATTTTTATATTCGTAAAAAATTAGAAAATTTCAGCGTATGTTTTTCCATTTTGAGAAATCAAATTTTAAAAGATTTAGTTGAATTAAATGCCATCTTTCCTTACATTTGATATCATCTATTATATTCTCTAAATCTCTAACATACACTTTTATGTAAATTACTTAAACCTAC
>DASUUM010000010.1:0-2026 GCA_036374075.1 Nitrososphaeraceae archaeon
AATAGTTACATTTGACAGACACAAAAAGAAAATAAATAAAAAATTGGAGAATACAAATGTATTTGATAAATTTAGTGGTTAGATATAAGATAAAAGATACGGTTAAAAAGTATTAAATATATAGAAATAACTACTATTTTATTTCTATTTTATGGTTAAAATAATATTGATAAAGATAAAATTATATGTACCTATCTTTCGGTACAAAGTTCTAAAATTTTGTATTTGTAATATTTGAGAAAAAACAATAATTTAATATTCTTTTCAATCTGTTATAAAAGCAACATAACTTTTATAAACTTATACCTAATAAAAAATGCAAATGTAATTGGAATTTTATATTTCATTGTTTCATAATAAAAATAAATATCCACTTCCCTAATTAATAGAACATAATCATTTTCAAGTCAATAGTTGAGAGATTTTGATTATTTTTAAATTCTTCTAATTTGTTAGCAATTGATCCTACCCATTCTATATAAATATTATAATAATAATGATCCCAATGTACAAGATATATCTCCCTATGGCTCTATTGATGAGCTTAATTTTGGGATCGGGCTTAGCTGCTTTTACTAGCAACAACTCAGCCTTGGCTCAAAATTACGGATACTCAGACGGCTATTCATCATACGGCGATAATTATAGCGCATACCCAACCGACGATAAGCCATATGAATGTAGAACAGGTCCATTCGAAGGGTTCTTTGTAAGTTCAGTAGAATTCTGTAAACACTTTAAATTCGACAAAGATGACAGAAAAGACAGAGATAGAGATAACAAAACCGGTCAACAAGGTCCACAAGGTCCACCAGGTCCAGCAGGTCCACAAGGTCCACCAGGAGCGAATGGAACACAAGGTCCACCAGGTCCAGCAGGTCCTAGCACAATAAACACTACAAACATCTATACTATTGTAGGTAACACTACCACAGGAAATATTAATGATTTCATTACTTCAATAGCTACCTGTGATGATGGCGACACTGCATTAAGTGGAAGTTTTAGAATTAACGGAACGGCTGAAATAAGATTTGATCAACCATTAGCTACAGAGGATGGTTGGAATGCAACAGCACTAGTATCAGGAAATGCAGGAGGTGGAGGAAACGTAGGTTCAGTTACAGCAGATGTCATATGTTTTGACAACCCACCACCACATCCTTAATCTTCCTTTTTTTATTTTTTTAAAGTACAATAAAAATTATTTATTATATAATTAGTAAGGTTAATATTTTAATCTGCTTTTCAAACTTTAATTGAATAATTGTATGAATTTATAATATCAAAGTAGTAGTTGTACAATTTATGAAATATATTATAACTTAATATATTCAAGAAATTTTCGAAAGACTCTATTATCAAAGTCTTACTACTGTAAACTTTGGTATGACAATATAAGAAGTTTTCTTAGATACCGATTCCTATGGCTTTGCACCTAAGTTCAAAATTAAATACACTTGGTATGATAATGTATAAGCTCTGACCGAGTCAATTATCAAACTACTATACAAATATTTCCTCTAATAGGGATGAAAATTTTTTCTCGTATAATTCTAAGAAACGCGTTTTAATATTATAAATAAAATAGAATAATACCTTTAAATAGGAACATAAGAATAGGCTAACACATATAGAAAATTGGATATTTACAAAGAATTCCATAGATAAACATTTGAAAACGAATCTTTCCTCAATCCCTTTAAAGTTTATAGAACAGTTAAAAGAAATTGATTAGAAAATTTATTGGAATAACCTTAATCCAAGTTCTTCCATCTGTTGGAATTCATTATCAAATGTACACAAAGTTGCACCTCTGTTGATTGTTGTTGATGCAATTATGATATCTATTCTTTTGATCTTTTACCATTTTTCTCCAAATCTAAATCCAATTTTGCTGCTAGTAGAGCATCTTACTTACTAAACTCATAGACCAGGAATGATGATAAATAATAAAATGGTTTTTTAAATTTTATGAGCCCATACATTGTTTCACAAAGGGTCATTGAAGTTATTGCAACGTCAT
>DASUUM010000011.1:0-13935 GCA_036374075.1 Nitrososphaeraceae archaeon
GAGATTTCTATCCATGTAAATTAACTGATGGTCGTGCTACATTGAGTTTACCAAATACACCAAATTTGCAATTTGCTATGATGCATCTTGATAGAAAAGATGGCAATCATGAAGCTGCCATTGTAGATTTGAAGAAGATAAAGAATGTTGGTCAAAATAGTGCATTATCTGTAATAAGGTTTAATGACCAATTTCAAGGACAAGATCCAATAACAGGTCAACCAAAGACAATAAAAGATGTTAATGCAATTGCATTATTCAATAAATCAAAGCAAACAATAGATTTTGTAGGTGGAAATGGCTTGGGTATTACTGCTGTACTAAAATCCTAACCAAATTTTTTTATTCGATTCTCTGAAGTGTAATTCAAAAGTATCTTTTCTTAGTGTGTTATTTGTTCATATAACTTGTCTAACAATTCCCTAATCTTTTCAAACCGTTGCAAGTCAGGTCTGTAATAATGTCTTACAAAAACTGACTTTGGTATTCGTCCTTGCAATAAATCTATGATTTCTTGTTCTATTCCATTGTTTCGTAAATATGTTGCAAAGATTTTATGACAATAATTCATATGCATTTCAATACCTTTTCTCTTCAACAAAATTTGTAAAGAAGTATAGATATGAGGCTTTCTTCAATTACCTTTAACAATTGATCTGTTACAAAACTAATGTACGCTTTTTTTGTTCTTCTAATAAACTGTGTTGAATATTTATAATGTTCTATGAGCATGGTTTGGTTATTCAAATAGTCGTTGTAGTCTTGATTCAATAATTTTAGAGATTCAATGCATTCGATCGGACGAAGTCCCGTGAGTGTATTGAATATGATCAAATTTGTATAGTCAACTGGTAAAACTGCAATTACTTTTTTTACCCAATCGATCATTGTATCAATATTGGTTTGAATCATATGTGAAAAAGTATCAATATTATTACCAGACCACTTTAATTGATAATTCTCCCTTAATTTTTTCCATTCGTTATAACAGCCTAAATATTTAGATAAAGTTGCAAGTGCTTTCATTACATGAACCCTTTTCTGTTCAGAGAATTGCAACAATTGTTGCATGTTATTGTCTCCTTCAGAAACCAAAATTGAATAGTATTTCTTAGCATAAGTAATTCTATCTTTAGCAGTCTTAGGATTCACATTGTTTGATATATATTTTTGATAGATGCTCCAAAAGTCGCCATCAAAGGCCGGTTGACGCAATTGTCCTTGCCCTCTCAAGGCGACGATCCCGGGTTCAAATCCCGGTCGGAGCACTTGTTTCTATAAAATTCAGGAGTCCGGTAATCTCTTCATTTTACATGTTTACATGATAATAGGGGGACTATCCATGACATCATTATCTTATAGATTCACTATTTAACACAATTGATAGATAAATATATCTAAGCAATTATGTTATTTGAACTTTAGAACTTGTGTTATTTCTCAATTTGTTTAATATTTTTATCAAATTTCTTTAAATTGACCTTATAATAAATTATTTCTCCTCTTCTTTCTATTACAGCAATAATAGCTTCTTTCCCCATTTTTTCTATTGAACGAATATTATCATACAATAGCTTAGTTTTTACACTAATACCTTCATTAATACCAAAAATTACATACTTTGCAGGTTTCTTAAAGTATTCTCCTCTTTCATAAACACGAAAATCATTGCCAAATCCAAAACCTTCTTTTGCTATATATCCTCGTGTCCTCAAATCTCTATATATTATAAATTTTGTAAAGATAGATCGATCTTGTTTTAATAATATTTTAAGAAAACTAGAAAAATCTAGTATTTTCTTTTTTTTTTTAAAATTAATTTTTTAGAGTATAATAAAAAAAGACCTTCGTAATTTTCTAAAATGTAAATATCTTTAATTTTTTCTCCAAATCCTTTATTTATTAATTGGTCTTGTTGTTTTAGTGATTCAATTACTATATTCTCATTATTGTCAATAATACCTTCTACAACAAAAGCAAATTCTGAGTCTTTAGACTCTGACTTGGTCAAATCTTGCGACATAACGAATAAATCAAAGCTTATTTAAAGTATAAAAAGATTAGTGATTTAAAAAATGAAAGGAGCCAATTATAGAGAACCTCGAGGAATGCCATATGTTCGAAGAGAATATATTTCTGGGAAACCTCAATCAAAGATTGCAAAATTTTCTTCAGGACAACCTAGCAATAACTATGACTTTAAGATAGAATTACTAGTAACTGAAAATATTCAAATTAGACATAATGCTTTAGAAGCAGCTAGATTAGCTGCTAATAAAAGAATGGCACAGGCAGGAGAAACTACATTCTTTTCCAAATTGAAAGTATATCCTCATGTTCTTCTTAGAGAAAATAAAATGATTGCAACGGCTGGTGCAGATCGTCTTCAGGAAGGGATGAGGAGAGCCTTTGGAAAAGCCACAGGTTTAGCAGCACGAGTGAAACCAGGGCAATGTATTATAGAGGCCTATGTTCTTTTAGATAATCTTCCCTTGGCAAAAGAGGGTTTTAAAATAGCATCTAGCAAATTAGGATGTCCTACAGAAATTCGCATAACTAATTTAAAATAGCATAAATTTATAATTTAATAACACAATTTGTGGTATATCTAGGTTATTTTTATCTTTAATTTTTAGCGATAAATCCGATGCTTTTAAATATTAAAGCTGCTATACTATTAGCTTCTATCATGATAGACTATGCTAATGATTTTGTTACTCGGGTACCTAGGGATTTTCTCTGTTTGAATTTCATAAATGACCATTTATTAAGAGCTTATTATATTAGAAGGATTTTGTACATTAAGATAAAGATATTTTTATCTTCGTTTCTATGTTTATCGTTTTATTAAAAAATCTATATTATCTATATCTTTTCCCTTAAACTTAACTAAAATTACTTGAAAAGTAAGAATGAGAGAGAGAGAGAGAGAGAGAGAGAGAGAGAGATGAAAAGGAGAAATCAAAATTAGATATATTTTAAATATTTTTCAATTTTGCATACATTTTTTTCCTTTTACTAGTTTCTTCAATCGCCAAAATTTTTTTAATGCTTCTACGATGATCCATAGTTAAGAAGCACAAGAAGGACGGCGATACTTTGCTCCTAAAACAAATAATTTTTTATACCATGTAATTTCCACTGCTATCTGTAAAATCCATTTAAATTTTCCTAGAATATTTTTTGCGAAAAACTTTATGACTTTTGATTGGAGTTTTCTTCTTATTATAATTTACCTTATTTTAATTAGCATAACCTTTATTGTATAAGTGATATTTTGGTTATTTAACGACAATGAAGTTTCTTCTTGATCTAGACGATAAAGAGTATGAAGGAAAAACTGCACTTGTAAGAGTTGATTTCAATGTTAATATAAAAAATGGACTTATCGGAGAAGATTATAGAATTCGAATGTCTATTCCCACTATTGAATATCTTACTAAAAGAAATTGTAAAGTCATATTGATTTCGCACTTAGGAAGACCAATTGGTAATGATATACATTATTCTTTAATGCCAGTGGCTAATAGATTATCTGAAATACTTACTAAAAATCAAGTAAGATTTGTCAACAATTCTATAGGTAAGAATGTTGAAAAGGAAATTAAACGACTTTCTTCTGATGGAGTTTTATTATTAGAAAATCTACGGTTCTATAAAGAAGAAGAACTTAATGATCCTGAATTTTCAAAGAAACTTGCTTCCCTAGCGGATATTTATATCAATGATGCTTTTAGTACATCACACAGAAAACACTCTTCTACCTATGGAGCAGCTACATTATTTGATATAAAATTAGGTGGATTTAATTTAAAAAAAGAAATTGAATATTTGACAATGATTAGGGATAACCCACTTCGTCCATTTATAATAGTTATTGGAGGAGTAAAAATCAAAGACAAAATAGGAGCATTAGAAAATTTATTGCCCAAAGCAGATAAGGTTCTCATAGGCGGTGCTGCTGCATATACTTTTTTAAAATCCAAAGGATTGAAAACAGGAAATTCAATAATCGATTATGATCATTTGGAATGGGTAGGTCGCTCTCTGGAAAAATATGGTGAAAAAATCCTTTTACCGAGTGATCACATTGTTTCCTCCTCAACCGAAAGTGCCAGTCCTATTTATTGTAAAAATGAAATTCCTGACGAGATGATAGGCCTTGATATCGGAACAGAGACTATACAAAAATTTTCTACTCAGATTGGTTCTAACAGAAAAGGTACTATTTTTTGGAATGGACCCATGGGGTTTTTTGAAAAGGATGTTTTTTCTAATGGAACCATAAATATTGCTAAAAGCATGGCACTAGCATATTGGAGAGGTTCTACAACTCTGATTGGTGGAGGCGATACATTGGAAGCCATTAAAAAAGCAGGTGTGTCAGAAAGTGAGGTAAGTCATGTATCTACCGGTGGTGGAGCAACATTGAGATATTTAGCTGGCGATAAAATGCCTGGTTTATTAATTTTGGAATAATGAATGAGACAATTGTTGTAATCTAATTATAATTACACTACATTCAATCTAGTATGTTATTAAAATATCATTAAATAATCGAATTAAACAGCTTCACAAGTATTTAAAAATTCGTCAATATTTTCCAAACATTGTAACAACATACTTCTACTTCTTTTTAATATCCAATAAATAAATTCATCTGGAGTATATATATGCTGTTCTCTAAATAGGACCGGTAAATATCCACCATGAGTAAAAATTTGAATTATGACATATTTTTCTGAAACACTAGCGATTTCTTCTTCAATACTTACTTCATTTTCTTCTATAGTTCTTCTATATAAAACAATAGGATGGTTATTTTTATTACTTATTAACAATATTTTATTCATCTTTTCCTTAAATTTTTCTATTAAAAATTCGTCTAAAGTTACCTGTGAATTGTGAATAATATCTTTCTTTTTTTTGCGCAAATACTAGTATATAGTAGGAAAGAAATTAAGTATTTGCGTTAAAAATTATTAACTAGTTAATAAAGAACTTATTTTCACTTTGTTTCATTTATTAATTTTTTTCTATTGGCTAAACAGAATTGTTTATTATAGATAGTATTACAGTTTTTTATTTATTATCGTATAAATCTTTTTATTAAAGTAATTTTAATCCACCCGTAATTTTATTCACTAATTGAGCTGGAGCTGGACCGATACCTACACACGTAGCAGTTCCTGGGTCAAGCTGTGTCAATCCTGCATCCCTTACAATAGCAGTAGGTAAATTATGGAAATTTCCTTTTTCATTAATTTCTTCTAATTCTTTTAATGAATTAACTTTTAAAATAATCTTAGGTTGACCGAAATCGAACCATCCTTTAAACCAATCAAAATTTTTAATTCTAGCTTTTTCACATGACAAAATTGAAGCATGGGCCACCTGGGCAGCTGTTTTACCTATTCCCATTTTCAAATCTTTTCTTACAATGATGACCTGTTTTAAATCCATTATAAAATACATTTTAATTATTTATATTAAAATTATTTATCATATCATGGAAAAGAATTTTGATTCTGTTGTTGTCGGTGGAAGTATTTCTGGATTGTTATGTGCAAGAGAAATTTCAAGACGCGGGCTTTCTGTTGCAGTATTAGAAGAAGATTATGAAATTGGGAGTCCAGAGCATTGTGGAGGATTAGTTAGTCTAGATGGACTAAAAAAATTAGGGATAATCCCATCAAGTAGGGTAATTCTAAATGAGGTAAATAAAGCAAAAATATTTTCAGCCACAAAAGGATTTGAAGTTGGCACTAATAGAGATAATATAATAGTATTAGATAGAAGAGAGCTTGATAAACAAGTTGCTTATCAAGCCCAAAAATTCGGAAGCGAAATAAGCACTAAAAGCTTGGTAACTTCAATAAATTATGATAGCTGTAAAAAAGAGTATGTTATTAAAACCAAAGATAATATTTTTTATTCTCAATTCTTTATTGATGCAAGAGGTATATCTTCTCTTATAAATAATTCTTATAGAGATGGTGTATTGCAATCTGCACAATATGAAATATATGCTGATTGGATCATACCTGATGAAATAATAGTAAAATTCGATAAAGTAAAGTATCCAGATTTTTTTGCTTGGATAATTCCTAGTGGAAATGGTAAAGGCAAGATCGGTGTTGCTGGAAGAAAAATCAATACTTTGCAAACATTAGAATCCTTTATTGAAAGCTTTAATTCTAAATATTCTATCATAAGAAAAATATATGCACCAGTTTGGATTGGAGGTCCATTGAAGAATTTTGTATTTAATAATACAATATTAGTTGGAGATGCAGCTGGACAAACAAAACCTACGACTGCGGGGGGTATTTTCTCCTGCGGAATGGGAGGAATTTTAGCTGGAAATCATCTCGCACGCTATAAAAAAAATTATATTAACTCTTCGTTAAATGATTATGAAACAGATTGGTATTTGATTTTTGGTAAAGAATTTCAAAGAATGCTCTTTTTTAGAAAGATAATGGAAAGGTTAGACAATAAATCAATCGATGCGATATTTTCTCTTATCTCAGATTCTGATATTGCAGAAATATCAAAATCTGCAACCTTTGATTTCCATAGCTTCGCGTTATCAAAGATTTTAGGATCTAAAAAAGCGATTAAGTTAATTAGTACATTATTAGGAAATGAATTCCGACATATTCTGAATTAAGCAAAATATAAATTCGGTTATTTTTCCAATAGATTTAAAATGTCGACATTGCAATTACCTATCTGTTCATCATGTAATAGACCTATCATGCCAAATGATGAATGTGTAAAATTTTATTGTCCTAATTGTGGTTATGTTCTGCTCTGGAGATGTCAAAGCTGTAGGGAGTTCGCAAGATTCTATAAATGTGTCAATTGTAGTTTTGAGGGACCTTAAAATGTCAAGATTAGTTGCTAGAATTAAAATTCTTCCATCAGAAGCAGAGACAGATTTAGATGATATAATTAACAAGTTAAAATCAACCATACCTAATGGAATGGGCCTAGAAAGACATGGGAAAGAACCTATTGCTTTTGGGCTTTATTCTTTGATTTGTGATTTCACTTTAAATGATGAAGAGGGTCAGATGGATTCGCTTGAAGATTATATTAAAAAAACCGAAGGTGTTAGCGAGATTCAAGTAATGAGTGTAAGTAGAAAATCAGTGAATATAAAATGATATTTGTTTTATTCATGTAGATATTTTAATATAATTGCTAAATACTTCTTTTTAATTAATTAATGAAATATCCTATAAAGAATATTGTCTACGAAAAAGTAAAACAATCAAATGCTTTAACTGACTCTGAATTGTCTTCATTATTATCTAAAGAAGGAATAGAATTAGATCTTTCAGAATTAAATAAAATATTATTAGATCTTGAAATTTATGGACTTTTAAAGGTATCATGGATCGCGAAAGATAAGAAAAGAATTGAAGTAGTAAAATAACACTATATATGTAGAGATATTTACATTTTTTTTCTCAGCAAAAATTATCAAATTCTATAGTAAAATAATGCATCAATTGCAATAGCAATAAATATCACTACAAGGTAGGGGGCAGTTACTTTGTAAGCTTTCCATGCAAATTCAGGCGTAGGGTTTTTAGTAAGTTTATAGTGATAAATGAGCATTAATGTACCTGCTACTAGTGCTATTATAGTATATAAAAGACCTAATCCTACAAAATATAAGAAAATGGAGAATGGAAGCAATAAGGCTGTATTAATAAATATATAAATCGCTGTCCTTTCATTACCTATTAACACTGGTAACATTGGAACTTTTACACTTGCATATTCTTCTCTTTTTTTTATTGCTAGACACCAAAAATGAGGAGGAGTCCACATGAATACAAGCCATCCAACCAGAAATCCTAATAAATCTATAGAACCGGTTGTTGTAGCCCATCCTGCCATTGATGCTGCACTTCCAGCAAATCCGCCAATTACAATATTAGATGGATTTGATCTTTTAAGCCATGCTGTATAAATTATTACATAGATAAAAATTCCTAACGCAATCATAAAAGTAGCTATAGGGTTTAAAGTAAACCAAGCAATTATTACAGAAGCTGCACTAAGTACTAGTCCATAAACTAAAACATTCCTTGCAGGTAACTTTCCTGATGGAATTGGTCGTTCTGTTGTTCGTATCATAAATTTATCTATGTCTCTATCGTAGTAATGATTTAATGCACTTGAACCCATAGATGCAAGAGAGCCAGCAAGAACTAGAAAACCTAATTGCCAAATAGATACATCCCAAGGAATATTTGGTGATTGATCAAATCTCGTTGCACCTAACAAAGAGGTTACAGCTGTAATAACTAAAACTACTACAATACGGGGTTTTGATACTTCAATATATGCATTTTTTGTATTCACTGTATTGGATCTCCAGAGCAATAAGTTACATAATGTTGGATTTATGTTATTCGTTAAAAGGGATTATATTCATACCTTTTTAATAATAGGGATAAATATTCATTTCAAAGTTGTCGAAAAGGTTAAAATTATAGCAAAAATCTTCAATCCATAAAGCATGGCCGATTGGGATTTGTTAACGCCAGGCATAGGATTAACCTCTTTAGGAATTGTGGGAGTACTAGTCTCTCTTTCTGGAATTGCTAAAACATTTCTTGATGGTATGCATGCTGTCGCCCTGCTTACATTTTTGATAGGGATGATTTTTTTAAGTGCAGGAATTTTTAAAGACGGATTTCCTTCTTCACGGAAGGCTAAAATAGGCTCCTTTATAACTTTGGGACTATTAATTATAATAGGTTTGGTTGCAGCTGTTAATTCCAGTGGCCAAGCACCAACAATATTTGCTTATATTGGAATAATAATACTTATTTCGGTTCCTGCAGCATTTGTAATTTTTGGAATATACCGAAACAGTTCTAAAGTTAAAATTTATTTGACATCATTTGTTGTTGCAGTTATCATTGGGATTATTTCTATTTCTGCAATAGGTATCCAAATTCAAAATCAAGGCTCTATATCAGCAGAAAATGGTGGTGAGGAACCGATGATTCCTTCAGAACCCGTTTCTACTATTGATTTAGAAGAATTAGCTAAAGTAAATATTCTTGCTGGATCATCTGCACAAGGCAATCCAGATTATGATCCTGAGGAACTAATTGTTAAAGATTCTATAGGTATTATCTGGATAAATCAAGATAATATTCCTCATACAGTAACTAGCTTAAAAGATGATGGCAAATCATTTGATTCTTCTATAATTATGGGAAATGCTAATTATACTCTTTTGCTCTCTGATCTTAAAGAAAAAGAATATGAATACTTTTGTACTATTCATCCATATATGAAAGCAAAATTCAGAATTGAATCTTAAAGAAAAAGAATATGAATACTTTTGTACTATTCATCCATATATTAAACCAGAGTTCCAAATAGAATAATAACCAGTTATTAACTTTAACATGTAGATTTCATTTATCTTATTAAGATATTAGTTATTCATAATTGTATTTATTGATACAATAAAAATCTAATTTAGTATATTGATATTACTTGCCTTATAAACATAAAAAGATTGATTCTCTTTTTATATCATTAATGGAAAATGAAATTTTAATGATTCATCATTACCATCTAAATGAACTCAGAAAATTAGCAATTGGCTCGTTACCTAATGAATCATGTGCTATATTATTAGGAAAAAAAATTGAAACTAAAAATATAGTCAAATATATTCTACCATTAAATAATTCGGCTCAATCATCAATAGCATTTATTATTGATTCCGACGAATTATTTACTATATACAAAAAAGCCAAGTTAATGAATTTAGATGTTATTTCAATTTTTCATTCTCATCCTTCTGATCCTTTCCCTTCTGAAACTGACAAAATTTATATGAATCTTAATCCTGTTATTTGGATTATTTACTCTACATTTTCTAATTCTTTTAGATCTTTTGTGTTAGATAACTTTAATGACTTTAGAGAAATAAAGATAGAATTGATTAAGGACTAATCCTATCGGGATCTCTAGGATATAATACCACTTCCCTCACATTCAGAGATCCAGTTAAAGACATGATTAATCTATCCAATCCCAAGCCACATCCCGCATGTGGGGGCATTCCCCAATCAAATACCTTTAGATGCTGTGAAAAATTATTTGGATTCAAACCTTGTTCTTTTAATCTACTTTTAATTTTGTGAGGATCATGTTGCCGAGAACCACCAGAAATTAATTCCAAATAGCCAATTTGTAAATCGAAGGAATTCGATAGAAATGGATCTCGTTCATTCTCAAGAATATAAAAAGGTTTTAATTTCAATGGCCATTCTGTTATAAAATAAAAACCTTGGTGTAACTGAGCTAATGTTCGTAATGATGAATCAGATAGATCATCGCCATATTCCACCTTTTCATCATTTTTCTGAAGTTCCTCGATGCAGTTATTATAAGTCAATCTTTCAAACTTGTTCTCCAAAGTATTTCGAATAAAAATATTTTCTTTAAGGTCAAGTAAACCAGTATTTTTGACACCAACTATAATATTTTTTATTAATTGTTCCATTATTTCCATTATATCATAATAGTCCAGGAAAGCAGCTTCAATATCTACACTATAAAATTCTGTTAAATGTCTTACCGTATTAGAATTTTCTGCACGAAAGTACGGTGCTATTTCGAAGACACGATCCATTGCCAATATCAATTGTTCTTTATAAAGTTGAGGACTCTGAGCAAGATATGCCTTCTTCTTAAAGTAATCAAACTCAAATAAATTTGCGCCTCCTTCACTTGCACTACCAATTATCTTAGGTGTATTAACTTCAATAAATAACTGCTCCAGTAAAGTTTTTCTTATAATTTCTAAAGCAATGGATCTTATAATAAACAAATTCGAAACATTTTCATTCCTCAAATCCAAAGCTCTTGAATCTAAACGTTTATCCATAGCGGATTCTAATCTTCCAGTTGGATCAATTGGAAGAGGATGTTTTGCATAAAAAGTTTCTCCAATTTCCTCTAATCGTAACTCTACCCTCATTTCTTTTGATTTACTTTTCTGAATTTCACCAGATATTATAATTGAACTTTGTCTCGGAATCTCTTTTATTCGAGGAAATTTTTTAGGATTAACTATTACCTGAATAGGACCTGTTATGTCCCTTATTACCAAAAAAATTATTTTTCCAATATCCCGAATATCTTCTATCCAACCAGCGACATTTACGTTTTGACCAATAATGTCTTCGTTTAATTGTTTAGCGAAATGTGTTCTCTTCATTTTCTTCTCCTTCAATTTCATCTATATCTTGTATGGTTTATTTCATGTTTTCCATGTATAGCTGATTAATCAGTATATTCTATAAGTAATTCTATATTTTTGATTTCTTTTGCAATTTTAGTAATGATATTAGTATCAACTTTTTTATTTTGATTTTTCTTATTAGATACAATTATTTTTGTAATTTTATTTCCATCAGGAAGCCACACAAGATTAATTGCTGACATTTTAATAGGGAAAATTAAATTTTCAATAAACCTTCTCTCTGTTGCCCCACTTTCAACAAACCACACATTGTTATTAAATTCTTTTTTTATCTTATTTAATAACTCATTATCTGAACGTAATGTGCTAATATCAGCTGTAGGCAATATCAATACCAATTTCTCTTCGATTTTATATGCTCCTACTAATGTGAACTTATCAATTATATTATTTTTCTCAGCTAATTGAGTTAGTTTTATTGATGCCTCTATATCTCCTACTGACAGATGGCCAGTTTTTAATTTAGATTCACATTTTGAACATAGAGTTCCTGTTTTAGCATCAAAAGAACAGATAGGAGTTTTCAATATCCCTCAATCATTAATTCTAGCTGTTCTATATATATATATAAATAGAGCTAAAACGTTCAGGATAAAAATATATTTATTCCAGTATGATAATTAATTAAATCTGTCAAAAATTAAGTTATCTATAAATTGTTTAAGCGTGTCTTACTTTTTACGTAATAAGATACTTAAGGCAGTTGACAATGTCTCTCTTGAATTGCATAAAGGTGAATCACTTGGAATTGCTGGAGAATCAGGATGCGGTAAAAGCACATTAGTATCTGCAATAATGAGAAATATATCAGCTCCAGGAAAAATTACTGCAGGAAGTATTTATTTGGATGAATTAGAAATAACAAAATTATCAGATAAAGAATTTGATTCAAAAATCAGATGGAAAAAGATCTCTATTATCTTTCAAGGAGCAATGAATACATTAGATCCCGTATATACAATAAAAAATCAAATTAAAGATATATTTCAAACCCATGGTCAAATATATGATAACAATCAAGTAGTTAAAATTATAGAGAATGTTGGATTAGACAAATCTGTCCTTGAAAAATATCCGCATGAGTTAAGCGGAGGTATGAAACAAAGAATTGTTATAGCTATGGCTTTATTATTAGAACCAGATATCATCATTGCTGATGAGCCTACAACAGCACTAGATGTACTCGTTCAGACACAAATAATTACATTATTAAAAAAACTTAAAGAAGAAAAGGGAATTAGTATAATTTTAATTTCTCATGATCTTGCCTTAATTTCTGAATTAGTAGACAAAATAGGAATAATGTATGCCGGAAAAATTATAGAATTCAATCTGACCAAAGAGATTATATTTTCCCCACAACATCCATATACTCAACATTTAATATTTTCAACACCTCAACTAACAGATCCTTTTAAAGAAAAAAATATTAAATTTGAATGATAGATAAAATAACTATGATTCTTGTGGACGAAAATACCATAAATTAAGCCAGCAAGATAAGTAAATTTGTAATAAATTCTAATAGTCATCTTTATCGATAAAAAATTTTGATTGTAGATAGATAGATTTACTTTAAAAAATAAATAACTTATTGAAAGTCATGTAATGGCTTGTCTTTATGGTAAAAAATTTTTTTTTCTAATTCCGCTATATGATTTTCTATTATGTGGGAATTAGCGCACTTATCATGCATTATACCTATATTACAAAATTCACATGATGTCACAAAAACCAAGTCCTTGAATTTTCCTTTGCAAAAATCACATGTTTCAGAATCTAAATCATAATCTATTAATGGCTTTAACCAAGGTTCTCTCCATAATAATTGCATTATATAAAATGATTTGATTAAACATATATATTATTTTCAATAATCCATGAGAACAATTCTTGAAAGAATATAAAAATCCTATTCCTACTGTTGATGCAATTATTCAAAACTCTACTTCGATTTTATTAGTAAAACGAAGTAAAGATCCCTTCAAAAATCAATTTGCATTGCCAGGAGGTTTTGTAAATGAAGGAGAAACCATAGAAGAAGCTATTAAAAGAGAAGTCTATGAAGAAACATCATTAGAGGTTCATCCAATCGATATATTAGGTGTTTATTCTGATCCGAAAAGAGATCCAAGAGGACATATGATGACTGTTGTGTTTATTGTATTAATTATTAAAGGAAATCCTAGTGCTGGAGATGACGCAAAGGAAATTTCATGGATTCCTATTGAAAAAATAAATGATATCGAAATAGCATTTGATCACAAATTAATTATAGATGATTATTTACGATGGAAAAAAGAAGGGGGAACATATTGGACACAAAAACTCAGATAATTCTATATATATCTCTTACTTTCTGACACTCTTGACTTAAGTTTATTTTACTTTTTTATAAATGGTCTTTTATTTCTAATAATTGTTCTATTATACAACTAGATAATAGTCTTATA
Organism: Nitrososphaeraceae archaeon; assembly: GCA_036374075.1. Classification (GTDB taxonomy): domain Archaea; phylum Thermoproteota; class Nitrososphaeria; order Nitrososphaerales; family Nitrososphaeraceae; genus TH1177. The sequence goes on from DASUUM010000011.1 coordinate 13,768, forward strand.
CAATTGTATGTATCTATAATAGATCATAATTATACCAATTAATATAATTATGCTGACATTACTTTAAAATCTTGGTTATACACTTTAGATAATAATAATATATTTAGCTAAGATAGGAAGCACATACATTCTATACATTTGATTGATAGCAATAATATCTCTAGATCA
>DASUUM010000012.1:0-3705 GCA_036374075.1 Nitrososphaeraceae archaeon
ATAAAAAATATAGAATATTAGATAGGGTATTAAAACGTATAATAGTACAAAGGGTGTTCACGATACATCAATTAGCACACTTTTTGATAAGAGATTTAGAAAAAGATATAGAAAAATACAAATCCAAACTGTTGGTTATAACATGTAACTTTTTCCTTTCAAATTCACAAATCACAAAAGAAGACAAAGACTGGTTATATCCTCACATGATACAAGCAATCAAAAAGATTGCTGCAGATTCTATTATTCTTGTCTTTTCCCCTATAAAGTTGGCAGGTTTAATAAATTATAAATAGATTGCATGAACGTAAGTTACAACTAAGTCTATAGATAATTTCATTGTAGTTTTGTTATAAATATATAGAAGCTTAAACTAAAGATACACTTTTAAAGCTATTTTAACTTTCCAAGACCCATTCTAGTACATCTATAAGTAAGTCATACTCTTTTGCCACATCACATTTATCCAAAGGTATTTGACAGTTCTTGGAATGCTGGAACCTAATTTTTCGTAGTTCTTCAACTTTATTTCGAATTTCTTGTTCGTTTCTCATCTTGTACAATCCATTTAAGAGTAGTTATACCACCAGTAAAATATAAAGATGGAAGTAAACTGCTTATTAGAAAGCACTACCTTATATTTAGCATTTATTGTTAGAAACTTAATTTAGAGTGGCTGTGAAAAAATTATACCAAGTAATTTTTAGAAATTCGCAGAAGTAGATGTAACCTATAGTAGTGTAACGGTTTAATAAAAAATAATAATATATAATATTTAAATAATAACTAATCAAAAAAAGGAAAAAATTTAGCTATCTTCTATACTTGTGAAATCATCTGCATTAGTGTTTGATTCCAAAGGGCTCTAAGTTAAGCAACAATCAGGAAGTAAATTGAAAAAATTCTAATAAAACTGAGCACAGAATATAATAGAAAAGTAGAATGTATGACTACTTTATACTTAAGTTAACAGAGCCTTCCAAAGTGTCAAATTGTTGCATCTCTTGAGGTTGAGGAGTTGGTACTACATTTTTCGAAGTGTCAACTTGTTGTATCTTTTCAGGTTGAGGAGTTGGTACTACATAGTTCAAAGTGTGAAATTGTTGCATGACTTGAGGATTTGCCACTGCAGCTTTGAATATTAGATTCTCTGCTTTTAATATACTAACTTGAATGTTTGTAATAGTATTCAATGATTTATCAATTTCTGATGTAGCTATAGCAGCTATAGCTTTATGTATATTATTTAGAAATTTAGTAGGAGGAGATGGTTTTAGTAATATCAATTGTGTTTCTAAATCCATAACATCTTTTAATGCTTGTTCGATATTACCATCAACTATTGCCAACTTTGCGTTCATCAAAGTATTCTTTAATGCAACTATATCTGTTTTCATTAAAGCCTGCGCAGTGAGATTTGCGTTTTGATTTTGCTGTTGTTGTTGTTGTTGTTGTTGAGATGTCGTTTGATTGGCAGATGATGAGTTAGTTTGAACTGTGTTTTGATTTTGCTGCTGCTGCTGTTGTTGAGATGTCGTTTGATTGGCAGATGATGAGTTAGTTTGAGCTTGTACGTTATCGGACAATGACATAATAGAGAAGAGAGCAAGTGGAATTATTATATAGACGGCGATATTATGACCTTTCATGTAATAGCATACTAGAGATTATTTATATGACTTGTGAATAAAATCTCATATAGAATAACACATAAAATTCTCTAAAAGTTTCTCATAATACTGTTTTAAATTATTTTATATAATAACAAAGTAAATTATGATATATAAAAAACCAATTTCATAATTTATACTATCAGTATGACATACAATTGATTCTGTAGATATTCTTATATCATATTTAAGAATGTATTTAGCTTTTATTGTTAGAAACTTATTTTAAAATAAAAGATAATTGTAAAATATTAGTGTATAATTTCATACAAGTTCTGTGGAATGGGATTGAAACAATTAAAGGAATCAAAATCCATGGAAACCCAAAAATTGTATTAGATGACCCCGAAGGAAGTATATCTTTCTTCTATAGAATTTGAATTACCTTATACTCCAAAAGATGTCCAAGCATTAGGAGGATTAGAAGTCGAATTTGTAAAATACCAAGTTATGAAATATCTGAATAGATTAACAGAGACAATAAGATTCTTAACAAGAAGATATTGGATTAAGATGATTTCTGAAAAGGATATAGATATCTATGATATTGAATTTGAAGAAAATAACTCTCGAGGATGTAATTAAATGTAAAGGTAACGTGACCTACCTTTACACTATACATAAAGCCGTATAAACTCCCAAATTTTTTTTGGTAACCATTATTTGTCAATCTTCCTAAATTCTTTATGTTATTGATATAGTTTAACCGATAATATTCTCATAGCACAGTATGAAAAATATACTATGAATTTAAATACATAGTATTATAACATATGGATTCCACATGAATCTAAAACCAATAAAATCGATAATACAATTTGCTTTCAGTGGTTTCAGTCTATTTTTTATTGCTATGTTATTTTTTATTATAGTTCATGATACTCTAACAGGGGAATCTTCAATCACAACAGAGTATTGTGCCAAGTATGGCTTTTTAGCATCACCTGAATGTTGGTAAAATAAATAGATGGGTGTTAAAGTTAACCCTTAACACCCAGTAATTGAAGTTCAAGACCATGCTTGAACATGGATAATAGGAGAATATAAAATAAAAAATTGTTGATATTAGAATATTTTTTAATGCTAGAATTCATTACTAAATAATGATTTTATCAATAACAACCTCTTCTTATAAAAATATAAACCAAATAAATTATTTTTTATAATCTCTTTTACTAGTATATATAAAACAAAATGTTAGTATCTTTGCAAGTCTAAGCATTTCACTCTCCCTCCCTCCCTCAATATATCTATCAAATTGATAAATGACCTTTTTGTATTCGTTGTAAAAATTGCCAAATCTTGACTCATGGATAAATCAAAATGGAGAACATATAGTTATCTCCTTTTAACTGTACATTGTATAACCACCTATAAAACATCTTCAATCGCCAAAGATAATCATTCCACGTCGTAATCCATTTTTGTTCTGAGTCTTCTTCTTTACTTTTTCTCTTGATATTAAGAAATGCTACTATTGGTTCACTATCTTTTACATCAAATAATGTCTTGGATTCACCTAAAAATTTAGCAAACATATGCATTAACTTGATATTGTCTTTTTGTTAATTTGTGCTAGTGTCTGGAGATATTAGATATCTATGGCAGTCTTTTATCAATTGCCTATTTACATCATTACTAATTTTTTCTACATGTTTAAGAACAGTTTCAAGTTTTTGCGGCATTAGGCATTTCTCCTTTCTCTTTTACTATTGCAAAAATCTATATTAAGAACAATAAGAAGAATAGCAATTGATGTTTAGGTATTAGATAAAATCTCTAATATCAATAACAGAAAGTTAATTTATCATTTTATTATGATTGTTCCCAATATTCTATTTTAATATTTATCAGCAATAATTGTCTTTAACATCACATCATCATCATCATCATTTCTTTGAATTTGCTACCTCCTGGTTTTATCTCTTAATCTATAGTCACAACATGAACAATTCAATTAAGAATTTTGTAATATATATTTGAATTATAATGTGAGGCTACACATTGTAAGATGTTATTGAACCATACTGGTATA
>DASUUM010000013.1:0-5663 GCA_036374075.1 Nitrososphaeraceae archaeon
AAATAATAGGTGAAGCAACCCTAGCAATCAAAATGAAACTAAGTATTAAAGATATTTCCAATACAATACATGCCCATCCCACTCTTCCAGAGTCTTTTGCAGACGCTGTAAGAGATATCAATAATCAAGCCATCCATCTTCCATCAAAAACTTTACAATGTTAAACAACCTATTTTACAATAAATATTGATTATTTTTTGAATTTTTTAAATAGTATATATGAGAAATATTTCACATAGATATGTCAGAAATGAAGAAAACATTATCATCTGAAAGAGTAAAAGGAGATGAATACGTTCTAAAAAAGGCAAATCAGACAAATCTCAAAGAAGAGGAAGAGAAAGGTACGACTGTTAAAGTAGATATAAAAGAAGATGCTACCTCTGAAGAATAATATACCTTACTTATAGATAAAAGAAAAAATATAGAATAAATAAAAAAATTTTTCTGTACCGAAACATTTTTGGTTTAATTATGAATAATCAAATCGCTTCTTTTCTTATAAAGAGGAGTTACTTAACATTTATCGTATTTAATCGCTCTTTGAATTATTAAACAGATGAAAAAGATAATTAATCTAATTTGGAGGGAGGAATAAATGAATACTAATCAAATAGATGTTAGAGCAGAATTTAATATAGAAAAAGGAAAAATTGAAGAGTTCAAGAAACTGATACAGGATATGAGCAGAATGGTAGAAAATAACGAGCCAGACACAATAAATTATCAGTTTTATCTTAATAGATCTGAAACAAAGTGTATGGTCCATGAAACATACAAAAATTCAGAAAGTGTACTTGCTCACATTACCGGTATTGCATCCAAAACAATACTTCCAAAGATTTTTAATATTGCAAAATTAAATAGATTAGATGTTTATGGAAATCCAAGTGAGGAATTGCAAAAGGTATTAACAAGTTTTGATTCACAAATTTTTAATCTATTCACTGGATTTAGTCATTAAAAGTTGAATCATGATAATTACAATATAATAACTTAATATGAAAGAATTTCTCGTAATAACTCATTCCTAATACATCTCCATATTATTATCGAAGATATCCCTGCAAAAGTTGTCATTATATTAGCATTAATTTTTTTTGTATTTGTTTTTGAATCACCTACCATTTGAGTTTTATCATTTTCGAGATAATTTAGATATAGATAATGAAAAAAGCCAATTAGAAAAAATATTGTAAATAATATGAAGGTAAAAATTACTTCTTTTTTTTCACCAGTAATTCTAATAGATTTTGTTCTAATGTTTACATTTCCTTTTCTATCCTTTATACCTTCTTTGACAATTACCGTGGTTTTACGAGTTTCTAAGATATATCTGAAGAGTCCTGATAATGTTGCTAAACCAGTTATAAAAGGAATATAATAAAATATTTGACCGTAATTGAGCCCATAAGGATTTGTATTAAAAAGAATGACATAATAAAATGGTGCCATGAGAAAGTCAATACAAAACCTAGGAGTAGATCGATTCCCATATGGGTATAATTGAATTGTTTTAAATGTATCTGTAATTATACAAAGTAGTATGAAATAAATTGATAAAGAGGCAGGTATAGACAAATCAATTAAATGTTCATAGAATGTATTAAGAGGAAAGATTAAATTCTTAAAACTAACAAAAAAACTTTCTACAAATACAAATCCATAGGTAATAGTTAAAATTATTTTATAATGAAGTTTATAATTTATGGGTTGATGATCAGGATCTATATCTGTACTATTAGACAATTTAAAATATAAATTCAAACTTTTATTTATACTATTATTTGCAACTTTACATAAGACAATTATCTATCTATAGAATTTATATATTATGAAGATAAAGAATAATGATGATAAAAAAGTTTATAATAATATTTATATTTATGTTCATATGCCTTGCTAATTTTGAAAGATCATTAGTAAAACAAACTCAAAATTTTCCTATGAGTTTTTCTTCACGTATCCTAATAATAATAAAAAATCGAATTAAATTTAATATTATCATGACGCTCTTTTATAGTAATCAAGTTTTTACATTAACAAACCAATCCAATTGTAAAAGCTACTATATATTGTCATATACATAGGAAAAAGTCAAGGAGAAATAAATTGCATGTTTCTTGTTTTATAGGTAAACATAAGATACCCGACTGGGTAGAAGAAGAATTAAAGAAAGAGAAATATCCCTCTTCCTATGTTTTCAAATGTTCACAGGATAATTGTGATAATTATATAAAATTAATTAAAATCAATAATAATAATGAATATTTGAAAATGGATGTAGGAAAGGAAATATAAAAGAGTTAATAAATTAATTACGCATTTATTTTTAATATATAGATTTCTCCATCATTTCTTTACAGTTTATTCGATTAATTTGAAATTACAAAATTGCTTCAAAATCACTAGTTGACATACCTCGTTTTAGTGCTTACGAATAGGTATAATAGTAAATGACTTAAAATGAGAGTATAATTTCTTATATAAAATGTGTTACCCCTTTTACTAAAAAATTATATTTAATCAGTTATTCATTAAATAATTATTGTGTGTAATAAAGTCAAACCAAGGTTTGTACAAATGCCAGAAAGATCAGATTATAAAATAGTATTGAAATTGATTAACTTTTTCTCCTATATATAATTTAAACATAAACAGAAAAATTATTTGATATCCATCTTCTTGCAATCAATACATCTTCTTGAATTGCATTGTGACTTCATTGATTACACTTTAATATTACGTTTGCATTAGTTTTTCGAAATAATCTATAAAGGTTTTCTGTTTCAGTTCTAGAAACTATAGGATCATTTATTCCTGCAGATGACAATATTGCTTTGTGGATTACTACATATTGCAGTAGCATGATGTATTCCATTTATCATAGTATTTGTATTATCATTATTATTGTTATTTTTTCATTTGTATTATTTTCCTATGTTTCCTTTTTATCTATGTCTTTTCCTATATTGTATTTTGATGAAGTGGGAAAAGGTTCTGCAACATAATGAGTAACCACTGGAGGTTTATCTCCTATGTGAAAGCTACGAACTTTATCTAGTATCTCTATGTCTGCAGCGGTTAAACGTTCATGTTGTCGTAAATGTTCGGCCCAAGATTCTACTACAAAGTTCTCAATAAAAATATGTGGACCTGTACCATCTCTATATACCCCCCATTGAATTGCTCCATCTCGTTTTCTAATTTTAGATAAATCTTTGAGAGCTATCAAAAAGTCATTGAGGATATTTTTGTTATTCTGTTGTTGTTGTTGTTGTTGGTGCTCTTTATCAATTTTATATTCAATCTTTACCAGAACTGGACCTGATTCTAAACTTGGTTCAAAAAGCATTATAGGGGAAGACCAATACATAGATGCAGATTCTTTTATTGATTTTGATTGTATATCACCAATCAACTTGAACTTTAGACCTGTTAATAGCGCTAGACCTAAACCTATTGCAGCAATGATTAATGCTGTTCTCTCATCAATGTTTGCAGCTACTGAACCCCATATCACACTCCCGGCAGCTAGGCCTCCCTGGAATATTGTCGTGTGTGTAGCAAGGGACCTTGCACCAACCCATTTGGGATTAGCTTTATACATTGAGACATTCAGAGTGGCCACTACAATAATCCATGCAATACCCCCTGCAAACATAACTCCTAACAAGAAAATAAAATTATTAGATGATGCAAGTAAAATCATGACAGTGGCAAATAGAATGATAGCACTAAAGAAATGCCATTCAGCTGAGATCTTTTCTCTGAGATAAGGTAAGATCAATGTACCACCAATTATTGCGCCAGTACCCAGGCTACCAAGCATAAAACCAAATTCTAGAGAATCAAATCCCAATTCATAACGCATCAAGGAAGGTAAAAGGGCGAATAAAGCAGCTCCAAAAATAGTAAACGATATGGATCTAATGATAACAGATTGTACTGCTGGTGCACGAATAAGATAACGGACTCCTGCTTTCATTGCTCCTACTATGTGTTCTGCTGGCATGTTTCTCTTCTTCTGAGATGGATGCCATCTAGACAATACAATGATCAAGCCTATGAATGATAAAGCGTTTATAATAAAAACAAATCCAGGATTGGCCAATGATGCAATTATAAATCCAAAGATGGCAGGTCCCACTGCTCGTCCAATATTTAATGAAACACCTCCAAGTGTAATTGTTGCAGGTATCTCGGGTTTTGAAACCATTTCTAGAGTAATGGCTATTGATGATGGAAGACTTATTGCAGCTCCTGAACCTAACATAAAAGTAAGCAACAACAAAGTAGTAGGCGTAATAAGTTCTCCAATAGTCAAAAATGCCAAAGTTAGGGCAACGATAAACATGTAACCTTGTGTTATCAAAAGCAGTTTTCTACGATCTACTACATCTGCTAAACCACCAGCAAAAAGTGACAATAAAACCATAGATAGAGCAGTTGAAGTTTGTATTAATGCTACCATAAGAGGTGACTGAGTGAGATTGGTCATTAACCAAAGGGCACCAACTTCATGCATTGCATTTCCAATATTTGACCCCATTGTAGCAAACCAAATAGCTTTATAGATAGGATGACTAAGGGGAGAAAAGCCTGGAATCTTTTTTTTTATACCTGTTACTTTTTGTTGACTTGAATCGTCGGCCATTGCTATATAATCATATAATTACTCATTTGAAGAACAAAAATGTTCTGTTTAAAATGAGAAAAAGTCATAGCAGCAGGGACATAAACCTTTTTGCATATTAGATATGTTGTTGTTGTGTCTTTTTTCATTAAATTGAAATTCAGACCATCCCACAACTACTCTAATCCAATGAGGATTTGGTGTCTGTTCTGCCTGTTTTTCAATTCGTGATAATGCCTCATTCAATGATGGAACTCCATCTAATCGTAGATCTATAATATAATTTAACCCACTCGCGTATAAGATGAATATGGGAATCATTTAAGCCTAGAATTATAGTATGATTTTCTAAATCAATTACTTGGTAATTTCTCCTTTGTAAGAAAGGCTATCGTCATTATTACCTACTGCAATAAAAATATCATCTCTTATAGCGACAGAAGATACAAAATTGAGTCTTCAGATTTCTGTTATGCTATGTGATGTTACTCTAGTTGATTTTTGTATATTTTATCCTGAAATTTCCTGATGAATATTTAAACAAATAAGTTACCAAAAATATAAAAACAAGTTTACCGATCCCAATTACATGTCGTACTCGAAGCCCTCCGAGCCCGTATACTAGTAGGGTTCAATGTTTAATTATAAAAGAAGATGATATAGCTAAATTATTTACTTAAATTATTTATTCTTGAGGTAAAAATGTATAAAAACCAATAACAAAAAAGAAATAAAAGTTACTATTCAAAATATGCGCTCAGTGGAGAATTAATCATGCGCTCAGTGGAGAATTAATCAAAGTTGAATAAGTCACCAAAGAATCCGCTTCCTTCTCTTCTTCTTCTTCTTCTTCTTCTTCTTCTGTTATAGTAGTCGTCAGGATCATCATCATACTCTCTTCTATCACGATGATATTTTTGATAGTGTTCTTCTTCATACCTGCTTTGAATATTTGCTATTTTGTCTATCTCTCCCCTATCTAGCCAAAAAAATAAAAAGATAACACATTTCTAGCGATAAAACACAT
>DASUUM010000014.1:0-28233 GCA_036374075.1 Nitrososphaeraceae archaeon
TAATTATTTCTATTTTACAATTATTACAGTACATTTTGAATAATGTGCAACCTTATAAGAAGTACTACCTAGGAGAAATTGTTCTGATGGTTTTTGTCCTTTAGTACCAACTATAATTGTATCCACTTTTTCTTTTTCTGAAATATCTAAGATTTTTTCAGCAGGACTATTTCCTTCATCTTCTATGATTCTTAGTGAAGATTTTAATCCCTTACTCTCAGCCTTTGTTAGATATTTTTGCAAGATTATCTGACTATCTTGTTTTAATTGGTTAAAATTAGAATACCCTATATTACCTAAATTCTCGATTACATGTACTATAAGTAATTGTTGTTGTTTATGATTCTGGATGATACTTATTGCATATTCAAATGCCTTGTCGCTATATTTAGAACCATCTACAGCAACAAGGATTTTTGATATTTCCAATATTTGTTATAATCCATATGATACTTTTATTCTTTATTTAAAAAATTATTTAGAGAAATAATAATTCCTATATATAGTGCTGAATTATTCCAAAACTCATGTTGATTGGTTATTTACAAGAATAGTTAGTAGTTTGCAATTGAACTTTTCATTTAAAAAAGACAAAATCTTACAAAATATTTTAGATAATTTTATTGAATAAGTATAACCTTTTAGATGACAATTCGTCTTATTATTATTGAATTTAAATTTCTCATTAAAAGTTTGGGATAATTTTGTAATTAACAATAAATAAAAGTAATCAAAATAAATCGAAAAACTAAGATATTGATTTATTATGCTATATTGTATTAGATATTACTAAGTATTCTAACTTATTTACTTTATAATGATAATAACATATGATAAATAATTCATAATGGTAACATTTCCCTAGACTAATAAATTCTATTTATAGTATATCATCAAGTAATCTTATTTAATACTTCAATTCCAGGCATTTCATCGCTTGCTAAGAACGTCAGTGTTGCGCCTCCCCCTGTGGATACATGTGTCACTTCCAATTCTGAAACCTCTGCTTTTTTTAATGCATCAAGTGTATCTCCTCCTCCAATTATTGTCTTTGACCCTCTCCAAAACGCCAAAGCCATACTCTTTGCAATATTATTAGTTCCATTTCTAAAAAGCCCAATTTCAAATAAGCCCATTGGCCCAATCCAGACTATCATCCCATTTCTATTTTGACTTATCATTGATGAATATTGCTGTACTGTTTCAATTCCTATATCTACACCTAATAAGCCATCCTGTATTGCACCTTTTTTGAGAGATACAAAAGATGAAGGAGATAATACTAACGATGGTGATGGTGCTGCCGACGGTAGGGGATCAACTTTAAAATTATCATTTCTTTCGATCTTCTTTTCTTTTAAACTTAATTCTTCTTTTTTGATTTTTAAAAAAGATTGTGATGTAACTATATGATCAATAGGAAGAAATATTTTATCACGATACGTCAATAGTGCTTTTTTTACCCATTGAAAATGGTCATAATCTATTGGAGAATCTCCCGTTCTAACTCCATTAGCATTTAAAAATGTATAGGCCATTGCTCCACCTACAAGTAATTTATCTACTTTTGGAAGTAAATTCCCTAAAGCACCTATCTTGTCTTTGATTTTTGACCCACCGATCACCAATACGAACGGCTTTACAGGGTCGTCCTTTACCATTGAGAGATATTCCAATTCTTTCGTGAGGTTTAATCCAGCTAGTTTTTTATCAAAAAGTCTTGCTGCTCCATAAATAGATGCATGTTTTCTATGTGATACACTAAAAGCATCATTGACATAAATATCAGCTAATGATGCCAGCTCTTTTGAGAAATTATAATCATTTAGTTCCTCTCCACTATAGAATCGAAGATTTTCAAGTAAAAGTATGTCACCTCTTTCTAGTTTAGCGATTTCTTTCTGAACCAATGGACCAATACAATCCTCAATAAATGAAACATTATACATCTGTATTAGTTCAGATAGTCTTTTTGCTACAGGTGCCAATGAAAATTGCTTTATAGTATTCATATCTAGACGTGATGTGGAATATCGTTGAATTTTATCCTCTTCTTTGGGTTCTTTCTCTTCTGTTTTCGTCGGTCTTCCTAAATGAGACATCAATATTAATTTCGCACCTCTTTTTGTAAGGTATTCAATAGTTGGAATTGTCATCCTTATTCTGTAATCTTCACCAATTTCATTGTCTTTTCCAATGGTAACGTTAAAGTCAACTCTCATCAATACTCTTTTACCATAATAAGCTAAATCATCTAAATTTGAAAGGGTTCTTAATAACAAGTGAATTTCTCTTCCTACTTATTATTGATTTTTAGAGTAAATTAAAAAGTTATGTTTTTCATACTGAAAATGCTTGTTGTAGTCACTATTTTTATCGCCATTACAATATCGCCAATTAATATTAGTTTATTTTTATATAAATTATATTTAGTATAGTTTTCCCTTTACATTAATCTAGCTTCCTGTAGTATACTTGCTATTAAATACAAAACTCATGATAAAAGACTAAAAATATAAGCTAAAGAAATGTAAAGTTATGATGGATATAACAGAGTCTCAAATATTATAGTATCCCATATTATGAGTCCAAATGTAATAACAATAAATGAAAGCCGACTTTTAGAGACGTATCAAAGTTTATGTATCAACATATCATAGTATGCCTTATATCACTAATGGATAATTCTTGTAAAGAAACTGTTCCACAGAGGTAGATAAACTAATTGGTTTTATTTCTGAAAGAGATATTACTCAATTAGTATATTTCTCATCAAAACTTATCGACATATACATCACTATCAGAAGTACTGAGCAAACCACTAATAACCATTAATCAAAATAGCTCGATTTAGTGAATTTAATTAGTTAATGTTTATGGTGATTTCTCGTTGCTAATTTTTATTAATAAAATAACAGTGAAAATTATTTCTAATATGGATAATTCTAAATCAAGTTAATTTTCTTATAATATGGATTATAATCATTAAAATTGGTAACTTATTATCAGGTTCGGTGGTCTTGATGCCATTTTTGACCTTTATTTTCTTTTTTCATTTTATCCGTCAGAATCTATTGCAATTTCATTTCTGAATGTTCCATAATTGGAAAGGCAAGGACAATAAGAATACAGCATAATGTTCAATGTATTAGAGACACCAAAGATTCAAAACCTAATGAAGGATTCCATCAGAGCAATAGCAGATTCAAAGCCAACTTACTACAATAACTGAAACACTATCGAACTCCTTTTGAGAAGGGGGAACGAAGAAGGCTGTAACTAATATCCAAGAAGCACAAATTAAGGGCATCAATTTTTTGTATGTATTTAATCTCACTATATCCTCTCCTCTCTAATTCTTCCACTTTTACAATTTTTTTAAAAGTTTCTATATCCACGATATCAGTATAAACACTAACAAAGAGAAGGGCCACTCCACAATCAAATACAAAATTCTAATTATAATAAAAATGATGATCCACCAAGGGTTAGTCTGATGGATAGTATTTTGTTTGTTTGTCTGTCACCAAAACATCATATACCAACAGACTAGCCTTAAACGTTATCTAAATGAAAACAATTATGACTCGATCTCATATAATTATATAAATAAGGAATTCTTATAGTATGAAAGGTGTAAGAATTATTTTAGATAGGAAACTTTATGAATTAACCTTAGAAGAATTATTTCCTAAAACATTATTTGATACACCATGTATCTATATTGACAAAAGTAGAGATATTTGGATTGTTACAGAAATGTGTGCCGAATATTTGGAGTCAACAATAGATGCCATTGTGGTTAAGGACGAAGTCAATCCTATTGGAGTGATTGGTGGATATGATATATTATATAATTTACGACAAAATCCTACAAGTACTTTTTTTCGAACCAATATAGATAAAATTTTTTCTAAACCACTTCCTCAAGTCGATGAAAAAATTAAACTGGTTGATTTAATAGAAAATTGGAAAAACACTAGAAGGGCATTTTCTGTTATTGCTAATCCAAAAGGTGATTATTTTTCCATCTCTTCAAGGAAATTCCTTGAAATCGGTAAGCAATATAAATCAGGAGTTTCCGTTTCATCTATACCAAAAAAGAAAATTATTTCTTTTAAAGGATACGAATCTTTGGGTGCTATACTTGATATAATGTTTAAAAACCATACAAGAAAAATCTTATTAGAAAACTCTAACCAATTTGTCAGTGATAGACTAATACTTGGTGAAATTTCCAATCTCTTGAAATTTCAAGAGATAGATAACCTATTAGATATACCTATTAATCAATTTAAATTTGAATATGCAAAAGAAATTACCACTGACCTAACTCTTAATCAAATTTGTTTAATAATGGATAAAATGGATCATCCTTGTATATTATATCAAGATTCAATAGTTACTTGTTGGGATATATGTCTTATCTTGCTTTCCGAAAAGTTAACAGAATCATCTGGTAAAAACTATCTACAAAAAAAAATATGTCCTCATTGTGGAAAAATGATAGATTGACTAGTTCTCTCTCTAAATTTTAGATCTCAAAGCTCATTCATGGTAACTAACTAAATATACAATTGATGATAACAAAAAGTTTTGTAATTGTATTTCTTGCTCTTGCGATATGCAGTTACCTGATAAATGTTATATTTTTCAATCTTTTCTAAATCTTTTAATAATAAAATATTCACTGCTCCATGCCTTAAACCAGATGATGATAAAAGAGAAACTATTATTTTTACACGCACGAATATCTTGGGCAGCATTGAACATTGTTTTAACTTCTTCCTTAGAATATGGTCTGTCTTCTTCTTTTTGCTCTTCTTTTTTGTCGTCATTATTTTCATTATCATTGTAGTCATTTCCTAGATACATATTTAGCAAATCCCACTTGAATTGAAAATCACTATTTATGTATTAGAATCTCTTTATCGAGGATAGATATAAAAGTGCAGAATTATATGATATCTTTCTTTGATTTCTAGGATAGACTAAATTTTCTTTAATATCAGATTCAATAATTTTTTGAGATTTATTTTCAATGAATTCTCTAAATGTTTTAACACTTTAAAAATTTATGTAATATTTTCAATTTGTTAGATATGTTTCTCTTGTAATTTGAGTTTTTATTGAATAAATAAAATTCGTATATAATTTAGCTTCTGAATCTTTTAGTATCTGCATTATTTATTAACAAAATAATAATAGGTTTGACTGTTATATATGCTAGTTTATACTTCCTTTACTGGACAATAAAGGAAAATTAGTGGGTATTATTACTGTCCCAGATATTCTTAGAGTGATAATGGAACTTTTAAAATCTATGATGAGTTAGCAAGATCTAATGCAATTAGCCTTTTAGATATAGTTTATAGTTACAAACAATATATATTCGTGCTGCCAAAGTAAAAGGTTATTTTAACATAAAATATAAAAATTCTTTCTTTTACGGCTTTTTGTTTTTTTAACCTATAATATTTTTATATGCATATTTAAATGCAATTATTATTTATTATATTATATCGAATTTTATTGTATAAAAAAATTTTAGTTCCAGTCGATGGTTCGGAACCATCAAATGTTGCTTTAGAACATGCTATTAAACTCTCTCAGCAATGTAAAGGAGGTAATGACAGTACTGTCAATGGTAACATAGAGATCACCATATTATATGTTATTCCAGAATTGCCTACTTCAATAGGACTATTAGAAGGACCAATGAGGTCGCCTAAAACAGGAGAGTTAGTTTCATATTCAGAATATGTCAAGGAAATATATGAAATAATGAAAACAAGTTCAGTTAAAAAATTAATCAATATGAAGAATAAATATGAATCTTCAAATGTTCCTATACAAACAAAAGTTATTGCTGAATCCACAGGTTCAGTAGTGAATAATATACTCTCTTATGCTGATAAAGAAAAAGTGGACTTGATAGTCATTGGAAACATAGGTTTAGGAGGCCTATCTAAATTTAAAGCATTAGGAAGTGTTTCTAGGAGTCTATCAGAAAAGGCTGCATGTCCTGTTTTAATAGTGCATCAAGGTAATTAATTAAATGATAAGGTAATTATAGCGCTGTTATTCAAAATTTTTTTTAATTAAGTTTATCTATCTTCTTTATTATAAATCAAGTCTTTTTTTATAAAGATTTTTAAATATTTTTGGTTATATTATTAGAGTTTACTTGTAACCATAGCTTTAGTGATTGAATCAACGGTAATTTTGACGAATAAATGATTGGCACAAATTGAGAATTTTTCTAATAGTCAATACAAAACAGACGTGTCTAAAGAAATGATACAATATTCTAGAGGTACAGAACAAGAAGTATTTCTTGGACCTATCCAATAAATAGTAATCATGAAAGGGTGATTGAAGATAGCGGATTATACACTATAACTATATTGAATAAAAAAATACAAATTAGATCCGTTCTCCAGAATTAAGTTTATGTTAGTGATAGATGTGATAAATATGGATTTAGATAAATTATCAATGAAATGTAAAATACCTGTCCTTTATTATAAAATATATAATACCTTCTTTCCTTTAAAAAATTAGATAATGGTTGGAAAAAGCAAAGAGATTCTCCTCAGAGTATACTATGTTATCCATAATAGAATATCTTTGCTTGTATTCCAGAAAAACACCAATTAGCAAATACCACATAATGACAAAAATTAGTGAAATTAAACAGCAACGTCCAGATAGAATTTCTTTGATCCTAAATAAACTAGAACAAAACGGGTATCTCAAATCAATCGATACGCCTAATGCAAAATTTTATCTAATTACAGAAAAAGGATTTGATGCTTATTTAAAATGGATTAAAGATTTTTTAATTTTTGTCCGAAGTATATATAATGAAAACACAAATTAAGTCAAGACATTATTCAAATTCATTAAATCAGGATCTGTAGGAGGCTTTTCTATTAGTATTAGATTTTCATTAATAATTTTATCTTTAGTTTTACTAATTAAAGCATAGCTCTCTTGAGTAATACTTTCTCCAATTATCATGGCTAATCCAATTTTGTTTCCTTGTTGTTTCCTATATTTTTGCAATGATTGTATAAAACTTTGAGTAACGTCTTTATCAATAATCCCTTCAGTGATTTTGATTATTATACTACCATAGTCTTGGATAGTATTTTTTAATGAATTTGAATCTAAGGATTTAACTGTTGATTTATCGATTAAAATATCAAAAGTTGTATCGTTAACATTAATATCATAAAATTCTTTATTACCTGATTTTGAAAGATAGTCTTGTAATGGTATTGCAATTTGTTCAATAGTTTCTGATAATGCTACCAAAACTTCGTCTTTACTCTTATTGTTGATTGAAAGAATTATTCCGGTTCTAATAGCGTTTTGATCAAAGAGATTTGACCATTTCTCCAATATGTGTTGTGATCTACGCACTGGTCTTATTATTAAAATAGTAAATAAAATAAGAAATATGGATGTACCAATTATAATTGCATCAATTGTTTCATCAGATACAATGTTGGTAAATCCCAAATTCATAGATAAATCAAGAATTGTCATTCCTGTAATTACGAATAGAATTAGTATAAAAAATAAAATATTCTTTGTAAACGATTTAATTAGTTGTGCTGCCTTTGAACTATATTGTGTAAGTAAGAGAGGGGAATCATTATTTATATTATCATCTGTTCTATCTCTTCTTGATTCATTTTTTTTCATTAAGATAATAAATTTTATGTAACTAAATATATAAACAATGATATAACTATCTTATAGAATTCGCCTTCCTATTATAAAAATAATGGATTCAGATTATCCTCTGATTATAACTACCTTAATGAATTTTTTAGACATTAAATTATGATGCTCAAATTATAAAACAATATAATTATGCTGAAGCAAAGGATAAAGGCAACACAATAAGTAAATTTTAAAGATTGTCTTCTTTGAAGCAATCTCAATACTAATGGTTTAAGCCAAACAATAATTGGATTTTATTATATAGTGCATTTCCAAGAATTTACTTATTCTCTATATTTAATAGGATTAAATACAATGATTAATAATCTCTCTTATTTTATTTTATATATGCGTTGGTCAATTGAAGATTTTGTTTATGGTGGAACTGATGGCGTAATAACCACATTTGCTATTGTAGCAGGAGCATTTGGTGCCTCTTTATCTGTATCTGTTATATTAATACTAGGTTTTGCTAATCTGTTTGCTGATGGTTTTTCCATGTCTATAGGAAATTATCTTTCGAGAAGGACATATATAGAATATATCGAAAAAGAAAGAAAAAAAGAAGAATGGTCGATTGACAATTTGATTGAAGAAGAAAAAGAAGAGATAAGAGAAATTTACAAAAATAAAGGATTTAAAGATGATTTATTAGAAGATTTGGTGAAAGTTATAACTTCAAAAAGAAAGGTATGGATAGATACCATGATGAAAGAAGAATTAGGACTTGTTGATGATAAAAAGGAACCAAAGGATACAGCTATTACTACTTTTATTGCCTTTAATCTTCTTGGGCTAATTCCATTAATTCCATTTATAATTATACATCTTATAGGAATTACATCCATATCTTCTAGTAACGCTTTTATTTTTTCAAGTATATTTACTGCGATTTCATTTTTTTTGATTGGGATAGTAAAAGGTAAAATCGTAAAAAAATCATGGATTCAATCAGGATTACATACACTAGCTATTGGTGGAGTAGCTTCTGCAGTAGCTTATACAATTGGATATATTTTAAGTATCTATATTAAATAGCCTATAATGCAATTAATACTCTATTAATGCATCAATTCATTTTCTGTGTAATTTAGAGTAGTCAGCCTGTATGGTAAAAATAATAACAATCCATAAAATAACTGGATCAAGACTTTTTTCTAATTTTTTATGTTTGGCAAAAAATGTACCAGTTAAGAATAAAATACTTATATTATTTAATGACGATGAAACAGTTGTAAGGTCAAATTGCATTAACATAACAATAGAAATTATAATTCCTAAAATTGTGAAAATAGGCAATATTTTATAAATTAAAATTGAAAGAGGTTCCATATATAAGACAAATAAAACTATTATAATTAATTCTGCTAATTATATTGCCGGCTATCTCAGCAGCCTCACCAATAATGACATATATTTTAGCACCTAAAATAAGACCAATTCCAAACAAGGTCGCTTGAAATAAATTTATTGTAAGTTTTAAGACTGGTACAGTATCCATCAATACTTTACGAGCTGTAACGCATAGGTGAGCTTAATATATTTTAAAAGATAATTTGATGGTTATAATCTAATCTGAACTTATTATTCAAATATTTTTTAATAGCATTGAAAATGAATTAATTCAATTTACTCTTAATATATATCCTCTTTTATCTAAATATAATATTGTTATTTGAAGGAGAAGAGAGATAAATAAAAATCTACAGTATTTATAATTCCTTTGCTAATAACAAATAAAAATAATAACTAGCAAATCTATAAATCTATAATGAAGTTAAACTTAGCAATTAATGGTTTTGGACGAATAGGCAGAAGTTTTCTTCGTGTCTGTCTTAAAGACAAGGAATTTATGAATATGATAAATTTAGTTGCAATAAACGATTTGACCGACTTAAAAAATATTGCCCATCTTTTAAAATTTGATTCAACATTTGGAAGATTTGACGGGGAGATAAATATTGACGAAAATAATAATTTACTAATAATAAATAAAGAATTACACATTAAAATATTTTCAGAAAAGGATCCTTTAAACTTACCATGGAAAGATCTTGACATCTATTTCGTAATTGAATCATCTGGTAAGTTCACAGATGCAATTAATGCTAAAAAACATATTGAAGCAGGAGCAAAAAAAGTAATCATCTCTGCTCCTGCTAAAGGTGTAGACATAACCATTCTTTTAGGAGTTAATGACTCCAAATATACAGATGAAATGCATAACATAATATCTATGGCTTCATGTACAACAAATTCTCTCGCTCCTGTTATCAAAGTATTAAATGATAAATTTGGTATACAAAATGGGTACATGACTACTACTCATGCATATACCAATGATCAAAGATTACTAGATTCTTTTCATAAAGATCCTCGAAGATCTCGCTCTGCATTGATGTCTATAATACCAACCACTACTGGCGCTGCCAAAGCTATAGGAGAAGTAATCCCAGAATTAAAAGGAAAGATTGATGGTCTTGCATTACGTGTACCAGTAAGTAATGGGTCAATTGCTGATATTGTTTTAACACTTAACAATGAAGTTACAAAAGAAGAGGTTAATAAAGTGCTAAAAGATGCATCAGAAAGTTATCTAAAAGGAATTCTATCATATACAGAAGAACCAATTGTATCTTCTGATATTATTGGAGATTCACATTCCTCTATAGTAGATGGCTTAAGTACTATGGTTTTAGGTAATAAGGGAAAAAATGTGAAAATACTATCATGGTATGACAATGAATGGAGTTTTGTATGTCGGCTGGTTGATTTAATAAAGTTTATTTATAAAAATAAGATTGATTGATTGATTATAACCTATTTTCTAAAATATTTTTGATTAAAGTAATAGTCTTAAATATTTTGATAGTCATTCATTATTGTAATTGCTTTTACTTGTGGGAAATGTTCAACCTCTAATGACCTGGTTTTAAGAAACCAGATTTATTTTTAATGTTATACACTTACTTTTAATAAAGAAATATTTTAGAGTATATCAATTAATTTAGCAATACTTATTTCCTTGACTAGTTAATTAATATATTTAATGAGGAAACTTTACTTGTTTGCTTTAACAGCAATCATCACAACCGTTTGCTCATTAACGGTAGTCAGTTCCTTCGATCCAAAGCAGAATATATTGAGTGTATATGCTACAGTAGCAGGATTTAGTGTTCAGCTATCAGGTAGCGAAGAGGTACCTACAGTTGACACCGAAGCTACAGGCTCTGCTGAATTTACAGCCCCACATTTCGATAATATAGGGTATTCTGTAAATGTATCTAACATAATTAAAGTCACAGCGGCGCATATACATAGTGGTAAAACAGGTGAAAATGGACCTATAGTGGTAACATTGTTTAAGACAGAATCACCCTCATCAGAACCTATGAATGGAATTCTAACTAGTGGCAATATAACTAATGCTGATCTTGAAGGTCCAATGGCCGGAAAAACACTAATTGATCTCAATAAAGCGATGGAACTAGGTGAAACATATGTTAATGTCCATACAGAAGCACATCCTGACGGTGAGATAAGAGGACAAATTCAAGGAGCAGGATAATCTCCCTATTTTTTTATAGAATTCAAATAAATTCTAGAATATCAATTCCCTTTGTTTATGCTCTTCTACAACCAATAATAACTTCTATTGACAGTTTATTAAAAGATACTGACTACTAAAATAATTGCTAGTGTTTAGAGAATTTACTAAAGTAAATTAGTATTCTAAGTTTAAAGCTTATTGTTACCAAATGATATATAATAACTTAATTTTAATAAATGTAAATACAAATTTATTTATCTAATCTATTAAAGAATCGGAATGTACTTCAACAATCATTATTTTCTTAAATTCCTGTTCCTAGAGACGGTTCCGAGTATCCATTTCGGCTGGCTGATCAAATTGCTCTTAGCATTGTTAACAAATTCAATTCCAAAATAACCTTTTTGTATGTTTCACTTTTTTTGTCCTTCACAAAACGGGTATATTAATTTATCAGGTTTTATCACACCTAAACAAACTGATACACTAGTTAGATATGTAAAAGAGGAAGGTAACAAATGGTTTACCAAAATATAGAGTGTAGTAAAAAACGAAAGTAAAAATATTGAAGTTTCTACCAATGTCATATTAACAGAAATATCTGTTTATAATGTGAGGTAACCATTATCTAGAAAAAGAAAAAATATATAATAGTAATAAGGACAAGAGGAAGATGGGGATTTAAAAATTTGTTATTTGGAATGGCTCTGCTTCAGGAGTGATAAGATATGCAAATTGTCCTGTTTTAGTTACAAATAGATAATCAATAAATAAAAATCTTTTAAAGATTTAATGAAGAGCTATTTTATTACTTTTAAATATGGGGATTCTTACTTCAATAGTTTAATAACATATATTCAAAATATGAAATATAATTAATTTTTCTATAATCATGTTAAAAATACAATTTTTTAATAATAAAAATACATATACTTGGGGTGGACAAAAGAGGATTGTGAGTAAATTAAATAATAATACTGTTCTTCGTCCTCATAAAAAAAGCAGAAGCATAACTTTCCGTCTAGATGCTTCTATAGTAGATGAACTCCAACGTGATGCTAATCAAAATGAAATTTCATTAAATGTTCTTATAAATAAAATTTTAAAAAAGTATGTCGAATGGGGAAGATTTGAGCAAAAATTAGGAATGATGCCAGTCCCTAAAAATTTTTTTTCATCTTTAATTCAAGAAACTATCAGATTATCAGAGTCTAATGGAATTTCAGTCGATCCATATAAAGAAAAATTAATAAAGTATTCTGCAGAGGTTGCCTTCTATCATCTCAAAGAGTCTGTAATATTAATGAAAAAAAAATTTGACTTGTGGTCTGTTCTAGCAGTATTACATGAATATATGAACGTTTCTGGTATAACTTCTGATCATAGAATCGAGGCAGGAAAAAAACATATTTTTGTAATACAACATGAGTTAGGCGAATATTGGTCACTTTTTGCAAAAGAACTGTTAAATCTTATTTTCTATAATATCGCTAACTTAAGAGCAGAAATACAGATAACCCAAAAATCTATTATTGCAGAAGTTATTATTTAATATAAAATTACAAATGACTACTATAGAGTTAGATATAACGCAATAAACCATTTTACTGTATAAAGTTTATAGTTCTTCTATTACAGCAAATAACTCATCAAACTTAAAAGGCTTTAGAACTACATCTTTACGTTTTATACCAATTGAATCGATTATATTGCTTATCTTATCTAATGAGTAAGTTGTAGTTAATATGATTCTTTTATATGGTAATTTATTGTGTATCATTCTTGCAACTTCAAAGCCAGAAATGTCACGGAGATGAGTATCTATTATGATTACGTCAAAGTAATTGTTGTTGTTATCATCTTTAGCAGAAAATATAACCTCTAAACATTTGTTACCATCTTCTACAATCTTTACATCTGATTCTTCAAAACCATGCTGTCTTGTAAAAAGAGAATAAAAGTATTGAATATCTGGCTCTGGTTCGATTATAAGGATTCTTTTTTTAGTTTTTTTCTTATTTTGGTTTTCCTGGTATTTTGAAATTTGTTGAAGATTATGGTCATAATGCTTGTTGTTATAATTAAAATCAATAGTTATTGTATGCATTGAACCAATACGTAGCTTGGCCTCTGATAACAAAGGATTGTTAAGGATTTGTCCAGGATGAGGACATACTACAGTAATATTTTGATTATTTTGCTTCCATTCAGTAGTAGTTTCATGCCACCACCACTCTAATATTTCACATTCTTCAAAGTGTTTATTGTGAGATAATAAACATGCTGCATCTGCAAAGATTAGGATTGCATCTTTTTTGCCTTCAGATTTACGCTGATTCAGAGTTTCTTCTACTTCCGTCTTCAGCTTTTTAAAAGGAGCTAAATCTACAATACGTGCTGATTGATAATAAGGCTTGAAGTCAATAATACTCAATTCGTCTTTTTCAATATTCTCTTTATATTTGACAATCCTAGACGATAAATTTGAAATATTGGAGGGATTTTCACTATCATATGCATATACAGATGCATAAATACAATGATATCCGTTTTTTAACCCATAATTAATAAAATCTACAGCAGCATTATTATGGTCCTCATCGTGGGTGTATAGAACCATGACATGTTCATTCAATGGGACATTTGTTAAAGTTGAGGCCATTGGAAAATTATCTTCCTAAGCACGGTTTGTGTATTTCACTAGGATGATTTCTAGATAGTTTTGAATTATTACCTGTCATTTCGGTATAACTATATTGAAAATATCTTTTTAAACATGAAGGGTACAATGCATGGCATTGCAATCGGTCACAACAATAGTACATTAACTAATTTTAAATTTTTAAAATAAATAAAAATGAATTTCGTAACAATGATTAGTCATATAGCTATAATACTTAGAACCTATCAGCGATGGAAAAAATAGATAATTAGATCATCGCTAATAGTAATTTATCGATAACCTCAATGATGTCATCATCAGATTCGGAAAATACACAAATATATTTATCCCCCTTATCCATAATGGGAAAAATTACTAGATTCTCAGAATTTTTTTTTATTAAAAGATAATTATACAAATTTGATCTGAAAATATCATGATAATCATAAGCAATAATGGCATCAAAATAATCTAAAGCCGGTGTAATTTTATCAAATAAAAAAGGGGAGAATGAATTATTAATTAGAGTTAGAATATAATCATTTTTAGATAAACCAGTAATTAACTTGCCGTATCTATCTATTACTCCAACATATTTTATAAAGGGTGAGAATAGAAGAACATTTTTACATATGCTATTAATCAATACCTTCTCTTGCACTTTGTAATTGTTTGTTATTTTTTCTATAAATAAATTAAGAATGCTCTGCAACATAGTGCAATAATAGTTGTGATACTATTCTCATATTATGCTGTATGCATATCAATTGTAAGCAGAATTCACATGTCTTCATTGTACAATTGTTATTTAAAAAATGAAACTGATCAAGTTCGTACTACTTTACTCTTTTCACTGTAGATAGAGAATTTAATATCATTTGAATTCATTTTCATGTCAACTCGATTTCTTTCGATCATTAAAGATAATTAAATGACTATATATCAAAGTGAACAACAAACAAACGTATAATATCTTATTTTTCAAATACAATAACAAAATAGAATGGATAAAGTAAATCTTAGAATTCCGATTGAGAATCTATAGTCCCTAGTTTGATTTTCCAGTCAATTATTGAAAATAGAAATCTTTATTATTAAAAAAATAATTAGTTGTGTAAATACATCTTTACTTTTACCTAGTACATAATCCAATTAAATACTATTCTCTGTGCGCGAACACATAGACTATTTCATATTTCTTATTGTTATGACCAAACTATAGCCACCTATAGATTGTTTGAATATTGGCTTGTTGACTTAATTGTGTATATATATTATCAGCGTTAAAGTTCTAAAAAAATTTTTTTATAATTAAATTATTATTTGCCCAGATCTATGGTTCCATTATCTAAAGGAGCAAAAGCAAGGTATTCTTCGTTATTTTGACTAATATTAATTTTTTCTTTAAACAACATTTCACAATTGGGTTCAGATTTATCTCCTTGAGTTGAATTAAAATTTAGAACTACATCTATTCCCTCCCCACAGTTAAAGATATCTCTACTACTACTACCAACAAGCAAATCATTTCCCTCTTCACCAAAGAATTTGTTTACCTCATCAGAATTTCTTGGACCAAAATCTCTAAGCCAATCATCACCTGTTCCACCAAATAGATCATCACTTCCATTATAACCCATTAGTATATCATCTCCTGGTCCACCAAGTGCTACATCTTTTCCATGATCATTATCATTAAAGACATCGCTTGATGTATCACCAATAATTGTATCTGCACCTTCTCCTCCGAAAATAACATCATCACCTGCCATTCCACGCAAATAATCGTTTCCTGTCCATCCATAAATTATATTGTTATTGTCATTTCCAGTAATTTCGTCATCTGTCTCATCCCCATTGCATACCAATACATTTTCATCGCACCAATATTTTATACCAAATATATCGTTACCACCTATGAAGCCTGCTGGAGCTAAAAGAATCAAAATTGTTATTAACAATAATATTTTTAAACTTGCCATTGTAAATCTTATATCACTAAGATAAATAAATTATTCTTATTATAGTTATGTTAATTAACTAATTATTCAAAAGAAGTTAACTATTAATTTCATTTTTATAATATCTTTATTTTTCTAAACAGAACCAAATCGAAATATGTTAATGATAATCTATCGTATAAGCTATTGTGTCACCTATAGCTGTTGTTGGGTATTCTTATTATATTGTACTATGACTAATAATATCACATGTCATCATTCGTCTTGTTCTTAATAGATAAGAATAACTAAAAATAAATTTACTTAAATTCCAATAAATATCTAATTCCAATACTTAGGATACTTTTTTAATTGTATTATCTTTGTTAAATAAATACTCGTAATGGTTGGATTTAGATATAAAAAAATACAATTTATTTTGTCATTTAAATGTTAATAATTATGTCTAAAATTTCTTTATCCTATTTGTTTTTATAAATACTATTTATTTATTTATTTATTTTTTTTTAAGAATATTCTATCCATTACAAATAATTACAAGTAATTGCAATCAATTACTTGCAATTTCAACGTATACCTATTATATATATGTACAAGAAACAGATATAAGAATAATAATGTATATTAATTCAGTTCATAAAGAACTTGTACAATTATCGGTAGTAATGGCTGTTGGTTTTGTTTTTATTCATCA
The DNA here is from genome assembly GCA_036374075.1 of Nitrososphaeraceae archaeon. GTDB lineage: Archaea > Thermoproteota > Nitrososphaeria > Nitrososphaerales > Nitrososphaeraceae > TH1177. Next base: position 16,602 of record DASUUM010000014.1, read on the forward strand.
ATCCTACTCTATTATACCTGTTATCGCTCAAACTAGTCAAAATAACTTAACTTCGGAGAATCCATCTCCCAAAATTCATGAAATAAAGATGGCCGGCGTAGAGTTACCTGATGGGCATCAAGCATATAAAATGTTAGAATACAAGGTCATTGATAAAGAAAATCGTACACAAGATATTACTTCAAGGTACAGCAACCTTCCAACAATACCAGGTCCCACAATAGTCATGACTGAAGGTGACCAAGCAAGATTGACGTTAGTTAATGAAATAGGTCGTGGGTCAGTGAGTCTTCATACACATGGCGTTCATTATGAGATTACAAGTGATGGTACATTAAAAATGACTAACAGAGTTATAGATCAAGGAGCAACTCCTCAACAATCCTATACTTATGTTTGGACTGCTGCAGATGGAACGAGAGGATCATGGCCTTGGCATGATCATACATTTGGAAAAAACCCATCTGGAATAAATATGAATGGTGTAGAAACTAATGGACTCTTCTCGACAGTAATAGTTAATCCTGCCAATGGCAAAGTCAATGCTTTAGTAAATGGAACTGCTAAAGAAGTAGATATACATGATATAAAGAAAGATTTCGTTTTGTTTATCACTGATGATGCTTTTTGGGGTCTGGAAATTGATAATACCAATAACAACAAACACACACCGTTATGGGTAAATCCTACACTTGTAGCATCAAAAAATGATCTAGTTAGATTCCATATTCAATCTGTTGGTACAGACTTTCATCATTTTGTTCTTGATGATTATGAATGGCTAAAACCAGGAACTAATGAGACAACTATTTTAGAAAATATAGGTCCACTAGAAAACCATGTATTTACTATTAGTGCTGATAAAAGTACTTCATATTATGATAAAATGCCTATACATTTACTTTCAGGTATGAAAGGAAAGTTTGAAGTGGTTGTAGAGAATAATACTGCTGATAGTATTATTGCGAGTATTCCTGGTCCATCACCAGAGATAATAAATAATGATAATGATGGAGAAATATCATTTGTAGGTGGAGGTAACTAAGGTAATGATAGACAGAAATACAAATAAAAAGTTTAAATCGAAATCTCCTGCAATATCCTCTAAGACTATCTTAACTATCCTTATTATAGTTGTAATAGTTACTAGTCCTATCTCTGCAAACCTTTCTTCTATTGATATGACTTATGCAGAACAACAACAACAACAACAACAACAACAACCACAAATATCGAATAAAGACAATAGTGACTCACTAAAAACAAATAATGATAAAATTAAAGATGACAAAAAACAAGTATTTCATACTTTGACGTCTATACCTTCATCTTCTGAAGGTAATACATCATTGTCAATTACTAATAAAACTGCAAATATTTCAGAGCACAAGATTGAGATGGTAGTTATAACTTTACCAACTGGACAAGCAGCTTATAAAATGATTAGCCATGTCAAAAGCAATGGTCCTTTAATGTCTGATGTTACTAGTAGTACTAGTAATAATAATATATATTTGACGCCTAAATACAGCGAATTAGCTACTATTCCTGGTCCAACATTAGTTTTTGATGAAGGTGATTATGTGAAGGTAAATATTAAAGATAAAGATGGCAACCTGATAACTAGTGAGGTATTTCTAGCATCTCAACCAGGAACTTTTCTATATGTAGATGATAGTAAAGATGGAGAGAATGGCCTATTTGGAGCAGTCATTGTGAATCCAAAGAATAATGTTACTAAAGGTCTCATAAAAGGTGAGATTCAAGAATTACCACTTAACAAGATAGATAAAGATGTAATCTTATTCATGGTTGGCTCCACATTTTGGGGTATGGAAATTGATAATAAAAATAATTATAAACAGATTCCATTGTGGACAAATCCCAATATAGGTGGAGTAATAGAACAGAAAATACGTTTCCATATTTTAGGAGTAGGTCATACAGGTAATCCAATAGGACATCAACATACTTTCCATCTGCATGCACATAGATGGATAGACCCAGGTACAAACAATATAATAGACGTAAAACAAATACTTCCAGGTAAAACTCATTCATTTGTAATCGATGTAGGCGAGGGAGTAGGACCAGGACAGTGGCAATATCATTGTCATGTATTCGCACATATGGAAGCAGGAATGATGGGAGGTTTTAAAGTTGTATCAGGAGATCCAACCATAAATATACAAAGTGAGCCAGGTGCTTCACCCTACAAAAACTTTGCAGCATTTGAACTTACGGACCAGCCTGCTAAATGGTTTACCAACCTTGCTGGTGATATAACTAATACAGGAACAGAATCTCTTGCAGTAATTAACAAAACAGGGAGTGTCAATTTCATGATGTCAGATGTAAGTGGAGTACATACAGTTACGAGTTTTATTTATCCCAAAGATGCTATGAATATGCCTTTTGATGAGGTTACAGCATATGCTGGAGGTGGTATAGTGAAACTTGAGAATCCGGGACTATATGTATTTGGATGTAAACTTCATCCATTTATGTTAGGTGCTGTAATAGCTGATGATCCTTCTACCGAGGGTTTAGATCTTGGAGATGAGATTACATTGATAAACGGTGTTACAGTACCAACAAGCAGTGACCTTTCAACAAGACTCTTAAAGGCATTCTTTACATTTACTGCTCCAAATAATTGGCAAGACTATACTTCCACAGAGAAACCATGGCATATCTCATATCCTGACGTAGACGTAAGAATAACCAATGGAACAGTAGTAAACCTAAAAGATACTTTAGAAAAGAGATACGGTCAGAATTTGACCTTAGATAAGGTAAATAATCCTAATATTCCTGGAGTAGGAGAAGTTTGGATAGATACCCAGTTTGAAAAGACAATAAACAAGACAAAACCTGGTACAGCTACTGCTATAAATGCTACGACATGGGAAATAACAAAAAAAGTAGCATTACCAGAAATAAATATGAATAACCCTCATAATATGTGGACAGATAAGGATCAAAATTTGATATATGCAACGCAGTGGTTTGATAATAAGACAACCATATTTGATAGAAACACAGGAAAACTTATCAAAAATATTGAGGTAGGAGATGATCCATCACATGTAATGACGAGTACAAGAACCGATGAACTTATGATAGTATTACATGGAGAACAAGGAGTTGCTGTACTTGGTCCAAAAGGAGAATCAATAAAGAAAGTTATACCACTGCAGTATCCTGGACAGGATCCTTCTCATTCACATGGGCATTGGATGAGTGCAGACGATCATTATATGGTAACACCTGATGAATTTACTGGTACTGCAACAATATATGACATGATGAAAGACAAAATTGTTGGAAAAGTAAAGATTGGTCATAGTCCCATAGCTGTAGCAATGACTCCTGATGGAAGCAAATCCTATGTAGCTGACTTCTTTGATAGCACAATTAGTGTAATAGATACTAATAATACTAGACTAATCAAACAAATAAACTTACTAGAAAATTATGATCCACTTAGTGGAAACGTTAGTGGCCCAATGGGTTTTCTACCAATCCAGACCCCGGTCAGTCCGGACGGCCAGTATATGGTAACTGCTAATACAGGAAGTGCAACAATTACCATTATAGACACAGAGAAGGATGAGTTGGTAAAAGATCTGCCTTGTAGCGCAGGATGTCATGGAGTAAACTTTGGAGCAAAGAAAGATGGTGGCTACTATGCATATGTTTCTAGTTCATTTTCAAATGATCTAATAGTCGTGGATGGAGATCCAAACAACGATGGTGATCCAAGTGATGCAGAAATAACAGGACGTATTGCTCTAATAGCTTCGCCAGAAACTCAGATAGATGACAATATAGAGAGCCTGAAGGGAACTGGTGGGCAAGGTGTTCTTGCTATCCCAGTAGTTTACCATGGTTGGGTTCAGAATCTTCCCCCTGAGTGGAAATCTCTCCTTACTGAAGAACAACAGAATCCAGGTGTACAATAGAGAAAATCAAAGAATAAAAAAAAGAAAATTATGAAAAAGAATAATGATGAGTAGTAGTTAGTAAATACTATTCAAATAATTTTTTTAAAAAGCATTTAATTGATAGTAATTTTCTAAATTAAAAATAGTAATAATTTACAATTCTTTGTAATATACTTTACTATAAGTCTGGTAACATAACTTCAAGAGATTATATCAAATAATGTTTATTCTGATACAGCAGGTAAACCTTTGATTCAATTCAAACATCATTTGTAAGTAATATGAATAGAGAAAATATATTTGGTTTAATAGTTAGTTAAAAGAACATGAACCGCAACCTTTACTGGTGCATGGCATATGAATAGATGATTTAGTATAACAAGCAATAGATATATTCCTTAATATTAATACAAAAAGAATATAATTGAATTTAAAGAAATGTGAGTATAATTAAGAAACTTTTATGTCAACTTTCTTCTCTTTATCATCTTTTCTTACTAACTTATAGGTAATTTCTGCAATTCTTTTTCCAAATCCTCTTGCAACTTTTATATCCTTGTCATCAAAAGGTCTATCTGCTTTTGGTCCTACTACTCTACTGGGACTATAAGGACTACCAGTCTCTGTAAGTTCAGGTATAGAGTAAGGAACTCCGACTATTATCATACCATGGTGCAACATAGGAAACATCATTGATATCGCAGTTGTCTCCTGTCCTCCATGTACTGATGAAGCGCTAGTAAATACACCACCTACTTTTCCAATTAAGGATCCACTCAACCATAGACGACTTGTTCTATCCCATAAAGTTTTCATTTGTGCTGACATATTACCGAATCTAGTAGGTGAACCAAAAATTATCGCATCATATTCTGGAAGCTCATTTACTAAATCATCTATAGAAACTGGAGGATATTTTTCATCTAGATCTTTAACTATTTCAGCCCATGATGAATTCTTTGATATTACATCCATTGGAACATCATCAGCAATCCGTTTGATTGCTACGTTTGCTTCAAGTATTTCTTTAGCTCCCTTGGATATTTCATCAGCCATACGTGCAGAGTTTCCGTAACGTGTATAAAATACTATCAAGATATTGATTGTTGTTTTTTTATTTTCAGTCATTGTATAAGATAGGTAACATATGATATAAGTCTCTAATCCTTCATTATTAAAAATAATATATTTTTATAATTTATGTTGGTAATTTTACTATCACACAAAATATTATAACTAATATATTATTACTTTTTTTTCTTTACATACGTTCTCAAGAAATATAATATTTGATAATATCTTTCTTTGGGTCCGCAAATATATTTATTTTTTTCTCATTGAATTTTGGTTTAAAATCTAAAGGAATGTTTATTGATGCTATAAATATAAATTATTCTATTATTGTTAAATTAAAGATATTTGCTTGATCTTAGTTTATTCTAGAGAATCTTTATATTCGATGAAGATATAAACATATTGAAGAAATAAAAAATGGAATCCACATTAGTAAAAAAAAGTAATATAGATATTAATATCGGACTTTCTGAAGAATCTCTTAATGGTGTAATAAAAATTCTAAATAATGTATTGTGTGATGAGTATGTTCTTTATACAAAAACTAGAAACTATCACTGGAATGTAATAGGCCCTCATTTTCATGATAGACATGAATTCTTTCAAGAACAATATGAAATCCTTGATGAAATTATTGACGAAGTAGCAGAGAGAGCACGTCAGCTTAATGGAAAATCTTTAGGCACTCTTAAAGAATTTTTAGAATATAGTAGAATAAAAGAATCACCTGGTGAATATCCAAATGACACTAAAATGATATCTAATTTAATTTCTGACCATGAACAAATTATCAAAACATTAAGAAAAAATGCAGACGAATGTGAAGAACCTTATCATGATATGGGAACAAATGATTTTCTGATAGGGATTATGGAAAAACATGAAAAAATGGCTTGGATGTTAAGAGCCCATCTTGACCAAGTTTAACCTTTCTTATCTTATTCTACTATCTTACTTAAAGTATTAAAATTTCCGAGAATCCTTTAATAATCAAATAAATCAATTTTTTTAAATACTTTTTAAAAATAGAACTGATGTTACATAACGTATCAATTAATAGATGACCATTCTCTAAAATGGTTCTAGATTTATTTTTCAAATACTTGTAAAATAATCTTCAAGCTCTAATTTAATTAACTTTTTTGATATACGAAAGAATAACAAAAATATTTTTGAATAGCTACTTATTTCTATATAATTTGAAGAATATTTAAATTAGATTTTTTTATCATAATTGCAAATTCAATTGTTTGCTCTCGTGCCTCATTTGCAATATCAGAGTCTGAGTAATAGTTTTCTGCCAATAACAGAGTAAAATAATACTATTTAGCAATGTAAATATGAAAAAGTAAAGGAGAACTTTCTTTATCTGAAAAGATTAAGCTTTTCATAATGGGGATTGATCAACATCGTTATTTTTACCTACAAAATTGTAGTGAAAATGTCTTACTTCTTATTTGTGACTTCTTATTGTGTCTATTCTATTTCAAATTCAATATATTCCGGGTTGATAGGTTGGAATAGTATTCCTTGAATACCTACTTCCCCGACGAAATTGCCAGTTATATCAAATTTATAAGAGGCAGGTTCAATTCCCCAAGCAGAATGTGTTAAAGAATTTTTATATAAAGCTTTATCAGTGGTTGAATCCTTTATAGTAAACGAATAATCTATATGTTCTTGATTTTTATTACTTTTTTTATCTATAAATATTATTTTAAAAATAGCTTTCTCGCCAGATTTAATAGTAGAAGGTGTCCAACTTATATATAGATCAATATCATTTTCAAAACTCTCTCTTATAGTTTTGATGTTATCTGTAACAATGATTTTTCCTTTCATCCACGGATATTTAAATGACTGAAATAGATATTCTCCTTCTTCTTTAAATTCATAATTAAAATATTCTTTTGGTTTGATGTTCTCCGATTCTGTAACTATAGTTTTTCCATCGCTAGAAATAACTTTGATATTGTGAAGAATGTCATCAGCATTATACCATTTTATATCTTCTCCTGTGCTAATAGGATATTCGGTAATGTCAAAAAATCTATATCTACTAGAATCACTTGATCCTGGAACTATTGTTATGATTTCTTCTGCATGAGCAAAATACGAATAGAAAGAAAATAAAAGAATCAAAATAAAAAAAGAAAAGAATAGCATATTTGTCATTTTATTTAATTGAAAATAATTTCCATTTCTATAAAATTTGAGATTTGAAAACATTAATGTATTATATTCCTGTAGCACAATATTGTTAATTATACTTTAGGTTTGACATATCGCCTTAAAAAAGCTACGTTATTTTAATTAATAATCATAGACTCTGGATTTCATACTCAATACAGATATTAATAATAAAAAGAATATCAATAAATCAATATTTATTACTGCTGTTATAGGATTTGAATTATTATCTTTCTTATCATTTATTATTATCCTCTCTTTTAACTTCGAATTCTTCTAACTAGAAACTCTATGTTTTTATTCAGTAATGTAGGATAAAATATTTGCTATGTTTAACAAAAAAGTTAATAGTCATTAACATAGTTGTTCATCATACAATCTATTTTACAACAAATTAAAATTTGACAGAAAAAAATCCGCCATCGTCGTCAGCATCATCAACAGAACCACTGCCTACCAGGAATTTTATTACACAATTCTTTGATTTCCTCAAGACATTTGGTATTATTGGTTTAGCAATAGCATTTGTTATAGGTCAAGCATCTGCTAAATTAATTACTGCCCTTGTTGAAGATATTATTAATCCATTGGTTGGTTTATTCTTACCTTCAGGAAGTCTTGAACAATTATCTGCAACGATTATTAGTGTTTCTGGTGCAGTCTCTGAATTCAAATATGGAGATTTTATCGCTAACATAATTGATTTTCTTATAGTAGCGCTAGTTGTTTTTGTCGCTTACAAAGCATTATCAAAATATAAATTTGTAGAAGACAAAACAAGAACAGAGGAGAGTAAATGAGGAAAATTACTACAAACTTCTACACGTACACCTAATATTCCTATTTTCTTTATATTATATCTGAGATTTAACTCAAATATAGAATTTTATTAAGATCGTTAATAATATAGTAATTAATAATATAGTAATTAAGTAACGAAATAAGATGATAAAAACCTTATTCTCCTCAACGAAGACAATTTGCAAATATTTTCTAAGATCATTTTTGAAAATATAAAAATAATTATTAGAGGAACTTTAGTATGGAAAGAAATGGAAATGAACAAAATAAACAAACAATTAGTATTTATGAAAAGCATATCATAGAAAATTTAAAAAAATATTATGATATTGATGACCGGACAGATTTATTAAAATTTATTAAAAAATATACTCTACCTCCTCATTAATACATGCATAAAACAAAATTGTATAAGCTAGTTTAACCCTTCAGTCTCTTTAAATAAAAGTATCCTATTAGATATTTTAAATATAGAAATTTACAATTTGTAATAACAAAAAAAAGAATTTAATATTTATCCTTTAGGTATCACCACAAGTTGTCCACTCATAGTAGGTTCATGGTATTCACAATAATATCTAAATATTCCAGGATCTTTTGCAACAATTGAAGCTGAACCATTCTTACCTTGTCCCAAATCCAAGTTTATATCATAAGGAGCATTTATTGTAAAAGAATGTCTATCTCCTGTTGGGGCTTCCATATTGTAAAAGTATATAGTAACATTATCATTTTGATTAACCTCTAATATCTTAAGGGAGAAATCATCTGGTGGAAACTCTGTTACATTCAAGGCAGGAAGTTCTGTATTGAATAAGAAGAAAAATGGTTTTTCTGTCTTATACGTTTCTTCTGATTGTTCAGAGGTTTTATTTGTGGTATTGGAAACATTTTCTAATTGTGCCACTCCAGCTAGAATCACAACCTTACACGGTCATATTGGTTGAAATCTGACTAATTTAGGTTTGAAACCCGTAACAAATTTTTTTGTCAACATGACATACGCAAAAGCCAATATTTAATGTTTTTCTACAACCCCTATTAAGTAGTAATATTCATGAGTTGAAATCTGACTAATTTAGATTTGAAACTCTTGCAGACTCGACACAGGAATTATATTTTTTAAATATGAATAATTGAATTAATAAAAAAAATTAAAATGGATATTGTCGTTATGGTGAATTGTTAAAGCAATATGCATTAACCGTGAGTGTTATCGCACTAAATGACTGAGCCGATACTTGCCATCCTGCTCCTGAGGGGGTAGTTATAGGTTGATTTTCTGCTATATCTGAAAATGGAGTCAATGTGGCATTATTGTATGAATATCCTCCATTTAGTACTAAGTCACCTGGTTGACACACAGCATTTAGATTAACAACTGATACATTTGTTGTTGAAGTGGTGTTTGTAACTAGGTACACATTTGTACCATTTACAAGTTGTGTAATTCCCTGGGGACCTATTGGACCTGTTGCACCAATTGGCCCAGCTAGACCTTGCGGCCCTTGCGGCCCTTGCGGACCTTGCGGCCCTTGAGCAATTTTTAATTTACAAAATTCTACTGATTCAACAAAGAAGCCTTCAAAGTGACCAGTTTGACATGCAATTTTATTATCTTTTGTTGGATATGTACTATATTTTTTCATATCCTCATAACTATTGTTATAAGATATTTTTTTATCATTATATCCTTTATCATAACTTGGTTGTGGCTGATCTTGCTGCTGATAATAATAATTATCTTCATAATTTGCTCTGTATTTATCATTATTGTCAGAATAGTAACTTTCATATTTTTGAGAATTGTCATGTTTATTTGAATTTTTTTCTGATGCCATTGCATTTGAAAAAAGATTCATGTTGCCAATTGGTATTGCTGCTACTGTTGATAACATTATTAACGAAGCCATCAAAAAAAGTCCGATCGTAATTGCTGACTTATGCATATTGATTACTAACGATTCTAATTATATTTAGAATTCGAACAATCATTCAGTAACATATAATATATAATTTTATTAGATAATAATTATTGTATAATTCAATAGCTACTTTTTACTGAGAATATAAATACTGACATGTGTTATAATGTTAAGTACCAAGTAACGTTCTATAAACATGTTTTTCGATAACTTTAGAAATAACAAAATTTATATTTCCATATTAAAATGCTACCCAATTTTTGAGTATTGAATATTAAAAATTGGTATCAATGAAACATTTTGTTCGTAATTATATAAGCTCAAGTAATCATTGAAGAATTACTATTCTTTAAATCTGTTACGGATGCATCAAATAATAAATGTCAATAGTAGGATTCATCTACATATTGAGCAAGCTAGTCAAGAGTAGAATTCTGCATTTAGTAGAGTTTTACTAATATTGGTCAAATTTAGTGAATCATTGTTAAATAAATTCTAATTTATTTTTGTCAGTAGGATAGATTATATTGATTATAATATATTTTATTATGACACAAAAAGCATTACAGTTTAATAAAAAAGATTAAAGATATTATTTATTGGACTAATAGAGTAAATTTATAATAAAACAGGTAGTGAAAAATTTAAAATTTACTTTTTAACTATACTTTTCAAATAAAACTTTGAATGCATAGCATTTAAACTATTATTCTGTCTAGAATATCCAAAAATGGTAGAATCGAAATATCTGTAGTCCAGATATGATAATTGTTATAGGGGGCGAAAATTAATATCAATACTAATGCAAATATCACAGATGACATGAAAACTGTAAGTAGGTAAAAACAGAACTTATCATAGTCTTGAATTAATACCATAATATTATATATATTAAACAAGGATATGAGATTTGCTATACAAAAAATAGTATGAATATACATTGCCATTTATATGAAGTAGATAAAAAATAAATTTATTACTTTATTTGACTACGTGGTATAATTTGGCGAGTCATAATAATAAATCACCAAACACAATTTAAATAATATATTAGGCTAGGTCTAGTATTTCGATATCTTGGTTTCTATTTTATACAGGTAGAAGAGTACTTATAGCTTTTTTTCATTTTTAGGTTGGTCTTTCGAAATGAGGATTTTATGGACTGGTCAGCTAGATTTGAAGCCTAATAGAGAAAGAAAATTTTACATCTTTTCTTGATAACTATTAATTTAATATACGAGTATTGAAAAACTATTAACTATAAAGTTGTGTGTATATAGTTTTGAAATATCTCCATCGCAAATTATAATAAAATGAAAATAATTTTGCAATAAAATTACTAATGAATATGATATATCTAATTCATATTAGTAAAGAATACTTATTGTCTTTGTGCCATACATTTCTTTGAATAATGACTTAAAGATTTACTATGAAACATATGGAGATGAAAAATCTTATCCAATCGTTCTGATTCATCCTCTAGGAGGAAACATCAAGATTTGGGAAGAAGAAATCTCTCTTATTTTACGTTCTGGAAATTATAGAATAATTGCTTACGAGATACGTGGACATTACAGGTCCAATATGGGAAAAAGTGATAGTTTTACGATGGATGATTTAGCCAGCGATCTAGATAAATTATTAAAGAAATTAAAAATTAAAACATGTACCTTAATTGGTCATTCAATAGGT
>DASUUM010000015.1:0-18218 GCA_036374075.1 Nitrososphaeraceae archaeon
AATGGAGAATATAGATCAAAATATTTTATTTTATTAATAATATTATTTTGAATATAATCATATTTTGAGATTCTAAAGAGAAAGTATTCCAATATGTGAGATCGGAAATGTTCATAACGACTTAATTAATACATTAATGAAATTTGCTTATCAAAATGATTCAAAAGAATATCAAAATATTGTTAGTAGATTTTCCAAAAGTCTTGTAGAATAAGGTTTAATTCAAGATATGAAAAGATATAACAACAATAACAACAATATCAATATCGATAAAAAGTAATAATAATAAATATGCGGGTGTTATACAGAGGCTACAGTATATAACACCCATCTAATCCGTCCATGCACGTACAATCACAGCAATACAAGTAATTGGACTTGACCATCTTGATATATGTTGTCTGGCATATATCGAGGTTGTATGTATATGTGTGTAATTAGCAGTAGCATGTAATACTAAAAGCAAGTAAAATAAAAGATTTTTGATTTTAAAGATAAAAAAAATAATAATAGTAATAATTATATTTAATTTCCAGAAAAGTAAAAAAGATTTGGACAATTAATTTTTTTCTCTAGTAAATACAAATGTAAATTGCAGCATTTATTTTATATTATTTTATTGTTAATAATCCTGTTTACTGATATGCATAAATAATAATTCTTAAATAATCAATAAACAAAATCTTCAATGGTCCTCCAAATATTTAATAAATAGGAACATATATTATTAATAGTTAAAGCTTGTGAATTTGATTTGTCTTCATTAAAAGAATCTGCAAATATAGTTAGAAATTTAGGAAACTTAGAATACAGAATTCTAAAGATATTTGTTTCTTCTATAAAACATCATGAAATAATAAATAATCAAGAAATTGTATCTTATTCTAATTTACATAAAGATAGGATAGATTATGGCTTAAATAATTTATTAAAATTAAAATTAATATCAAAAACGGAAAAAGGTTTTAAATTGATTACAGCAGGTTTAGACGTTTATGCATTAAAAATATTAGTAGATTCCAAAATAATATCTGGAATAGGCAATCCTCTAGGAATTGGCAAGGAATCAGATGTAGTAGAAGCAGTATCTGAATTAGACCAAGATAGAGCTGTAAAGTTTTTTAGAATAGGTAGAATAAGTTTTACAGATACCAAGAGAAAAAGATCTATTGAAAAAAGAAGAAATATTCACAATTGGTTACTGATAAATATTGAAGCTGCCAAAAGAGAATATGATTTTTTAGTTAAATTAAAAGAAACAAAAATGAATATTTCTACTCCTTATTTCAGATCTATGCATTCAATAGTAATGTATAGAATAAATGGAGTTAGGTTAGTCGACTATAAACATTTACCAAATCCTAAAGAGATTCTTAAAAAAACATTTGAACAGATAAAAATAGCATATAAAGAAAATATTATTAATGGTGATTTAAGTGAATATAACATTATTCTAGATGAGAATAATGAAATTTGGATAATTGATTGGCCTCAAGCAGTCACTTTGGATCATCCAAATGCAGACTTTCTTATTAAACGCGATATCCAGAACGTAGCTAGATTTTTTAAAAGGAAATATGGTTTACAAATAGATGAAAATTATTATATAGAATACATCTTGCAAAAATAATATAACTAGATTGTTTAAATAAAATGAGAATTGGATATAAAAAGATGAGTTTAAATTAAATTATTTTAACAAATAGGCCTTGTCGATTTTTTCCCAGGTAAAGGAAGGATCATTCCTTCCAAAATGACCATAGGCTGCAGTCTTTTTATAAATAGGTTTTTTTAACAACAAAGTTTCAATTATCCGTGACGGACGCATATCAAAGTTTTTTTTAACTCTATTCTCTATTTCTTCTTGTTCTATTTTGCCTGTACCAAAAGTATCTACCATAACAGAAACAGGTTCAGCCATTCCTATAGCATATGCTATTTGAACTTCACATTTTCTGGCTAGTTCTGCTGCTACTATATTTTTTGCAATATATCGTGCCATATAGCATGCAGATCGATCTACCTTTGATGGATCTTTTCCAGAAAATGCACCTCCACCGTGTCGTCCCATACCACCATAGGTATCTATAATTATCTTCCTACCTGTAAGTCCGGTGTCAGCAGAAGGACCACCCAAAACAAATCTTCCAGTCGGATTAATTATAAATCTTGTTCGACTATCAATCCATTCTCCGCAGGTAGGTCTAATAACTTTCTTTATAAGCTCTTCTCTTAATTGGTCAAGCTCAATATCTGGTGAATGTTGTGAAGATAGTACAACAGTGTCTATCCTCTTAGGAATAGAATCTTCATAAACGACAGAAACTTGTGATTTACCATCTGGTCTAACCCAATCTAATTCCTTTCTTTTTCTTACCTCACTTAGTTTCATACAGAGTTTGTGAGCCATAATAATAGGTAATGGCATGAATTCAGGGGTTTCATGTGTTGCATATCCAAACACTAATCCTTGATCTCCTGCACCTTGATCTTTTACATCTGTAGCAGTTACTCCTAAAGAAATATCATCGCTCTGTTCATGGATAGAGGTAAGAACTGCACAGCTATTACAATCAAATCCTAAATCTGCTCGATCATATCCGATTTCTCTTATAGTATTTCTAACTATCTTTTGAACATCTATTGATCCTTTTGATGTAACTTCTCCCGCAACAAAAACAGTTCCAGTAGTTGTTAATGATTCGATTGCTACTCTAGAATTTAGGTCCTGAATCAAATATTCGTCTAATATTGAATCTGATATTTGATCGCAAATCTTATCAGGATGACCTTCTGTTACACTTTCAGAGCTAAATAAATATTTTGAAACCATTTCTAAAAAGAGAAATCTTTAACTTAATATTTATAGATCTTTAATAAGCCTAATAAAGAGAACGTTATTTCCTCTAATAACTACTTTACCATAGTTTGCCAGCACATTTGGGCCTAAATATTCTTCAGCATTAACAAGAATAAGATTCATGTATGAATCAACGTTACTCATAATTCCTTTGTATTCAATTTCACTCTTTAATCTCACTGCTACCCTCTGATTTAGGGATTTTTGTAACATAGTTAAAGGTCTTTTTGGTTGTTGAGAACTTGAATTAGCTGACAATGTCAATATACCACTTTGCAATTCAATTTCACATACAGCAGAATAAAAAGGTTCCTTTATGGTTAAACAATTATAGCTTATATTTTCAATAGTCTTATTGGATCTTTTATCTACTGGCTCATCACATTTAGATCAATTTCTTCATGGAGGTATTCGCACTGGAATGATAACCAATATCTTTGGAGAAAGCGGAACAGGAAAATCTCAGTTTTGTTTCACTATTTGTGCAAATTTATTAAAAAAGAACGAAAATGTCAATATAATTTTTATAGATACTGCGGGTACATTTAGGCCGGAAAGAATTTTTGAAATAATTGAAAAAGATTATTATTCTGATAAAATAATTAACAATATAAAATATTTTAGACCTTACACTATAAAACATCAATTTGAGGCTATAAAAAAAATAAATGAGATAAAGCCTAAACTAGTAATTATTGATACTATTACTTCTATAATATCTGTAGAAAGCAAAAATATAGCTAGACATCTAATCTTAATGAAATTTATTCATGAATTAGCTCATTTAGCAATAAATAATAATTGTGCTATAGTAACCACTAATATGGTAAGAAATATTTTTTATTCAAATTATAATAATACTCCTGATAATAAAAGTATTGATCAAAAAGAAGAAAAGCAAAAAGAAATAAAAATGCAGCGAGAATTTATGGAAAAATCTGTAGCTCTTTCAGTTCATATTAAATTAAAATTTGAAATTTTAAGTATAGCTGATAATATATATAAGGCATCTTTTCTTCAACCATTAATTAACGATAGCCACTTATTTAGTATAACTAAAAAAGGTATAATCTAGTTTAAGTTTAGATTTTTAGCTCTTTATATAAATTCCAAAATTTATCTCCTACATAATGCATATTATTAATTATATGACCTTTTGATAATGCCATTCCCGTTTCACTATCACATAAAGATATTCCTACAGCTAATGGCTTTTGATAATCTTTATCTTTTACAATCACAATTTTATCTTTTAGAAATGATTCAAATTTTATAATTCCTGGACGTGCAATATTAGCACCATTGCAAATATATCTCACAGCTCCCATATCTACAAGAACATAGGGAAACGATTCAACTAAATTATTATTTCCCAAAAATGGTAATATAGCTTCATCAATTAAAACAGCAGCAAAATTATCTTCATGAATTAATAATTTTCTATTTTTTTCAATTTCATAAGCTTTGATATTTTTAATTTTTGGAATAATATTTTCTGGCCAATTTAGCAATAATTTATTTAATATAGATGAAGTTTCTTTTTTTGATAACATATTTATTTTCAAACTATATCATTACCTGTATTATCATAATTTATTATATCTTTAATTTTCAAAAAATAAAGAAATAGATTGAATATTCAAAATGAAATAAATAATCATGGTTTTCTTTTATTTAATGGTGTATACTCACAGCCCATAGGGCCACAATATTTACCTACATACACTGCCTTTGGTCGATATAATGCAGGTTTTGGAGCTGCTTCTGCAAATTTTTCTTCAATAACATGTGATACCCATCCAGAAATTCTAGAAATTGCAAAAATAGCAGTATTAAGGTCAATCGGAAATCCCATACTATAATAAAGAGATGCACTATACAAATCTACATTAGGATAGATTGATTGTTTTTTAATTTCTGACATGTACTTTTTAGTATATTGTTCTATATTTCTAGTAATTTCATACCATTTGTAATTTTCATTTTTACACATTGCTTTTGAAAGTCTTTCTAAAATATCGGCTCTAGGATCTGTTGTTCGATAAACTGCATGTCCCATTCCCATTATTCTTTTTCCTTCTTTTAGTTTATCTTTAATCCATTCTTCCACATTTTTTGATTCACCTATATCAAAAAGCATTTTCATAACTTGAATATTAGCTCCTCCATGTAATTCCCCTGATAATGCTCCTATTGCACCAGAAATGCATGCATACATATGTGCCCGTGTAGAAGCAATTTCTCGTGCTGCAAAAGTAGAAGCATTAAAACTATGTTCTGCATGCAATATCAAACAAATATCAAAAACTTTAGTTTCTTCAAGAGTCGGTTTACGTCCAAATATCATATAAATAGTATTTGCAGAATGCGAAAGTTCTTGATCTGCTTCTATAACATCCAACCCCATTCTTATCCTATTCCATGCAGCAACTATTATTGGAATTTTTGATATAAGGGATATCCCCCTTCTTATATTGTCTTCTTTGGTATCTGAGTAAATATTTTTATCAAAATCAGATAGGGAAGGAACACATGACTGTATGACATCCATTGGTAGAGCTGTTTTTGGTCTATTTTTTAAATTTACAATTATGGAGTCCGGTATTTTTCTTGATTCTTTTAGTCTGTATGAAAATTCTTCTAATTGGACTTTATCAGGAAGTTCTCCAAACAATAAGAGATAACTTGTTTCTTCAAATGTAGAATGATTTACTAGATCTAAAATATCATAGCCGCGGTAAATTAATTTACCATTTTCACCATCAATAGAACAGATCTTTGTGTCTGCAACTTCAATATTTCGTAAACCGATATTTCTTGCGTCCAACTTCTAATTTATCATAATATTTGAGATTTATATATTAAAAGAATACGAAAGTGAAAGAAGAATATGATTGTTCATAGAATATAGCCATTTATACTTTTATTGATTCTTCCTTCTTTCCTCTATTACTAATAATAAGAATATCTATGCCATCTCCACTAGAAGCATCTCTTTGAATTGACGATTTAATAGATTTAATAGCTAAATTTCGGGCATCTTCCTCATTCATTTTGGAATTATATTGCGCATCCAAGACACCTAAAGCCATTTCAGCACCAGAACCTACTGATGCATATTCATCAGGAAGTAAAGAACCCAACGGATCAAGTGTATATATTTGAGGTTTGGTATCATAGCCTCCAACTACAACTTGAGTTAACAATGGAAAATAACGTCTTTCAAACATAATTACAGACATTAATTTGGCGACTGAATTAGTAGGAAGATCCCGTCTGATTTCAAATTTGCGAATTTTGGATAATGCTGCTACCTGTCGGGCAAGTACATTCATGTCGGCAACCATACCTGCACATGCTGCTCCAACATTTTCAGTGAGAACAAAAGTTTTTTTAGTACTCTTATTTACAACGAAATTTCCAAAAGATACCCGTCTTTCAGATGCCAATAAAACACCATTATTAAAAGAAATTCCTACGGCTGTTGCGCCAGGAAAGTATTGATAAGCCATTTGTGGTATATCAAATAATAGCCAGATTTAGTCTTTTCTATTAACTTTGACTTCAGATTTTATTTTTTTCTATTATGAAGGTTATGAATTTTAATAGCTTCTCCAATAAGACGATTTTGTAATTCTAATGCATCTTTTCCTTCTGGATGTTTCTCTTCAGCTATAGCTTCAGCTACTATTCTAATGATGTGTCTTAAAAGAAATTCATCTCCTCTATCTGCTTCTGCTTTATAAGCTGAATTAGCTTTATTTACAAATACCACATTTTCATTAGTAAATCCATATCTGGAATCTGTTTCATCTTCATAAGGTATTACTTTATATCCTATTTTTTTCAATGCGAAGGTCCGTTTAAGAGTTTTTATTTTTTTTACTTGCATGTTATTTAAATTTTCTGCAGTTTGCAAAACAGGAGAAACTTGTAAATTTTCTGCTGGATTGTAATAAGTGGGCTCACTTTCTGGATGAATAGTTTGATGTTCTAATATACCAGTATGAGCTTGTTTTCTAATATTGGAAATTTCAATAGATTTATTATCATATCTTTCATCTGTCGAGACTTTATTATCTTGGGTCGTAGATTTGCTAATAGAAATAGAGTTTACATTAGAACTATTCTCATTAGAAGCTGAAACTTTATCTTCGATTGTTTCATATTCTTCTTCTACTTCCACAGATTCCAGGTTCTCAATCACAGCCTGGCCAAGAACTTTATCTATTTCGCGGTAAATACGTGACTCTTCTTTGGTTATTAATACATCTTCATATTGAGATAATTTTGGAATTACCTCATCAGCAATAAACTGTCTTACAATTTTGTTAAAATTATAATAAGCATCATCTTCTATTATTGCAGATTTATCTGCAAATCTAGAGGTTAGAGTGTCACATCTAATTAATCCTGTTATTCGATTTAATTTAGCATCAAATCCAAAGTGACTTCTAACAACAATGTGATTGCCAATCATTATACCTATTCCTTTTTCTTCTTCTATTAAAGGACGTCTTGCAACTATAATTTCACCTCTAATTTGACCATTGTCAAGATTTACTGGAATATGATATCCTTGTATTTCTTGGGCTTTTACTATATCAGAGTCATTAAAATCCCATTCAGTAAATTGATCTGCTTGTTTGATAAAAACTTGAAATAGTGGTTGTCTAAGAATTGCTAATTTCCGTATTTCTTTAGTCAGCTTTAACATATCGATATTCATCTTTACATTATTAAGCGATAACTCTGTTCCATTTCTAGAAAGTGGTTTATCTTTTATTTCGTTTAATAAAGAATTACCAGTAAATAATTGGTTAAGAGAGCTTTCATCTATAATAATACATTTGGTATAATTATTTTTCTTTGTTTTAATCTTCATATTTGCAAAGGATGTAAGGAAAGACAATCTCCCTGTACCATATCGGCCAGTGCGAATTCTTTTTAATTTTGGAGATATCGATTCTATTTTTTTGTGAGGGGAGCCTAGTAATAGAAATTTTTCTATTCCTTCAGCATTCATTCCTGCATCATCTTCTACTACTATAGACCCATTGTTAAGAACGGTAATCAATACCTTTGTAGCATCTTCGTCAAAAGCATTTTCAACCAATTCTTTAATTATTTCATAAGGAGAGATCCATGTCTTTGTAGCAAATTCCTTAAAAAAAGATGGATGAACTTTTAATTGTATTGACATTATATATTAGTAAAAAGATTTTCTTGCCTTTATTTATTGTGTTGTTATTATCCACAAGAAGGTAAAAAATTTGATAAATTTTGGATAAATTTATTGATGATCATAACCTTTTGACTTTAGAATCTGACTCAGACCATAGGCATTTGCTTGTGCTTTGTTAATTACTATTTCCACTGTGTCTTTAGAGGTGTATCCAGCTGTTGACGCTACATTTAGTGATTTTTGATATGCTATAGATAAAAGAGAACTCATAGTCTCTGGGGCAAAATAGACAATTTCTATTGCAAGATTTAAAGCAGATGAATAAGATTGCTGTAATTCTTTAATATATTCCTTAACATCAAGTTGTAAATCTTGTTCTCTAAATTGAAGACCTTCTGAGATTGCATAATTGACTAATATACCTGCTTCAATTGGTTTTATATTTACTTTGGATAATAAAGAAGCAAGTTTTTGAGAAATAACTTCTCCTGATCTAGCTACTATTGTATCCTTTGTTACTGCAATACTACCCTGATCGATTTTAGTAGGAACTTTTGCTTCTTTAAATTCTGATAAAACTGGACCGGGTGGAATTCCAGTATTTCCTGCAGGAATTGTTATATCCTTTGGTGCAATATCACCACCTTTTGCAGGTAAAAATACTTTATTTTCTCCAAAAATTAAATTAAGTTTAAAAGGACTTAAATCTGTAAACATAAGAGCACATTGACCTTCTAATTCTTTGCTTAAATCTTCAATACCAGCAATCCCTTTTACTTTTTCAAACGCTCTTTGAGCAACTTTATTTTTTATTATTCTAATGTTAATTTGATTATGAAATTTTTTTCTTAAAGTCATTAACTGAGCAGCTCTGACTTTATTCATTTTTGATAATGCAATAACTTGATATTTTGATGGAAGCTCTTGTAAATCTTGGTACAAAAGTTGTTTCTTTTCAGGATATTTTTTTGTTAATTGATTTAAGGTCATATTCTAACCACTTTTCATTTTTGAGGATAATGAGGCCAAACCTATAGCATTACTCATTGTAAATTTTACAAACGCATTACGTATGTTCTTATCTCCTTGGGGTAATTTTTTTTCTATAATAGATAAAATAGTACTAGCATTTTGGATAAGTTGTTTATCGTCCATTTTGTCATCACCTATTTTGGTAGAAACATTAAGTTGATTTCTCACCCTAACTCTTACAGAACTTCTCAATCTATTTAATATACTTTCAATTGGGGCACCATAAGGTATAGGTGTAGGCATTTTACCTTTAGGTCCTAGAAATTGACCGAGAGAACGACCAACTGTTGCCATTAACGATGTATCAGAGACGAAAAAGTCATAAGCTTTTGCTAATTTTTTTGCTTCTTTTTTATTGGTACCAATTCTATCTAGTTCATCTACTTCAATAATTCTATCTGCTTCTGCTCTCCTAGCTCTTGTACCCATTTCACCTGAAGCAACAACGCAGACCGTGGCTTGACGAGTTGGTTTATTTGGTAAATGTACAACTTCATTAAAACTAAATCCTTTTTTTACATCAATATCTTTTAATACAATAGTAAGATCAATTGATTGATCGAAGTTACGTTTTTTATAACCTCTTCTAGCATGCTCAATAAGTTCCTTAAGTTCAGCATCACTTGTCATGGTAATTACATCAAAATTTAATAGATAGTTACTTAAAATCGTTTAGAATATGATATAAAGTGATTTTACTTTAATATCATGAAAACTTTTATCTTTTAAAAGTAATTGAATTTTATAAAATTTATATATATCTGTCAATGAAATAATTTTTTGTATATGGTCGAAAAAATGACTGCATTTTGGTTAATCCTACTGACAATGATTACATGTATATCAATTCCAGTCTTAATGGTAATATTGACAGCTCCTCATCCTACTCAGTTCATTATTGTTATTGGTGAAAACCTCATAGACAATGAACCATATAAGAATAAAATGAATTTATCGTTTATACCAAAGTCGATGGTATAAATGAACAAATTTTTATTTTTTATAGTTTCTATTTTTATTAATCATTTACAACAAATTAAACATAACAAATTGGTATTTTCTCCCAACCCATATTATATTTCATAAAAAATGGCAGAAAATAATCTCTTTAATATGCTTATTTGGTTGGGAGAATTAACTTTTGCTAGTTGGATACTTTCCTATGGAGCTGAACATCTTTCTGAAAAATATGGCGCTAAATTTGTAGGAAGGGTATTATTAAGTATAGCAACAACTTTGCCAGAAATAGCTATTGTCATTTATGCTGCAGCAAATGGATCATATGGAGTTGCTATCGGTTCTGGCCTCGGCAGTAACCTATTAATGATGACATTAGGATTAGCAATTATGTTAATTATAGCAACAACAAGACTCTCTAAGGCTCCCCTTAAATATATTGATGTTAGTACTTTTAAAAATGATATGTTATTTCTGATATTTGCTGCTGTAATAAGTTTTATACTCTTTTTAGATGGTTATAATTATATTGATGGATTCATTTTTCTAGGTTTATTTGCTGGCTACATAGTATTATCATTATATGAAATGAGAATAGAAAATAAAGAAAAAGTTGCAAATATTATGAATAATAATTTTAATAGTGCTGACAATGCGAATTATAATAATAATAAGAAATTAATTATTGAGAAAGGTATTCCTTATAATAATAAGAAATTTCTTAAAGCAATGGGAGCTTTTTTAATTGGAGCTTTTGGTATAGTTATGGGAGCAGAACCTTTTATTCATTCATTAGAGGGATTTTCTTCAGACGTTGCAATATCTGCTGTCATCTTAGCTGTAATAATTAGTCCTATTGCAGGAGAAATGCCTGAAAAAATATCTATGATGTTACTGGCTAGAAAAGGTGCTGCCGGAGCTGCCATAGCTATTGCAAATGTTCTGGGTTCTAAAATCCTCAATAATACATTGTTATTGGCAGTAGCAGTCTTTGCTGCAATGTATTCATTTGGATTTTATGAGACTATTGAAATAACTGAGATTTTGTATTATCAAATTATTTTAGTTACAATAATTACAATAATAGCCGTACTTCCTATGTTCCGGAAAAAAATAGGATTGAGATTTGGATTAATTCTCTTATTTATGTACATAGTAGGTATATTCATACAATTTCTATTTCCTGGAAGCACACATTAACAATTAGTACAGTAATTTTATAGAACAATTAAAAATAATATATATAATTTAATTTGTAAATTCACAACGACAATTTTCAGATTTTAAAAGACATTTTTCACATAAAAAATTTTCTTGACAGCCCAGTGTAGAGCATATTTTAAAAGATTTTAGAGATTATCCACATTTACATTTGTCAATAAACAACTTTAATTATAATCTTTAAAGGTAATTATGATGTAACAAACAATAAAAAATTAAAGAAAGGAAAAAAGAATTATCCGAATAATGATGATAACCCTTCGAGAGCTTCTTCTTCCTTCTTTTCGGTTTTTTCTTCAGCAGGTGCTTCTTTTGTGGCTGTTTCAGATGTAGTAGCACCACCACCACCGCCAGCAGTTGGGGCAGTTGCTGCTACAGTCATTGGAGCAGCTTTTAAAGCCTCTTCAATATTTACATCTCCTAATGCAGCTACAAGCGCTTTTATTCGAACAGCATCAGGAGAAGAACCTGTTGCTTTAATTACATTAGTAATATTATCTTCAGTAATATCTTGTTTTAATTTATGTAATAATAATGCCGCATATACGTATTCCATTATTTATCAGAATCGAATTATGATGAAACCATAATATAAAACTTTCAGCTTGTTATAAAATCTTTACACTTCGAGCAACAGCATAAACATGTTCTTTCAAATCTTTATCATAAAGAGAATTCATTTTCTCTATTAAAATAGATCGGTAATGAAGTTTTTCTTCTTCAGATTGAGAATAAATAACATCAGCAAACATGTCAGGCATGTTTTCTTTTATCCAACCTTCTAAGACAAAAAATCGTTTTTCATTAATCCACGTTACTTTATTAATATGTTGATCTAGAGTACCATAATAATTTCCTGTCTCAATTCGATCAATAAGAATAAAAATACAATTGTCTGGATCGGGATCATTCAAGACTTCTTGTGATCTTTGTCCTAGAATACCTCTTTGTCTCTTTGCAATGAGTCCTGTTGGCTTTATATATGATCCTAATATGGACAGTAAATTTTTATCAATAGATTGTACCCTCCCGAATATAATTTTATTATATTCGTTTTCTTTTTCTACCGCAAAAACATAATCTCCACTCTTAACCTTTCCAAATCCAAACATTATTCGATGTTAATAGCTAAATTATATATTATTTACTATATCTGTAAGTCTTATAAAAAAAAACTTAATTATTTTAATATATTAGCTTCACATTGCAAAAAATAACTAAAAATATTAAATATTTTAAATTTAATTTGTTTAATATAATTACATTTATTAATCTAGATTTATAATCGTATTGCGAAGATAACTTGCAAAGATTTGATGAACTTGATATGAAAATCCTCACTGAGCTTACTCGAGATGCTAGTATCTCTGTTCCCCAGTTAAGTAAAAATCTGAATATTAATTCATCTGTTTTATATAGTAGAATCAAACGTCTTTCAAAAAGAAATCTAATTAAAAAATTTACTATAGTAGTAAATGATAGTATGTTAGGTCTTAATATCAAAGCTACAGTAGGAATTAATCGTGATCCAAAAAGAAAAGATACTATACATCGAGAATTACTCATGATTCCTGAAGTAAGGTCATTATCTGAAGTTACAGGTAGGTTTGATATGATTGTAAATATTAATGCCAGTACATTAGAGGAATTGCACAATATTGTAATTGAGAGAATTGGTAAAATTGATGGAATTCAAAATACTGAAACTTTTGTTGAAATGCAAAGAACTGAAAAAGATCCTGATTATTCAAAACAAGTATCTTAATTTAACATTTTCCTAAGCAATTTTTACCAAAAGTTGATTTATAAATAGATAAATTCAAATACAATAAATAGAATTATAATAAAATACTTTCAAATGCAAAATAAATACTTTCAAATGCAAAATATATTCTTATTGTTAAAAAGACGATTACTAGATATGTATCAAACTCTATTGTTAGCAAAGAAAACATCCAAGGATGACTATACTACACATATGAAATTTATATTATTAGGGATGGGCGTAGTTGGAGGAATTGGATTTACTATCAAGCTCATTGGAGAATTCTTAAATTCTTAATATAAACAATAGAAATATAAAATAATTATTTTTCAAAATGAAATTTAATAATGGGTTTAGAGATAGTCTGAAAATAATATACGGGCCCGGAGGGCTTCGATCCCTCGACTTCCGGCTATCTTCTTATATTAAATAGAAGGCAGGCGCTCTATCCATGCTGAGCTACGAGCCCTTCAAAACTGAAGAAACTTAAACAAATTTAAAGATTATCGTTTAAAATATCTATATATATTATTATTATTTTGTATTACAAGTTATATTAGACTTTATAATGTGATTAATTATATAGAAACTATTATCAATATCTTGTATAATTATGGAAAAGAAAAAGGAAATATATATTCAGTTAGAAAAAAATGAAATACAACCTAATACTGAAGTTCATGGTAGAATAGGATTGAATTATAATGGAAGGTTTGATACGATAGTAATAAATTCTCAAATTGAAAATTCAAGTGATGTCTTCACTTATACTCAATTAAATGGAAAAAGAATTCATCATCCATATGCTCGACTTTCAATCTTTAAAAAAGACTTAGAAGGAAAAAATATGATAGAATTTATTGCAATATCTCACCATGTACCATCAAAAGATTTTTCCAAAGTTAAATTTAGAACATCCATAATTCAAGAACATAAAGAAGTGGCAAATGATATTATATTTTTAAAAATAAAAAAATAGTATAAAATATGATAATGCTATGAGAAACTCTTTACCAAAGTTACCTTACCAGTCATCCAAGGATGAGGTTCACAATGATAAGGATATTCTCCATCTTCAGTGAATACAAATTCAAATGTCCCTCCAGGTGGAACAAGACCTATTGTTTCCATAGAATCAAATTTTCCAGATAAAGGATCCTCATAGTCATTATCAGTAGTTACAGTATGAGCAGTTGAATCCTGATTTTCCCAAATAACTTTATTATTCTCACCTAATGTTGCTCTTGCATCAGCTGGAACGTAAAATTGAGGATTAGTTGGAAGACCTGATCCCTCAGAGATGGTTAACGTCAATGATTCTGTAGGATTAGCAATTTCTTCTGGAACGCTTGGTTTAAGATTTATTTCTTTAAGAAATACAAATTGATAGAATGCAAAGCTAATTGCTATTGCTATGATAAAAAATATGATAGCTAAACCGCCTATATTTGTCTGTTGTGACCTTTCCATTATTCTACATACTTACTTCGTAGATTAGTTAATTTAATTTTTCTATCTTTGTTTTTATCTGCTACTAACCTTTACTCCACATTTTATCAAATGAGTTTTTATTTTTACTTGCAATTTTAAAGACTTTACTCAATAGTCCATTACTCTTAATTTGGTTTAATACATTTTGAGAAGATGACGCTAATTTTGGTTTTTCTTCGCCTTCATCTAATGAAGTTTTTCTATGCTGTAATGATTTTATTTTATCCATATATTGTATAGATGGAGGCGGAGGATTATTGGCAACCGATCGTCCATGTCTGTATATATGGAACATGCCTGCAAATACTAGCATAATAATTCCAATAATGAATAAAGATATGTTTTTCATTCCCGCAAGTAGAGCATAATATGCTGCAATATTCAAATATATTTGAAATCCTATTAATGCTATAAAGACAAAATATATCCATTTTTCAGGAAGGGTTATTGGACTTTCAGTTTTTTTAGGTTGACGTTTTGCATTTGCTTCTGCATTTTTGGCCAATTTTATCATTAGATATGTAAATCCAAAGGATAAAGGAATCAGAGAAAGCATCACACTATAGAGAAAAATAGGATCAATTACCAATCTTTCTAAAAGAGATTTTGTTCTATCAGGATCGATATAGAATCCCCAGTACGTGGTTACTACAATTTGGGCAATACTTGTAATTCCTATTGCAGAAATGATTGGTCTATCCTTCCATGAAAATTTCTTATATTTATCTATGAAAGGAATGATTAATAATGTAAATATGAAGAGTCCTGGCCAGGCAACACCTGTTACAAATTTGTCATACCCAGATCGAAGGAAAGCATATAGACCAGTAAGATACCATTCCGGTACAGTAATACCAGGTGGAACATTAGGATCAAATTTTAAGCCCATTTCGACAGGGAAAACCCCTCCTGTGATCATTATTGCTCCAGTAATAGCCATTACCATTGGAACATCAAAAACAAGAAATCTTGGGAAATGTACTGTCATCAAGGCTATTAATGCTATTGGGAGTAAAAAGACATGAAATGCATAAAAGCGTAATACAAAGTCATGGAACCCAGCTCCAAAAAATGCATTCATCATATCCGGCCCTAAAATAGGAATAGAATTTGTTAGAGAGGCAGCGATGGATATAGCCAATTCTGCTCTTTCACTAAATATGATATCATATCCTGTAAAGGCTTCTAAAATCGTTAAGACACCTAGTAAAATACCCGTAACCCAAAGTATTTCATTTCTAATTTTATATCTACCACTAAAATATTGATAATACATATGAAGAATTGCCATCATAACCATAGCATTAGAGGCATGATAGTGAATGTTTCTAAGATGGAAACCATATGGTATAGAATCATTAATATTTTCCACACTATCCCATGCTCTATCAAGAATTGGTTCATACCATAACATAAGGAGAGCACCAGTTATACCAAGAATTATAAAGATTACAAATGTAAGCATTCCCAGAAATCCAAGAGGGCTTACAAAGCGGGTTGGAAAAGTAAATTTTAATCCCATGAATATTGTTCTATCTAATCCAGAATAGATCCACCGGAAGAGTCTAACAAGACTATTTTCTTTATGCAATGTAGCGGCCAAATCCTACTATCCCATTCCCATTTACACTCCAATTTGGAGGTAATATCCATAAATAACCGTCTTTATCAACTTCCAAATCTAATTGTGGAAGAACATTTGATGGAGGTGATTGAAGTGCAGCAGGTCCTGCAAAAGCAGCTCCTGTCAGGGGGTCATATAAACTTCCATGACAAGGACATTCTCCTCTCTTTCTTCCATCTTGTGGCCAATATTTCCATAGACACCACAGATGCAAACAGACCATGCTATAAACGCGAAATGCAGAAGCATCATTTTTCTCCCCTCCTAATTCTGGAGGGAGACGTATAAATTGCCAGGTTCTAAAAGCTTCTTTATTGAGAACAGGATCATCAGATTTTGGATAGATAATTGCTTCAGCATGATTAACCATAAATGTTTTTACATTAGCTTGGGAACTATCAGGAAGTTCAACTTTGGCTCTTTCATTAGTAGAACCGCCAGGATTAGGTAAAAATTTTCCCCAATCAACAAATGGTGTAAATGTCAATACAGTACCCGCTGCTGCTAATAGCTTTAAAAAGTCTCGACGTGATATTCTATCGTCCCCCCGTGGTGCGGGTTGTGTAGACATTATAATATAGCAGAGAAAAAAATATTTTATAAACCTTTGTTCTTAAAATTATATTTTATAATAGCTAGTGAATATTTATATTATAATAAAAGATCATCGTTTTAACATTCGAACTCTAATGATTCCATTTAGATAGGTTACATCGGTGATCTCTGAAACATCCATATCTTCTCTTAATGGAACAGATATAAGAGGATTAAGTGATTCTCCGGAAAATATTTGTAAAGTATTTGAGCTTTTTTCATAAATTGCCCGTAAATCTTGAGAATTGCTTAAACCTTTCATTTCTATCAATATTTCATAAAAATTATTACCCTCTATTATATCTGGGTGAGAAATAGAATTTCTACTATTATTCTCATAAAATCTTTTAGGATAAATTTTAGAATTTCTTTTTACAAAATTACTAGTTCGATTCTGTCCTTGGAAAATGGAAGGAAAAAAGGTCTTTGCAATATAGCTAGTTCCTGCACCTACTGCAAAACCTCCAATATGAGCCAAATAAGCTACACCTCCTTCCGGATTGATGATACTAAAAATCACCTGAAGGATAAACCATAATGGTATGTAAGCAATAGCAGGAATTCTTACAGTTGTAATAAAAAATGCTGTTATGATTGTAAGAATTTTTGCTTTAGGAAAAAGTACCAAGTAGGCACCCAGTACCCCTGATATGGCTCCGGATGCTCCAACAGCAGGAATATCACCAGAACCGACTGATATTGCATAAAAACTATGGATAATTCCAGCTGCTATTCCCCAAAGTAAATATAAAATAAGATACTTAAAGTGTCCAAATCTATCTTCAATATTATCACCAAAAATATGCAAGAAAACCATGTTTCCTATTATGTGCATAATACCACCATGAAGAAACATAGAGGTAACTATAGGAAAGAAATCACCCTGTAAAACACGATCTGGTATTGTACCATAAGAAAAAAATATTGCATTGATTTTTGACTCATTAGTAAAAAAATTTGTTTCTATTATTTCCCATATAAATATTATAATATTTAAAGTTATGAGTGAATAATTAATATATGGTCGTCCATGAAGACGTTGAGTATCATCATGTATAGGAAACATTTATTATGATATCTCTGGTCGCTTGTAGCTATACTTGAAAAGGATTACTAGTCGGTAAAAAGTCATCTTCTTTTCCATGAGCTTTTTTATTATGTCGTGATAGATGTTCTTTATCTTGAAAAATAATATTACAAATTTTACATTTGATTTCGTTAGATTCTTGATTTTTTTTTCTTTTTAAAATCTCAGCAATTCCCATAATATAATCAAATATACATAGTTCTTTTTAAGTTATTTCAATTATAGCCTGTATATCTATAATTTAATAAAATAAAAATTAATATTGTCAAATTTTTTATTCCATTACGATCATTGTAAGGGTAGATTTTACTCCTGTTAATTTTCTTAATTTCCATGTAATTGTTTCTTTAACCTTATCCATAGTATCAGATTCTACTTTTGCAATAATATCATATACACCAT
>DASUUM010000016.1:0-5602 GCA_036374075.1 Nitrososphaeraceae archaeon
AAAATACTAATTAGAACAGATGTAGATCTTTTCTGTGCTAGTTTGTTGGCCTGTATATTGTTTCACCAAAACATCATACACCAATAAACTAGCTTTATTCGTTATGAAAATGGAATAATAAATATGACCCAGTCTCAATTATTTATTCCTTTTTCATCTCTTTCTTCAAATACTTCTTTCATACTCTGTAATCCATTTAGGGCACTAGGAAAACCGCTATATAATAAAATTTGTATAACGATTTCTAAAATTTCATCTCTGGTACATCCTATATTTAAAGCACCATGAATATGTGACTTTAATTGAGGTACTGCATTTCCTAATGTCAATAACGAAGATATAGAGACTATTTCTCTGGATTTAATATCTAGTCCCTTTCGGTTATAAATTTCTCCAAATGCAAATTCAAGAATATATTTCACCATCTCAGGCGAGGTTTGATTAACATTTTGGAGTACTTTAATACCCGATTCACCGTAAATGTTCTTAAATTTATTAAATCCAATATCATATTTATTTTCCACCATATTCAAATAAAAATTCATAATCATATTTTAAAGTATGTAATTATTTGATACCAAGTTTGTTATGTTATCCTTATTAAGTATTAAATAACAAGTTTTTCAAGATCTAAGTTCTAGTTTGTGGTGAAGGGAGATCAGGATGTTCTTTCTTTAGATGAATTTTTAGATCTTTTTTGTTATAGCAAATTCTATTACAAATTTGACAAACGATTCTTTCATATGATTCATCAGACTTATTCATGATCTTTCTTATTTGATCGATATTTCTAGAGAAATAATCTTTAAGATCAAACATATTTGTCATATGGCAATTTCACTTTATAAAGTTATTCTTATTTAGTTATGTATTTTTAAATTACAAAAGTAAATCATAATAAATTCGGAAAGAAAATTTGTGTTAGATAGATATTCTATACGGATTCAATACTATAATATAAGAAACAATATATATCTTGTTATAAGAAAAAATAAAAAAAATTGAAAATAGATGAATTCATTTCTAATTTACCTTCAGAAGTAATTTCTGGTCAGGATATAACAATAGCAGATAGTGTTTTTAGAAACCTTTTTAAATTTTCTAATTTATCTTCCAAAGATGTATTTTATTATATTGGATTTGGAAATAATAATAAGTCATTAGAAATTGCGAAGGAGGAATTCATGGTTAGAAAGGTCATAGGTATTGATGATAACGAGAAATTTGTTACAAATGCGAAGAATCAAATCAAGGATAGCCATGGAATTGAAATTCTAAAAACATCAATAGAAGCTTTAAACCTTTCCGAAGCTAGTATTTTGTTTTTCTGGTTTAATGATTTAATACTCATAGATAAACTAAAACAAAAGATTGAAAAAGAGATGAAAATAGGTTCTCGAATAGTTACCATCTTATCTCCTCCTGGACTTATGCTTCCATCCAAAGTTGACTATCCTTTTATAATGTGTAAGAAACCATTCAGTTATGCCTCCGAATTAAAACAACAAGTAAAAGCTATTTATGGCAATTCATGTATCGACTTTACAGCTTCCTGGGTCCTCTCTGAAAAATATATTAAAAAACTTGAAACGCCAACACAATATTCGAGATTTATCAATATTCTTTTGAGTATGACAATCTGGATAAATGCTTGGAATAATGGGGTTGCTTGTGAAAAGGAGATTCCTCCTCCTGTAGAGAGTTATATTGGAATATTAAGAACTTTTTTTAATATTGATCTGACAGAAATGTTAAAAAAATAGAGTTCGTCAATGCATTCTATTGAATTCTTTACCAATTTGTAATAAGAAATCAAGAATCAGTCTCGAAAATAATGTCTCAAGTTAATGAATGGAAGTGTTCTTTGTTAAAGGAAATCAATTAAATAATGCTAACAATAATCCGTAAAAGTATCCTAATGGCCAAGGATTCAGAGAAAGGAAATTTGAAAAGCTTAACAATGATTAAAAAATTTGGATTGTTTCCAAAAAAATTACATTCCCACTTATCGGTTCCTGAGCTTGTAGAACTATGTATTCAAAGAAAAGAAGCAATTTTGTCTAAGACTGGTTCTTTATCAGTTGAAACCGGGAAATTTACTGGAAGATCTCCTGATGATAGATACATAGTACAAGACAATATGACAAAAAAAACCGTTAACTGGGGAAAAGTAAATCATCCTATCTCTGAGGAGAATTTCCAAAGTATTTTTGAGAGAATGAAAAAATTTGTAAAAAATAAAGAACTTTTTTTATTCAATGGTTTTGTAGGATCTGATGAAGAGGTTCGTCTTCCTATAAGTATCGTAACTGACAGAGCATGGCAGTCTATTTTTGCCAGTCAGATATTTATTAAACCAACAAAAGTATTTATCGAAAAACATAAACCAAAAGTTCTTTTAGTTGCATTAAACGACTTTAAATCAATACCACAAAAAGAGGGAACTAATTCTGAAACTTTCATAGCTATCAATTTAAAGAAAAAGATAATCTTAATCGGTTCTACTTCATATGCTGGTGAAATAAAAAAATCAATTTTTTCATTAATGAATTATTATTTACCAGAACAAAATATATTCCCTATGCACTGCTCTGCAAATGTAGGAAAGAATAACGATTCTGCTTTATTTTTTGGATTATCAGGCACTGGAAAAACAACCCTTTCAGCTGACTCTAATAGGTTTTTAATAGGAGATGATGAACATGGATGGTCTTCTAAAGGTATTTTTAATTTTGAGGGAGGATGTTATGCGAAATGTATTAACTTGAAGCAGGAAACAGAACCACAAATCTGGAATGCCATCAAGTTTGGGTCGGTAATGGAAAATGTCGTTATTTCAAAAGATACTAGGGTTCCTGACTTTTTTAATGGTTCACTTACTGAAAATACTCGTGTGGTTTATCCTTTGGAATTTATTCCAGGCGCTGTTATTCCAAGTGTAGCAGGTCATCCTAAAGTTATAGTATTCTTAACTGCTGATGCTTTTGGAGTTATGCCCCCGATTGCTAAACTTAACAAAGAGGGTGCTATGTATCATTTTATGTCAGGATATACCAGCAAATTAGCAGGTACTGAACGAGGAATTACCCAACCCAAAGAAACTTTTTCACAATGTTTTGGCGCTCCTTTCATGCCTCTTCATGCTACAAAATATGCAGAAATGTTAGGAAACAAAATAACTCTTCATAATACAAAGGTGTATCTTATAAATACCGGCTGGTATGGTGGACCTTATGGAATAGGCAAAAGAATTGATTTAAAATATACAAGGTCTATGGTTACGGCAGTGATCAATGGATCTCTGACAAAAAGTTCCTTTAAAACTCATCATATATTTAATTTAGATATACCCTTAGTATGTCCTGGAGTACCAAATGAGTTGTTAGACCCAGTCCTGACGTGGGATAATCAAGAAGAGTATTTTCAGGCAGCAACAAAACTAGCCAACTTATTTATCCAAAATTTTGAAAAATTTGGACATGTATCGAAGAAAATCATCGAGGCTGGACCTAAAAGAATAAGTTTATAGCCCGGAGCAGATTCGAACTGCTGTCTCCAGGTGTCTTTTCAGAGATCCAGAGCCTGAAATCCCTAGCCCTACCAAGGAGTTTAGCCGCTAGACTCGGCATCAGTTAATGCTAAGAAAAACTGATTCGACCGGGCTTCTCGAGCTATACAGATTGATACTTGTTCCGATATTTGATGTTATCGTATAAATTTTTGATTTCTTGGCTATCCCAATTAGTATTATCAGCTTTAAAGAACTAAATACAATAATGAAAGATATTTTTGATTAGATATAAATTATTATTGTAAGGTATATTGTAGTTAAATTATTGTAAATAAAGAGCATTTGATAAATAATAAGTTTTTACTTAAAATAATAAAAATTATGATATTTACTGTTTTACTCATCATATATCAATTAAGAAGAACTTATTTAGTACAATATTAAAATGTCTTTAATAGAATAACCTAAAACCCTAAATAATTTGTGAATAAATACGCAATTATAATGATTAATCCTAGTCACAAATAAAGCTAATAATAAATTTGATTTCTTAGTTTTAAGGTTGAACCTTCTTCCTATGCAATCTATCTTTGGTACCATGTGGTGAAAATTAATAAAAATAAAACTTAAAAAGAATTATTTTTCCTGAGACAAAGGCCTCAATAATATTTCATTAATATTGAGATATTGTGGTGAATCAATAGAATATATAATTGCATTAGCAATGTCTTCTGCCTTTAAGGATTCCATTTCTTTTACAGATGCCACGAACGATTCTAAAGACTTATCGGTAATTGTATTTGGTAATTCTGTAGAGACAACTCCAGGTTCAATGCATGTTACTTTGATATTATAACGTTGACTTAATTCTTGTCTTAATCCTTCACTAAATGCTGTAACAGCATGTTTAGTAGCACAATATACACTTCCAGCTGGAAAAACGATTCGTCCTGCTACTGAGGAAATATTAACAATGTGACCTGATTTTTTTGTCATCATATATGGTATAACAGCTGCAGTACAATACAAGACTCCTTTTAGATTTACATCAATCATTTGTTCCCATTCACTTACTTTCAGATTCTTAAAGAAACTTAGTGGCATAATACCAGCATTATTAATTAGAATATCAATATGATTCCATGTTTTAGTTACTAAGTTAATAAATGAATCACAATCCTCTTTTTTTGTAACATCCAGTTTTTTAACTAGTATTTCACCACCATATTTTTGAACTTCATTTTTTAAAGTTTGTAGTTTCTCGCCTCTTCGAGCTCCCGCGGCCACCTTTGCACCGGCTTTACATAATTCTAAAGCAGTTGCATAACCAATACCACTACTTGCTCCAGTTACGATTACAACTTTATTTCTAATCATA
This sequence comes from Nitrososphaeraceae archaeon, assembly GCA_036374075.1. Lineage (GTDB taxonomy): Archaea > Thermoproteota > Nitrososphaeria > Nitrososphaerales > Nitrososphaeraceae > TH1177. The sequence goes on from DASUUM010000016.1 coordinate 4,890, forward strand.
TATATATTAAAATTAGATTCTATACCTTTAATTTCTTTTGTTATATTTTATTTAAAATAATTAGATGAGATTCTTAAGCCGTTTACATGTTAGTTTCAATAGAAAAGAAAAGAATAACTTCAATTTTTGCTTTAATTAACAGTAATACCAATAAAAATAAAAGAATTTTTTCATTTCAATTTATTTAAAAAATGAGTAAAGAAGAGTGCCAAAAGTCATGTGACACAAAGGAGATAAAGTATAGTTCGCATCGACTTCAAAAAATTATTTAAAAAATTACGAAAATATATAGACTGATATTATATTTCTATTGCCCAAAAAAAGAAAATAGCAAATGAGGTAATAGGACTAATCAAACCCTTCGTTTTCGGCAAGTTTTCCTTTTTCTGAATAAAATTTACACTCAGGAATACATCCTGTAAACTGATTACATCCTTTTCCATCATAACTACCTTCGCCTTTTTTTCTAATATACCAAGAACTTGGATGAAAATACCACTGTTGTTTAAACTCCTGGTATTTAGCTTCTGGACTTAAATTTTTTTTATTTCTATCAATTTCTAAGTCTGGAAATGCTAAACTGTTTGCCACGAGATTATTGATATAGATTCTACTTATTATGAAGAAGGTAGGATTGATCTATTACAACATTCTTGAGAAAAATTTTGAATAATCGCATATATTTTTTTTACCTTCTATTGTTAGGATCCATT
>DASUUM010000017.1:0-6005 GCA_036374075.1 Nitrososphaeraceae archaeon
TAGTTTCTATATAATATAACAAATTCTTTGTCCCTTTATATAATAATTTATCATAAAATATACAAAAAAATAGTGATTATACTTGATTTTTTTTCTAAAAGATTGGTTCTATAGATGTGAATATCTGGGCAAACAATGTAATTTACGGCGAAATATTATAACAAAAAGAATTTAATGAAAATAAGTAAATAGAAAAAGGAGAGATAGATAGGATGAGTTATGTGGATGAATTTATTGTTTAATTAATACATCCTGTTTCAACCATTAGCTCCTTTACTTGTTGTCCTAGATACATAACCTGTTCATCTGTTATTTTTTGTTGCATCCATGTATCAGTTAAAACGTCATCATAGGATTTTAATTTGTTACATATTGAAACGTCATTATCATTGTTGGTGTTCTCTTCTATATTTTTTAGTTTATCTCCCTGAGTAGATCCGATACCCGAGGGAATTTTGATTGAGTCATCTGGAGATGCTGGGTCTTTGAGTATGTCTGGAGATGCTGGGTCTTGGATTATGTCTGGAGATGCTGGGTCTTTGATTATGTCTGGAGAGAATGGGGTTTGGATTGGTTCAGAAGAAGAAGGAGGAGGAGGAGAGGTTGAAACTATTTTGTATACTGAGCCTGCAGCAGAATCTCCATCAATTGGAGATACTACATATAAATGCCCATCATAGGGATTCATTTCTAAATCAGTAATCATAGTGAAACCTTCTGCAAAAGTAATTGACTCCTCTTCAGTATCTGAATCTACAATTTTATCAGCTAGTGTATCTTTCAATACAAGTTGTTTTCTATCCTGACTCAGATCAAAATTGTAAATTTTGCCACCACCTGCAGTAGCTACAAACATATCATTTTGATAATTATTGCCTAGTGTATTTGAATCTAAGAAGGTCACTGCTGTTGGTGCCACTGTGTCCTGCCATGTTAATTCTGGTTCGCTGTATCTGCCACTACCATTAAAGGTTACCAAGCCATCAGGTCCTTCTTCGGTATTAGATTGTACCACATTATCAAATTCATAATTTGAATTACTTTCGGATTTACCAAAAATTTTTAAAGCGCCACTATTAAATCCTGGTTCAACCAAATTAATTTCATCACCATAATCAGGTCCATTCTCAGTATCCCATAAGTAACCAGTCAAAGGATCAAAATCTAGTCCAAAGCTATTTCTTACACCGTATGCAAAATAAAGATTAACTGGATACTCCTTTCCAAGAATTCCATTATCAACAGGATCTCCATCAGGAGATATTCTCATGATACCCGCTCTTCCATCAGGAGGTATACTATCTTCAAAATTTTCAGCCAAAGTCTCAAATGGAGGACAGTCGGTACAAGTAAAATCACCTACAGTAACATAAACATTGTGATCTGGACCTACTTTAACTATACCACCAACATGTGAATCATCTGGAAATGATTTTACAGAGAATATCTCTTTGGGAAAAATTAATTTGTTATTTTCATTATCTAATTCGTATCTAACTACCTTACTTTCACAGGATTCCTTAGTTGCACATTCTACATAGGACAAATAAACGTAAATAACATCAAATCCTGAATACTGTTTTTTATCAATATCAATTCCTAACAGACCTCGTTCATCTTTACCACTAACAGTTAACTTTAATAGCGGTTCCAATACTTTTCCGTCTGTAACGCGTTTTACCAGTCCAGTTTCTTTCTCTAAAATCAAAAAGTCATTTTTGTCAATAAAGGCCATGGTTGTAGGAAATTGCAATCCAGAGACGACTAATTCTGCTTTTAAGTTGGGATCATTGAAGACAATGGATCCTTCAGATTCTTTTTCCGAGGATTGCCCACTTACGCTTGAAACAAACATTCCATCAAAGTTTATGATGACGCTTGCCATAATTATGGATAAACTAAAACATATGATCTCTCTCTTTTTAATCATTTTTATATAAAGGAAGAGAAATAATGTTATAACAGATTCTAAGAATTCATTAATGGTTTTTTTATAGAATAATTTTTGTCATCAATCTATAATTAAATTTAAACTTTTAATAATTAGTTTTGAGCAGTTGATGTTGTTGATGATGAAGATGTTATCTAAATTTTTATCTATCTAAAACTTTCTGTGCCAATGTTTTATTTCAGTATAGAATAACAAAAAAGAAGAGGAAAATAGAGAAAGAGAGAGATAGAATAGAATTTGATTATTCATTGTTAAAACAATCAAACAAGATCAAGGAGTGTTAGATGACGAAGATGACTTGTCAATCACTGAACATTGACCTATTTTTTTATCTCCTTCAGTAGAATCAAAATCTGAAATCGTATCTGCAATGTCACAAATAAAGGTATCAGCTCCTTTCCCCCCCTTTAATTTATCTTTTCCTTCACCTCCATCAAGCTCATCGTTTCCTTTTCCTCCATCAAGCTCATCGTTACCTTCTCCGCCAAGCAACTTATCGTCACCGTCTCCTCCATCAAGCTCATCGTTGCCTCTACCACCATCCAATTTATCATTATCTTCGTTTCCTACCAAGAGATCATCTCCTCCATATCCTTTTAGGTTGTCAGTACCTTTCCCACCCTCAAGCTCATCATCTCCAAGTTCCCCATTTAATCTGTCATTGCCATCACCTCCAGATATTTTATCATCGCCTGCGCCCCCATTGAGGGTATCATCCCCATTATTTCCTGTTATCTTATCATTACCATCTCCACCTTTTATTTTATCAGGATTTTCCGTTCCCTCGATAGTTACGTGCACTATTGGTTTTGTTAAATCCCCTGTAGGAGAGTTGTTATTGCTGTCAACACCACCACTGGATCCTTCTGTTTTTTTCTGGCCCTGATCTTGTTGTTGTTCTTGTTCTTGTTCTTGTTGGGCAGTTGAAGCTGTAATAATACTAGGAAAAATGGAAATTGTTACAAATGCCAAGAGTACTAACTTTATTGAATTCATATCTTCTATTCCTCTGTTCAGGAACAATTACCACTTTAGATTAAAAAGTATTTTTTACGATTTTTTCAGATTAAGTTCTATAAAAATACTATAATAGAAATGCTAATTACTTTTTTACCTTCGTTTATATGTGATAGGCCAGGATCTAATATAAGAGAAGATGTATTATTTGAATTTGGTTGCAGATAATCGAAATAAATATGGCAGCACAGGTTTGATTAAGACAATTACGTTAGTTAAATTATCATTATCTTCTTTTTTTTCATCATCTACTTGGTTTTTAGTTTTTAAATTTGAATTATTAAATCACTAGGTCGAACGATTTGTTGCCTTTTCTGTTAATACTATTATATGATAGAGCCCATCAGTGGTACTACAAATTATCTGTTATAATACTTTTAATCCAGTTACATTTGGGCTAATTGGTACACTCTGTTTTAAGTATTAGCTCCTTTACTTGCTGTCCTAAATATATAGCCTGTGTGTCTGTTATCTTTTTTTCTTCCCAGTCTTCCACCAGTGCTTTACCAAATGATGTTAATTTGTTACATATTACAAGATTATTATATGGAGTATTGTCATCAAAAGTTTTAAGAACAGATGATGATGATTTTTCGATAATAAATTTGTCTTTAATTATATTACCATCATTAGAATAAAATTGTCCAACAATACTTTTTCCATTGTTTGTTGTTTTGAATTCTAATTCCAAAAACCCATGTTCTTCTAATTGTTTTGCAGTGAAATAAGCTTTAGCATCTAATCCATGTAATTCCTGCCCACCAGTACCAACTATGGCAAAAATCGTGCCTTCAGGGTCAACATACATATTTTCTTTATTATCTCCATTACGTAATATTGTGCTTTGTGTTATTGTAGGATTTGAAGGGCTCTCACTATTGTATATTAAAGGATAAGTTCTCTGATAATTATGGATATGTCCTTGTACTACTAAATCTACACCATATTCATTGAAAAGACTATGATACAGGTTTCTGAAGGTTTCTAAACCTTCGTGATGAGACATTGAAGTATACATCGGTTGGTGGTAATAAACAATTATCCAATCTATTGAAGAATTTGTTTTTGTCTTCGTTAAATCATGTTTAACAAATTCAAATTGTTCTGATCCCTGTTCATATGGTGCTTCTGTAGCCATAGAGATAAAATGGACATTCTTATAATCAAAGGAATAATATTGCTTATCAAGATTAGTATATTCCATATACTGTTTTACTAATGACTCGTCTTCAAATTCATGGTTGCCAAACGAAATTTTCATTTTTTGCGGATCTATTCCTCTCACAAGGTCCTTCCAACATTTCGCACTTGTTTCATAAGAATAATCTCCTAAACCTAATAATATTTCAGGATCTGCTTTTAATATATTCATAACAGTATTTTTCGCATCTTCATTACAACTAAAATCTCCTACTGCTACGACATTATAGTCATCAATCGTAAGAAATGGGTTTTGTTGGTCGTCGTCGTCGGTGTTGTTGTTCTGGCCAAATACTTGTATTTGATTAAACAACAATAGAGAACATACAACGGGCAAGACGAGTGTAACAAACCAAATATTTGAAAAAGTAAATTGATTTTTTGTAGAATACATAGGATACATTTTACTTAGGTAGCTTTGATTATAGCATAAATTTAATAATATTTTTGATACTTTTATAAATAAATAAGTACTAAAAAAATGTACTTGTTATTATTATTATACATATTATAAGTCATATTTGATTTCTTGTTTAAATTGTGAGGATTAAATATCAGGTTGTTCAAAATAATATTTGATAACAATATATATCTGTATATCGAGCGAAAGGGGAGACAAAACCAGTTGATTCAAACTTTTTACAATATATAACCACCTTATAAAATTTTGAAAATAATAGATGATTATTATTATAATAATAATAATAACAACTATTAATTCCCTATTTATAGTCCGCAAATTTGTATCATAAGGATGAGAAAAATAATAGTTTTAGATTAATTTATTTTTTATAAAGTAACATATTTATTATGTTCTAGCACTGTGAATTTTATCTCAAAAACTTTTTTAGTAAATATGGTATTAGATTAATAAAGAATATCATGTTCCACTAACATCCTTAGATTTGATAGTATAAAAAGAAATATAAAGCCAATACTACGAACTGCAGTGTCTTATACCAAAATATTCTAAACTTATGCACTAATAATAGTTAGAAATTAATGCTCAAGGCAGATGTTACTTGTCATAATAATATCTTCTATTTTATATCTCCACTGAACTTGTTCTTAATTTCTTTCATTCATTTAATAAGCTAATTATAGTTTGATGATTTTTATTTTCACAAGTTCATAGGAGAACTCTTTATGCATCACCATACTCCACCATTGGATTTCCCAATCATAATACAATAATAATTATAATAAAATTATTGTACTTATTCAATTATTTCCTAATCAATTGTTTCTTCTTCAGATAAAAGAGAAAAAAACTTTATAAAAATAAAAAATATTTTTAAGTCAAAATCCACTTTACTATTTATAGTGGATAATAGATTTGAAAAAAATGTTTCTTATGGTAATAGCTTTATAGTAATACGTCTAATTAGTTCTTTGACTATATTATATTTACAAATTTTTATTATAAATTCAATTTTTGGACAGGACTATAATGATGATTCACAAATACTTCTTAAACCAAAAATAAATCTTTCAGTAACAGGAACAGACAGTGATGATAAAATCACAGGTGGAAATGGAGATGACAAGTTAATTGGAGGAAAAGGAAATGATAGACTTAATGGAAAAGGAGGTGATGATAACATTGATGGAGGAGTAGGAGACGATATCATATTTGGAGGGACGGGAAATAACAAACTACAAGGCGGAAAAGGGAACGACATATTGAATGGTGAAAGAGGTGATGATGAATTGAATGGAGGAAAAGGTAATGACGAACTTAATGGTGGAAGAGGTAATGACATACTGAAAGGTGGAGATGGTAAGGATATACTAAATGCTGGAGATGGTAACGATGAACTTGATGGCGGAAAGGGAG
>DASUUM010000018.1:0-16834 GCA_036374075.1 Nitrososphaeraceae archaeon
TAATAGAAACATATACACAAGAAAGTAACTTAGGTGCACCAGATAGAAAATACTATCGACTTGCTTCAACTTTTAGTATGAGTATGGTTTTCTCTAAAGATGGTTTTTCTATTAAAAATAATGAGATTAAAGAATTAAGATATAAAGAATTTGAAAAATTTTATAAAGAATATGAAAAGTACATTTCAGAATACTATAATACAAAAAATAAAAATTTTCACAGAACTGGCTTATTATTAGATTTATTTAAACATACTTTAAGTGAAATTGATAAGGAAGTATCCAATTTTGAAAGTAAAATAAATGATCTTCAGGCATTAAGACAAATAATTTTACGAGATATTCATAAAATTGGAAAAGATAATTTTGAATTCTTAGAAAGACAAATAATTTATTCTTTTGTCGATAAACATACACCTTCTTCCGTTGCAGAATTAACTGACATTCTTAATGAGAATGAGACAGATATTAAAAATTCAGTTAAAAACCTTATTACCCGTAGATTTAAAGAAGATAAGACCTCAATTTTTGAAAGTTTAAAGAAATACAAAAAACTATGAATTGATACCATATATAATAGAAATATCCAATTAATTATGTTAGTCCTCTGACTAAAATACAGTTTTATCAATGAAAACATTGATTTATAAAGAAATTTTTTTCCTTTTATGATAGCAATAATTAACCTAACAATTTATTTGAAATAAACTCATGTAATTGTGAATCAGACATATTTCTTTTTGCTTGTGCTAGATTTTTAGCATCTTCTCCTACTATGTATCTGACCAAAGATTTTGAAGACTCTGAAGCATTTTTAATTGCTTCAAGTATTACAGTAGCAACTTCTTTTGGTAAAGGAGCATTCTTCATAGCAGGATAATAATGAGATAGAAATGTATCTATAGTATTGGAATAATATGAAGAATTCTTTTTCTTAATATCATTGCTAGAGTAGTTAGTTGCTGATTTTTCTTGTTTCATTAAAGTTTGTTGTAATTTATCATTAGTTTTATCTGGAAATTTAATATTTAGTATAAAATTAGTATTAATAACTCCTGGTTCAATAAGGATTACTTTAATTCTATATGGTTGAAGTTCATAGGATATAGATTCACTTAATCCCTCTAATGCAAATTTAGTACTTACATAGATGCATTCTGCAGGAACTCCTACTACCCCTGCAATAGAAGTTACATTTATTATTATTCCATTCTTCTGCTCTCTCATCGAGGGTAAAACTTCTTTAATAGTTCTTATTGCTCCAAAGAGATTTGTCTCAAATTGTTTTTTTATTTCTTCTATTGATATATCTTCTAAAGCACCAAATAAACCATAACCTGCATTATTTATCAAAATATCAATTTTCTTCTTTTCATCAAGTATTTTATTTATTGTATTTTTTACTGAATTATTATTATCTACATCCAAAGGTAAAACTTCTAAAGGAAGTTTCTCTGTATAAGCTATTTTTTTAATTATGTCACTCTTATCTGTACCTCTCATTGTAGCATATGTATAAAATCCATTTCTTGCAAGAAGTAATGAAGTTTCAAATCCTATTCCTGTTGAACTGCCGGTAACTACTGCAATATTTTGTTGTTTTTCCATCTTAGTTAGGCAATTACAAAAAGAGAAAATATATTTTTATTGTTAAAGATAAAAAACTATTTAATTAATTATGGAACTTAGTAAGACATTTCCAACAATTTTAACTATTATATCTTTCATTTTTCTAAATATTTATGATATTTTTATATTATTTCTCAATTTAGATAAATATTGGAAATATTCAATAAAATTTACATAGATGAATATATTAATACAATAGATGAATGTAAAATGAAGTACAATAGGATGCCATAGTTATAATAGACTATTAACAGTTTATCTCTAGATATTACATATAGAAAATACAATTGTCAAAAATTTCTAACAGTATTCCAAGATCAGTACAATGTCCTTCATATGGATTTCCATTAATGGTAAACTAGTATTAATTTATATAATAAATGAAAAAACCTTATCTCAATTTATTCACTGTAACTATAGTTAATATTATCAAAAAGAGATTATAAGTGAACAGAAGAACTAATTTCATTAATTTATAAATTTCATATTTTAAAGAAAATATTATTTTCTAGATTATTTATTGATTCTTGTTAATTATTTGTGAAAAATACTAAAAATTATAATATAATTCAATAGGAGTTTCAGAAATAAATTCATCTCTATGTTTCTAGAATAATTCCTATTATATATTACATCTTTTATAACCTTTCAATCTCTAGTCAAATTTATCAAAATTGTCAAATTTCGACCTTTTAAATTATGCATTATTCTTGAGATATAAATAATTGGTATTATTATTTTATTGTAATTGTATTATGATTCGTGAATTAAACAAATATTAAGGTTCTATCTTTAGAATATGATTACGCATTAGACATTATTATTTATGTTTATATACATTAATAATGAAGATAATATTATGTCATCAAAAGAAGAAAAAGCAATAGAAAAAAATACTGCTAAATATAGCACAGACATCAATACTATTAATGAAAGAACAAATCGAGATTATAATAATACCTTAAATCAACAACAAGATGCAATAAACAAGACACTAGACAACACTTTACACAATATAAAAAGAACTACTGATGAAGCTACACGAGAAATTCCAAAATATACACAACGTATTACCGAATATCAAGAAAAAACTATCCAAACTATAAAAGATATTGCTTCTGACTTTATTGAAGCACAAAAAGAAGTAGTAAGCTCTTTTCAATCACAGGCAGATAAAAATAGAGGAAACTTTTATGCATTTTGGGATTTATATAACCCACAGAGAATTGCAGAAAATAATGCGGTAATGGTAAATAACTTTACAAGTTATCTGTTAAATGCCAGTAATCTTATAAATAATACTCTAGCATCAAATATGAGAGTATATAATACTGCACTTGAACAAACACGTGATAATCTAAAGACTTTGACAAGAACAAATACCGATTATATAAAATCAGTTAATAGACATAGTTCAGATATAAATACCGATAGTCAAAGAGCAACTAGGTTTTAATATTTAACCTAGCCTAATAATTTTTTATATTTTTTTGGATTCATATATATATAGCATATTTTATTTTTTTAACAAATTAAGTATATTGTTGATTTATCATTCCTTAAATTAAGGTATCTTTTTAGAATAAATATTATCATTTGCTACATATTATTTATTATATTATTATTTATTGCCAATTAAGAATGTTAGTACACTCTGATATACTATAGCTGTTTTCTCAACAAATGGCGAATGACCGGCATCAGCAATCACCATGAGTTTAGCATCTTTGAGAATTTGTCCAAACTTGTTAATATGATCAACAGGTATAAGATTATCTCTTTCACCCCAAATTATTAGACAAGGAATATCTTTAATTTGCTTTAATCTCTCTAAATTAATAGAAGTTGTTGTACTATTTCTGAAAGCAGACTCAAAGGCATGTTTAGCTCCTGGTTTTTCAATTACTAAAATAAAAATATCTACAATAACAGGAAGTAGTCTAGATGGTACTGCCAATAAATTTTCAAACACCTTTTTCACCTTGCTATACCTTAAATTAGGATCAGTTTCCATTGCAGCATCAAGATATTGTTCTAATAATGGAGTAGGTTTATCTAACATGCCTGATGAATCTATCAATACAAGTTTTTCAATATGTTGCTTATTTTCTATAGCATATTCTATTGCTATATATCCACCTAATGAATGACCTATTATTGTTATTTTATCTTTTATACTAATCTGTCTAAGAAAATTTTTGATGAATTTGGCAAAATAGCTTATTGTATAATTTAATTGAGGTTTATCACTTTCACCAAATCCGATTAAATCAATAGCTATAGTATGAAAGTGTTCTGATAATGCTTGCGGAATATCTCTCCATACAATGGGAGAAGAACCGAGACCATGAATAAATAGGATATGCTTTTGTTTATCTTTTCCATATTCATCATACCTTATTTTAAATCCTTCTTCTAATTCGACATACATTATGAAATAACAATCATAAGAAGTTTAGTTAATATAATTGGTTAGGAGAAAGAGAAGAAAAAATTACTTAAAGATAGAATTATAATGAATTATAAAAAAATTTATTAGACATGTAAAGTTTATCAAAATATTATAATTTTTGATTTCTAAAATATGATGATAGAAATTCTATTTTAAAATAATCTTAATCATTTTTTATTTATATTTTTCTTTAAACTAAATGTGCAAAATAGAACTAAATTAGTTCTGCCACCATTCAAAATTCTTCTTTTGGTCTTAATTTATGAAATTTCTAGTTTCATCATAAGAAATCTATTTGTATTCTTCTTTTACTTCATTTTTATATTTTTGAAGCAGTTTGTATAGTTTAGGATCAATAACAAAATTGCAATATGGATCATCTTTATGATTTTCATAGTAATCTTTGTGATAACCTTCTGCAACATAAAAATTCTTAAATGGAGTAATTTCTGTAACAATTGGATCTTTGTAAACATTTTCTTTTTCCAGATATCTTTTTGATTTCTCTGCAATCTCTTTTTGCTTTTCATCATGATAAAAGATTGCCGAACGGTACTGAGTGCCAATATCATTACCTTGTCTATTAAGAGTCGTAGGATCGTGTGTATGCCAAAAAATATCTAGGATTTTCTCAAAAGATATAACTTTGGGATCAAATTTTATCTGAATTGACTCTGCATGACCAGTAGAACCAGTACATACTTGATTATAAGAAGGGTTTTTTACCGTTCCTCCCGCGTAGCCAGGTAGAATAGATTTGACACCTTTAAGTTTTTTGAAGATTGCTTCTGTACACCAGAAACATCCGTTCGCAAGAGTTGCTATTTCCATTTCATTATTATTATTCATTTATTTTCTTTGGCAACTCCTTGTCCTTTGGAATAAAACGTATAGATAATGAATTAACACATTCTCGCTTATTTTTATCTGTCAAGCGTTCTCCAAGAAATTCATGTCCTAAATGTGCATTACAATTTTCACATTCTATTTCTATTCTTATTCCATCAGGATCAGGAACTTGTCTTATTGCATTTGGAAAATACTCATCAAAGCTTGGCCATCCACATCCGGAATTAAACTTACTTTTTGATGAGAAGAGAGGCATATTACATCTTCTACAAATATATGTTCCCTCTTGATAAAAATTGTCATATTCACCAGTAAAAGGGGGTTCTGTTGCTTTATCTACAATAACTCTTTCTTCCTCTGAATTTAGTTGATTGTAATTCATACTAATATTATATCATCATCGCCGAATAAATTTTTTTTCAACGGTCCGCTTTTCAACAGATATTGGAAATTGATAATAAAAAATGGCAATACCAATTAATTTCAATTTCACTTCTATAATGGCTACAATGATATTGTTGTAGTAATGGATTGATATTTTTATTATAGGTAAGATGTTTGATCGTTTGTCATACTATTTCTACCAGAGAGCACAAATATACTAATAAAGCTTCAACAATTTTAGTTCTACAAAAATTAACGTTACGTAACTACAATGAAAAATGTTAGCGCTACTATAAGGGTCATAAATATAATGAAATAATAATAATTGTACCATATAATTATAAAGTATGAGTTATTGTTACAGTAAAACTATGTGTTTATTTGTTATTATACTGTCTTTATGACCTTGATGGAGAGATCATAATGAGGTATAGCAAAAGATAGATGACTATATCTAGAACATTGAAGGGAGATTGAAGCGGGAAATATCATATTCTTCGTATTAAAAAAAGTGTAAGATATGCTGTATAGTTCATTAAAGGATTTATTGATATGGATATAAATGATAGATCGATTAGTTGTTGAGATTCTAATAAATATGCATAAACAAAAAAATGGGACAATTGTCAGGTAGCATGTATATTGAAATTCTTTTAGAAAATTAAAAATATAAAATTTAATATAATATCAGGAACATCAATAGGTGCAATCAATGGAGCAATAGCTGCTGGAAGCAAAAGTGATAATCCTATAAAAGATTTGGATGATTTTTGGATGGCAATTAAAAACAAAAACCCTAACGATAGGGTATCGTATATTAACTCTTTGTTATTGATAATATTTTTAAATATGATTTATTCCTGTGAATATTGTCTTTACTATTCTAGACCATGTATTCTTATTCTGATCTTCGTCTATTCCTAAAAGCTTATTTATTTTTAGCCCATCATATAATGATATGAATCCATATGCTATTTCTGTGATTTCTATATCTTTTCTTATGTATCCTTTTTCTTTTAGAATATTTAAATAGTCTATTATGATATCTAAAATTTTTCTTCTTTCTTGATAAAGTAATTGTTTTAAAATTTTATTACGGGATGATTCAGCTATGATTTCAAAAAACATTCTGTATCCTTGGTCATTAAAATCTTCGTAAAAGTTTTGGATACGAGTAATAAGGTCATTATCGCTATTTTGAAATAATTTTGATAATTGGTTTTTCAATTCATTTGTATTTCTCTCTGAAATAGCATTAAAAAGTTCTTCTTTATTTTTGAAATAAAGATATATAGTACCTTTACTAAGTTTAGCTGTTTTAGCTATATCGTCCATTCTAGATTTATCATATCCATATTTAGAAAATGTAGAAATAGCACTCTCAATAATTTTGTTTTTTATATTTTCTTTGTATTGATGAGTTACTTTTGGACACATTTTTTAACAAACTAGATATTTTTTAATTATTATTAATTTGAATGCTATTGTCATTAATATTATTGCCTTCTTTATTTGTATTTGCTGATTTGATCATTTTATTTGTAATCAAATAACCTATTACACTCATTATAGCACCAGATGGAATTGAAATAATTAGCATTATTGGTAATGTTGTTGAGAAATTTGAAATTAATTGTGACATTAACGGTAATTCTTGATTATTAATAAGCAATGGCATATTCAAAGGAGTTGCATAAGCCCACACTATCATTGGATAATTAAAGACATAGAACACTGTACCTAATAATGCAGCTGCTACTATTTTATTAATGGATTTTTCCTTGTAATTTCTTTTCCTAAATGTAAAATTGTTAGTTAAGAAATCAGCAATAATTATTGGTATGAATGAAAGAGGAAAATACCATAAAATGGACGGAAATAAAATGCCATCAGTGGGTATGATATTAGCAAATAAATTAATAATAATAACTAATCCGCCTATGGCAGTGACTGCACCAAATCTACTTATAGTTTTGGAGGCTATAAAAAAGATCATAGATCCAAATAAAGGCAAAAATAAAGTTGCTATTATTGATGCTAAATATGGATCTGGATTAAAGTTAAATCTTTCTCCATTTGAAAAGGGAAGAGAAAAGAAATATACATACCAGATGATTGTGAACCATAAGGCAGCAAAGGCTGGGATTAAAGCAATGTTCCTTAAAATTTCTAATTTATTATTTGTTTTAGTATCTGAAATTTTTATTCTTGCTAATCCTATAACTACTCCAATTGATGTTAGTAGCATACCTGTCATTAATGATATGTGTGTAGGACTCAATAAACCGTCAATTCCAAAGATTTGATGCCATAAATAATCCGCTGGACCTGAAATAATACAAACTACTGAACCAATTAATAACAAGTGAAATGAAATTTTAGAAGGTCTATTTGTTATACTATGTTTATTTTTAATATAAAGATGAGTAATAAGAACAGTTGCAATTATTATTAAGCCTATTCCTGAATAAAGTAAAGTATGAGATGGTGTAAAAAAACTTTCAGGTTCAAACATTAAGTGAGAAGTAACATCCCAACTTGTTCCTGATATTTGCATAATTGAGCCTAAGGTGGCTAGAATAAAAATAAGTAAATAGAGTTCGAAAATGTTTTGTGAGAATATTTTTGAATTCAATCTCGATAGCATATCGTATTATATAGAAAAAGTAGTATATTAAGTTAACTGACCGGTCAGTCACTTTACCATTAAAAATAAATGAAATCAATTGAATGCATGGAAATTGAAACCCTTCTATAAAGTGGAACCAGTTAGTTTATTGAATAAAAAACATTCAGAATTCAGATCAAATTATTATAATGGCATTTTATATCAAAAGCTCTAATACCAAATATCTTAAAAGAAGTATATTATTCAATTTAATAGAATCTGATGATAAAATAAAAAATATAATTGATCAAATTATTATTCAATATAAAAATAAATCTAACAACTTTGTTTTAATAAGCAAGCCGATGCCTGACAAAAATAAAAATTTTTCTAAATTAAAGATAAAAACTGGAAGAGGATTTGTAGATAGTAATATTAGGATCTTGGTAGTAAGTCGTTGAAGAGATGCCAGCTAACTTAACAAATCTAGATATAGATATCAAAAAAACTTCTAGTGATATTAGGACTATAACTGGTGTTAGTACATCTATAACCGCATTTATTGGAAGAGCAAGAAAAGGTCCGATTGATAAACCTATTTTAATACATAGTTTTTCTGAATTTGAAAGGATCTATGGTGGGATATGGAAAGAGAGTTATCTTGGTTATGTTGTAGACCAGTATTTTAAAAATGGAGGAAGAAATGCATTGATAATAAGAGTAATAAGTGTCCCTCAAAATAGTAATGAAGATAAATTAAAGTATGAATATACAATAGGGTTTCCTCCTAATAGTATTAAGGTGATCTTCCAATCTGCAAATCCTGGATCTTGGGCAAAAAATCTTTCCATCAAGATGGTAACAAAAAAAGAGGAAGTAGACGAGAAATTAAGAAAAATAGATAAGACTCTTTGTAATCTATATATATACGAAGACAAAAAATTACTGGAGACTTTTAGAAATCTTTCCTTAAATGAATCGTCATCACGATTTATTCGCCCTGTCTTGGAATCTGGATCAGAATTTGTTACGGTTGTAAAGGTAGAGGGTGTTATTCCAAATGCAGATATACCTGATGATAACGAATCTATATCTATTACCACTCCTGACATTGGCGGGGATGGAGATCCTATAACAGCAACGGAAATACAAGGTACAGCAAATCCAAAGCGAGGATTATTTTTACTTGAAAATGTAAACATTTTTAATCTGTTGTGTATTCCTTCATTTAGATTAGATGATTCTCCTGAAACTTCCGTAGACGGTCTGATTAAAATGTATGGCAAAGCTCATGAATTGTGTGAAAAGAAAAGGGCATTTCTCTTAGTTGATCCATTAGTTAAATGGACAGACACAAATAAAGTAATAACAGATTTCTATAATAATACTTTTCCTCTGCCAAGGAATGAAAATATGGGAATATTTTATCCTAGAATAATATGTCCAGATAAAGAGGACGAAAATAGAACAAGAAATTTTCCACCATGCGGAGTCATTGCTGGTGTGATAGCTCGAACTGATACGGAACATGGGGTATGGAAAGCACCTGCTGGTCTAGAAGCAACATTAAAGGGTGTAGTTGGATTAACAGTGAATTTGACTGATGAGGAAAATGAAAATTTAAACAAAATAGGAATTAATTGTCTCAGAAGATTATTTGGAGGGTTTGTTGTCTGGGGGTCACGAACATTGAAAGAAGAAAATAGATTTCCTGATGAATGGAAATATATTCCCATTAGAAGAACTGCCCTCTTCATAGAGGAAAGTCTCTATCGAGGTACCCAGTGGGTAATTTTTGAACCAAACAACGAGAAATTATGGGCACAAATAAGATTGAATGTTAGCACATTTATGCAAGATCTTTTCTTGAAGGGGGCATTTCAGGGAACAGATCCCAAGAAGGCATATTTTGTCAAATGTGACTCTGAAACTACTACTCAGACAGATATCAATAATGGCATTGTTAATATAATAGTAGGCTTTGCTCCACTAAAACCAGCTGAATTTGTAAGTATAAAGATTCAACAAATAATTCAAACAGAGGCGAGTAACTAGTAAATTCTAGAATTTCTGACAAAAGCACATAGATCGAATCCTTATCCTAGTTCTAAATTCAATACCTTTATTTGATATTTAAATTTGATAAAGTCAAAGAATTTTTCAATCTTCCTCATAATATTTTCTCATAATCTCTGTTTTAATAGCATATTTGAACATTAGATAAGGAGTTAATTTTCCTTTATTGTGTCCTTGATTTGCTATAGTATCTATAAAAGAATCGCTAATCTGCATTTCTTATCATGCTATGTACAATGGGTCTAAATAAAGACACAGGTTTGTAATGGGGCCAGTGGGATTTGAACCCAGAGTTCAATGGGGCCAGTGGGATTTGAACCCTTCTATAAAGTGGGACCAGTTACTTTTTTCATCAATTAATTTGGTTATAAACCGAGATTTGTATGCTATATTATTAAAATTTTGGCTCATGAAGTTTATCAAAAATAATAAGTACTACAGATTTATCATTGAGATTTGATGAACAATAAAAGGATAAAACAGAGAGCTTTAGTTCTTCAAGGTGGAGGAACCCTTGGTGCATATGAAGTTGGAGTCGTTAATGTTCTCTATCACTGGATCAAAAAAGATTGTAATGAAAATGATAATATTTTTGATATTATAGCTGGTACTTCAATTGGTGCTATAAATGCTGCTATAATGACCAGTTATACAAAAGAAAGAAGGAAAAACGATAATAATATGAGTATCAAAGATAGTTGGATAGGCGTTACTGATAAACTTCTTTCATTTTGGAAAGATATATCTTCTTCCACCTTCATAGAGTGGAATCCATTTTATGAAGCAATGTGGGATACATCTCATTTTATAGCTGATAGCTTCTTAAAGAATACAAAATATTGGTCTAACCTAATCGCTAATTCAAATCCATTTTTTTCTGGTGTTATAAACGAATGGAGTAACTTTTTAAATACAAATTATCAAATTCCAGCTAGAGGAGAAACTGCAAGACGATTTTACTCTGTTAAACAATTTTTATTATTGGGTGCCAAAAATGTATTTAGTCCATCTATACCAAAATTAGATACCAAATTCTATTATAATATTCCTACATTACCAAATAATATTTGGTATAATTATGATAATAGTATGTTAGAGAGGACATTAGGAGAATATGCAACCTTTCCTATAGCTACAAGTTATTATTCCGAGAATTATAATGATGATGTTGATTTTAAACAAAAGGTCAGCAAGAAATATGATAATATTTCAAAGGAAACTAATACCAGACATATTCTAAAAGAACCTCGTCTATTGGTAGTAAGTGTAGATATACAAGCAGGGGCAACTGTTTCATTCGACAGTTATGAATATTCTGCAAGAAACTGCCCAATTTGTCCTATTAAAGAAGAAGAAGATGATAAAAAGGAGGAACATAATATTCTTACAGAAGAACAACTAATTGAACATGTAAAAGAAAAACATTTGGATTTTGTCAAAATGGATAGACTAAAACAATTGAGATTGTCAAAATATGATGAACATAAAATTGATAGTTATGACCATACTGATCAAGAAAAGCATATAATATTTTATAATGAAGGTATAAAATCAGAACATGTCATGGCCAGCGCATCTATTCCTATTTTTTATAATTACAGAAAATTAGTTGCAAATAAATATCATAGTGAAGGTAAGTTCCTTGGAAAGCAGGAAAGGTACTTTTGGGATGGTCAGCTTTTAAGCAATACACCATTAAGGGAGTTGATAAATGGACATACCGTTTATTGGAGAGAGAAAATAGGATATCAATCTCTATTAGATGAAATATTGAAAGTCTCTAGTAGTAAAGATGATAATGACAATGTAGATACAAATGATAAAAAATTAGATCCTATAGAATTATCTCAAGTACCAGATTTGGACGTATACATAGCAAATATATGGCCATCCAAGGAGAACGAAATTCCTACTGATCATGATCTAATAATGGATAGAAAAAATGATATCGGTAATCATGATAAAACTATCTATGATGAGAAAACATCAGAACTAGTAACAGACTATATCGATCTTTGTAAAAAGTTAATAACTGCTCTTTCAACAAAAGGTAATTCTAAACAAATAATAGATGAGATCTTGAAAAAGGAAGCGAACTCTACACTCCGTGATGGAAAAAAACGCAAAAATGAGGATTTATTGGTTGGTAAATTTATAATAAACAAAGTAATAAGAATTGAGAGGAAAGATGACCCAGATTCCATTTCTGAAAAATGGGCAGACCTTTCTGAGAAGACTATTGACAAATTGATTAAACAAGGAATAGAAGATACTGTACATACTCTTGTTACAGAGATAGTAAAATCTCTAGATAAGGAACATATAACGGATGTAAACAAAGAAAAATTATTTGAGATACTAAATGATGTGGAACATCATACTAATGAGAAAAGAAACATAATATACCGCAACTTCCTAGCTGAATTAGAAAAAAATGGTTATGAAAAAACAAAACTTGAAAAAAGGGATAATAACATTATAAAATCAATTAATGCACTTATCGATGGACTTGTACTGTATAATTCCAAATTAATATGAATCGACAGCTTTGAAGCTTTGAATTTAGAAAATAGGGGCAAAGAGTATTTCTAAATTTAATTAATAACTAAAAATTTTAACACTATACAAGGAATGAATAAATCAGAAAAGAATTGAACGAAATTAATGTTTTTCTTTAGTGACAATTTTTCGGCGCCTCAAAATTTTTTGTAAAAAATCTTAAATATCATTATTCAATCCATTAGTTGATGTTTAATAAAAACATATTATTATATGTAGCAATCGTATTCACAATTGGAACTGCAACATCAATATTTCAGTTCAATTCAGTAGATGCACAATCTGTAGAACCGTTAGTAGGGTCGAATACTTTAGTAATAACATTAGAAAATTGGGGAGGGATTGCAGGTATCCATATCGATCGAATATACAATAGTTATTCAGAAACATTAACAATTGCTGACAATGATGTCGACAGAACTTTTATCAGCAAAAATGATAACAGAATTAATGATCTTAGAAATATAATAGCTAATAGCAATTTCTTTAGTATGGGACCAAAACATGGAGATCCAAGTGACTGTTGTGATTTAATACACAGTACTATGAGTATTAGTATGGGTAGTAAGGGAATTAATGGAACTCAAAATTCAAACACAGTTTTTTGGAATGATGCCACTGACCCAACAATCGCTCAAGAACTAAATAAAATCGCAAGTGCGGTTAGAAGTCTGCATTAACATCTTTTTTTTGTAAGTTACTATAATATTGACAATAAACAATTGATCAATTTCATTTTTCAAAAAATGAGTTATCATTTCCTATAAAATTGCCAAATGATATTACAACTTTTAAATTATTATTTTGATGATGAAAAAAGATTCAAACGCTATCTGTCTTCTCTTGATAATTATCCAGATTTGTATGCTACAGCTGCAGCTCATGGTGTTCGATATAGTTCAGCTGTGCATGCTTATTCTAATTTGCGTATGAAGACAAATCTTTCCCAGACTACTAACGAGCTAGGTGCAACAATCACTGTTGGATCTGTGTTAACTGAGTATGGTATTCCAGTGACTTTCCGTGCAAATTGTCATGCCGATCTTGTGCGACCAGACAACACCACCGCAACGCTTCTAATGTCACGGGTTGAGCCAGGAGTCTTCCAAACGACTACAAGTGCTTCCATGCCAAGCATCTATCGTTTTAATATTCTTATAGAAGGAAAGACATTGAGAGGGCATCCTTTCTCCAGGGAGCAATTGCTTACGGGCGCGGTATGTAGAGGAGGTGATAATTTAGCTCCATCGTCTAAAGATGATACGAATACGCGTAACGATCGTTTTTGTGGCTTGATTGATTGTCTTCATCAAAAAGGTATACAAGAAGCCTTACATAAACTTGGAATTAATTCAGAAGAATTAAACAAATGTTTTGAGGATTATTGTAGAAAGCTATCACCTGGAGAATTGTTAAATACTACTAAACCTATCCTAATCGACCGGCTTAGAGTGATACTGCACGATGACAAATTATTACAGAAAGTCATACAAGAGATCGATAAGGAAAAGACATAATGTAATCTTCTTAATGGAAAGTATTTAAAAATAGCCTATTTTGTTACTGTTGATGTAAGCAAGGATTTTAAACATTTCATTTCACATAAAATTATTATACGATGGATAAAATTGTATACTCTAATCCTTTACTTCTTTCAAAGAAATTCCACCTATGTATTTCTTGACAGGAAATGTGAGCTATATTTGAACAACGTAACAAAACATATTGAATTATGGGATGAAAAAAAAGATTGTAAATTAGAACTAATAGGTATAATAGCTTTAACATAAATTTAAATTTAAATTTAATTTGATTTGATTGTGATATATTACTAAATATTTAATATTTCCACTTTAATTCTAATCTAAGTAGGATAATTATAAATAATAATCATATTTTCCAACTTATTTTTTCGGCGCCGCAAAACTTTATATTCCATATTTTAGAGCAAATAACTTAAGTAATATTATTTTGGTATAATCATATGAATATATACTATATTCTAGACAAATATGATATATTAGGAGGTAACTAATAAAATGAGTATTATACCACCTGATAGAAGAACTGATGCTTTTAATAATAGAAAACAAGCTGCAACAATAGCTCAGAATCGACCTAATGTCATGCATATGAATAATAATGAGGAAAATGACTATCCAAACCATATTGCAAATTTCTCAAAAGGATTATTACATAATGAAATGACAGGTGAGGTAGATTCTACAGCATATACAAAATATGAAACTGCTTTACAAAATGCATTAAGCACTAGAAGTTCAGCACCGTTTGAAACTGTTGAATTAGGAGTTTCAGATGGTAAAAAACTTGTAAATCCTTCGGCTGGATTATCATTTGATCTTGAAGGGCCAGATAGTCATCACTTGACCAATCCAAAAGCACCAAGAATTGATACTTTAGACGGAGCAGCGGAAATGGCTGAAGTGTACTGGATGTCTTTAATTCGTGATATAAATTTCACAGATTACGATGAGAAAGATGAAGTTGAAGATGCAGTGAATGCACTAAACAGTGAATTCTCAGGATATCCCAATTGGCCTAAAATTCCTGGTGGAAATATGACAGTCAAATCAGTTTTTAGGGGAAACTATGAAGGTGATAGCGTTGGTCCATACATATCTCAATTTATGGTTAGAGGAAATATAGACAAGGTATTAGGACGAGATGAAAAAGATGGATGGATAAAATATGGTACAACCTCAATAGATCAAAGACATGTTGTAGCAAAAAGAGAGTCAGATTTTGTAACCGATTATGGTGAATGGTTGAAAGTACAAAATGGTGAAGACAGAGAAGTAAATCCTTTAGTCCCTAAGGAAGGTCAAAATTATTTTGATTCAGAACCACGTTTTCTACGAAATGCAAGAGATTTAGCGATGTATGTACGATATGATGCATTATATCAAGCATATCTTACCGCGTGTTTCTATCTTTTAAGGACTGGAGCTCCTGACGCGCCTTTTGCCGATGGTATTCCTTTTATAAACTCTAAGGTACAAGAAGGATTCGGTACATTTGGAGGTCCGCATATTCTTTCCTTGGTTACTGAAGTAGCAACAAGGGCATTAAAAGGAGTATGGTTACAAAAATGGTTTGTACATCGAAGATTGAGGCCAGAGGCTTTTGCTGGACTGATAAATGTCCACAAAACTGACAGAAAGGATTATACAGGAAAAATACATACATCTATATTAAATTCACCATTATTAGACAAAGTTTTCGAAAGGAATGAGAAATTAAATAAAAAACATAATAGAGGGGATAAACAAGGAACATATCTTTTACCTCTAGCTTTTCCGGAGGGTTCTCCAATACATCCTTCCTATGGTGCAGGACATGCTACGGTAGCAGGGGCTTGTGTCACTATCTTAAAAGCTTGGTTTAAAGAAAAACCTATGCCAGGAACAATTTTGGAAGCAAATCACGATGGAACTAGACTAAAGGAATATGAAGGAAATGATAAAAATCAAATAACAATTCATGGAGAATTGAATAAATTGGCAGCAAATGTAGCAATTGGACGTAATTTGGCTGGAGTACATTATAGAAGTGACTATCTTGTATCTACAAAATTAGGAGAAGAAATAGCAATAGGTATTTTAGAAGAACAAAAAATAAATTATTCAGAAGTACCTACATATAAATTCAAAAAGTTTGATGGAACCTCTATAACAATATGATATAATTACAAAATTATAACGAAAGTCAGACATAACAAAATTCCCTTTTTTTATTGAATGCTATTTCAAAAATTATTATTATAGACAGGTGTTCCAAATAATTAACAATAATTATTATATATATTAGCTAAACTAAAGTTTCATAATAAAGATTGTATGAATTGGCAAACAGTCTGATGGAACCGTTATATGTGAAGAGTGTGGGGGTCTAGCTCAAGTTCGTGCCAACTTACCACCTTTTGAAAAATCACAAACATATCATGATCATTTAGCCATATATTCGAGAAATTCATTTATTATCTCTATATTCTTGGTAATAGGAATACTCTGAATCTTTTCTATTGTTGTGGATAGTTTAAATGGCATTAATTCTTTTTTCTCTCCTTATTAGTTTAAAATACAATATCAAATACAATTATATGAACCCACTTATAGAATGGGGCCAGTGGGATGTGAAACAAATTTGACCTATTTTTTGGTCCCACTTTAAAACTGAATTACTAAAATAATACATATTTCAATTATGTAATAAATTGATCAAGAATCTAATACAAGTAATACAAAGAATACATTACT
>DASUUM010000019.1:0-6214 GCA_036374075.1 Nitrososphaeraceae archaeon
AATGGTCATACACCATCTGAAATGTTTCTTATGAAAGGAAGATTAAATAGTTGTAATAATAACAAAATAGTCAAGCAGATAAAAGAAAGTGTTACCCATGTTGGTAAGTGAATCTGTTACCTATCTATGTAAGTACAACAACTAATAATAAAAAAGAACAGTCATCGATAAAGATGCTTGAATCAATCATGATTATCTTCACTGTACTAATGACTATACACGTAATATCTTTACCTTCATTTTTAATCTATTCTCAAGACAATGGAGATGGCGGCGGTAATGGCAGTGGAGATGGAGGAAATGGTAATGGTGATGGACCTCCCTATGGTGATGGACCTCCCGATGGTGACCGTGACCACGATAGAGCTATTATCAAAAAATACTATAGAGAGGACGATGATGACGATGACGATAATGATGTACCAGATTTAGGTGCTTACAATATGGGATATAGAGATGGAAGATTTGACAAACTAAGCAATGTGCCATTTAGTGATATACCTCCATTCGATGATGATGATGCTGAAACTTGGTACAAGATAGGTTATAGTGTTGGATGGAATTCTATTATTGGAGAAAGTCCATTAATCATCAAATAATTTTTTATTTATTCAAATAATTTACTAGTATATTGTTCTGATTAGTCAATAAAATACACTAGATATAATATACAAGTTTTATGACAGTACATTTTAAGGCTGTACTAATATATAACAAGCATATGTGAAATAAAAAAAATCTAGCCATTCTTTACGACTGGTGGTGGAATATTGTTGATTATGATGATGATGGTGATATTCCAGATGAATTAGAATGTAAAGAGGTAGAAAATTATGATAAAATTATGGAATCATATACTAATTATCTAACTATACTCTATAATCTTGCTTTAGTGTATAAACAAAGGCTGAAGAAGATTTATTTAGCAAAGATAAAGGGTATCATCCCTAGTAAATCCATAATCATTTCTTTATTTTTTGCCTGAAGATATAATAACTACCTATTTAGGATATCGCTAGAGTAATAGATTAATAAATTATTGAAAAAAAGAAGAAATAAGGAGGAATTGTCAATCAAGATGCAGAGAAATATGGAGAGACTATATTGACTGCTGTAGTCAAGTTACCAGTCGAAAGTGCCTGGATAGGAATTTCTGCATCAATAATTTTGACATGATCTAGTGTAGCAATAGTATTGGCACTAAAGGCTACTTCTGCTGCTCCAACTTTTCCTCCAAAGATTTTGGTATTAGAAATTGTATGTTTACCATCTGATATCACAACTCCAAAGAAACGATTGTCTGTTAATTTGTTACGATCAATTATACAACATCCACTTTTTCCAGTAACACTAATGCCAACATCATTATTTGAAGGATAGTTATTAGAGAATACCAAGCCGTCACCTGCTTCACGAACACCAATTACTGCTGCTTGAAATTGATTATACCAATCTGGACCACAAATACAGGAAGGTTACAGATATTTCGGCTAACTTCGTTATGAGTATAAAAATTGAAGATAAATTATTTAATAGTCATAGCCTAATTAATCAATTCTATCCGAGTTCCAGTTATACAATTGATCATATATAACGATATGGCTATGACTACTGAGTACATATTAGCCTCCTTATGTGCGAACTCTTTTGATAATAATAAATAGTCATAAAATTATTTAAGAATTATAGATAAATTATTAATAAAAGAAGCCATAACATCTAAGGAATCTACATCATAACAATAGAAGGTTATGGCAATTTGTGTTCGAATCTTGATGGAGATAGTAGGTAATGAAATTAGTAAAGTATATTATTTAAAACTTAAAGAATAAAGTTAATTATAATCATAACCTGATTAAATGGAGTAATTCGGTTTATAGATACAAGTTGAGACTGACAACTTATGAGTATACTCTGCTATTGCCCATTTATTAGAAAAGAGTAAATCTTGTATTGTAAAATGAGAAAAAAGTTTTCTAAAAAGTCAATGATGAGTGAATCCTACTACTAATCATCATTGGCAAAATGACTTACGACAAATAGTTTTTTTAACAATAATTATTATATAAAATAGTATTAATGATATTTAGCATCATCAATCAATTCAATTGAACAAAAAAATATCGAAATTTCAAACCTTTCTATTACTACTACATTATACTTTTGTCATACCTTCTTTTCTGTACTTTTCTTTTGCTTCTTATGTATCAGTTCCTGTCTTTCCTCCTTTAGCAATTGTTTGATCGTGTGGATCTCGTTTTACAGCAGTAGGTTCATGTGAGGTAATTTCTTCTGGTGACATCGGATCTTTTCCTTTATAAGTTTTATTTTTATTTTCTTCTTCTGATGAACTAATATTATACAGTAACCAAAGATTTCAAATTTACTATAAAAAAGTAAGTATATCTGTATATTATTCAACCTAAAGAATCAACAAAATAATGATTACTATCTATGATTATTAGTGGTAGAATCTTTCTCTTTATCTTTTATTAAACCATTTCTTTAGATAATATGAATCCTCTACAGATTCAGATATTCTATTTTTTTTTAATCACTTGTTCCTCATATATTGAAATAAAAACTGCCATATCATTATTTTTTACCTCACATTTTTTTATTTATTCTTGACTTTTCTATATTAAATCAAATATTTTGATACTACTTTTTTTTTGAGTTAATTTATAGAAGGATTTCCTCTCTCCCTAAGTATTATACTCGTTATTTTCTACATTATTTTTTGTTTGAGCAAGAGAAAGCGAGAAAGAACTGAATTCTGTCAATACTATTAATCTCAAATTCTGTAGTTATGGCTGTGGATTACAAATCTATTGGAATACTTCAACTAATGAATATTGGGAAATTTTTAATAGGAAGAAGCATGTTTATCCTCACTTCATGTTCTAGCAAAATTAAAAAAATAATATATTATAATAATAAGTACAAAAATCATCTCGATACATATACAGTAAAATAATTTAGTGATTTACTAGGTATGGATGAAAATTTCTGAACTATGTAAAATGATCGAAGATTCAATTTACTCTGAAAAATATCCTCTAGATCAGAATATCGAAAAACAAATGGCAGGTCTTGTATAGGTCATAAACAGATCATCTTCGGACGACCTAAAAGAAAAAAAGACATCAAAATAGAAATAAAATTAAAGGATCTGTAGATTTTGAATAACTATATTCAGAGTATCCAACATCTACCAGGAGTAATTGAAATAGATGCATTAGATTCATTTAAGATGTTGAGTAGACGTATAGGAAGAATAGAGAAATCTAATATTTCATTTAATACATAGAAGT
This sequence comes from Nitrososphaeraceae archaeon, assembly GCA_036374075.1. Lineage (GTDB taxonomy): Archaea > Thermoproteota > Nitrososphaeria > Nitrososphaerales > Nitrososphaeraceae > TH1177. The sequence goes on from DASUUM010000019.1 coordinate 3,315, forward strand.
AAATGCATTGCTTTATCAAATGTTTTTGTTCTTTGGTAAAGTTTTTTCTTTTTGGACATAAATTATTTATACTTATAGTATTTTTTGATTCTTTTTTAAATCTTGTTGCTATGTTATATTCCAAATGATATATTATTAATAAAAATCAAATTTGTGTAAGTGGCGGTGGAAAATAGTTTGATTGAGGTGAGCCATGATGATGTACCATTAACCATTTTTTCTGACTCCTATTATATTCAAATATATTAGTTGCAACTACACCTGATTGGATTTTCGCTTCATTTTGAAACATTTCTATATTCTCTAAACAGGTTATTACAGCAATAACCTCATGATATATTCTGGATTTTGAGTTAGTAATTGTAAATTTAATATTTTCTGTATTAGCAAATATTGTCACCCAACTTTCACGAATTGCTATCCAGCCAACAAACATCTCCCAACCAGGATGTATACATATACAATTATCATTATGACTCCATACACTTTCCATCATAGTGATTGAGAGATTCTCGAATGCCTCGTAAAATTTGGCATTGGCATTTTCTATATCCTTTAGCATACTAGTGACTAATTACTTGTCAACTACAATATTAATATTAAAAAAGTATTGTAAAAATCAAATCAAATTTATTGTCTGCTATTAGAACATATACAGTACAATATTATAATTGTAAGCCAAAATAAAAAAGAAATTAATGTGAATATTCAAATAAAGAAATAGAAAATTTAAAGAACAAAGAAATTGAACAAACGTCTATAAAATAGAAGAGAAATAAATTAGCATGTCCTCAGAAATAATACCCAAGGTTTGTACGTATGGTTGTGGAATAGAGATTTATTGGAATACAGAGGAAAATACTTACTGGGAGTTATATTCAAGGAAAAAACATGTTTGTCCAAATAGAACAACTACTAACAAACGCTCAGTAATACTACCACCATTAAATGCAACAAAACCTACCTACTATAACAAAAAAGGATCTACAATTCAAGCAACAACAAAACCAAAGATGGATAACTCTTTTGAATTGCTTACTGGACCACCAGACTCTATAAAAAAACAATATGAATATCTTTCAGACCTAGTTAGAGACTTGGGAGGAAAGGTGCATGGTTCTCAATCTCATATTATTGCTAATAATAATATGTATTTGATTGTCTATTACGAAGTTCCTACGGGTGAAGGTCAAAGAGAAGAAGTAAAGCAAAAGTGTGATAACTACATATGAGTAATCAAATGACTTTTCAAAGACGTTATTAACTACAAGATATGAAAAGATATAACAACAATAACAATAATATCAATATCGATAAAAAGTAATAATAATAAATATGCGGGTGTTATACAGAGGCTACAATATATAACACCCATCTAATCCGTCCATCCATGTACAATGACAACAACAACGGTAATGGGACTTGACTAACTTGATATGTGTGTCTGACATACATATATCGAGGTTTGTGTATTTGTATTTGTAATGTAGTAGTAGCATGTAATATTATAAGCAAGTAAAATAAAAAATTGTTGCTTTTAGAAATAAAAATAATAATAATAATAATTACATTTAATTTCCAAAAAAGTAAAAAAGATTTTGTTATTATTCATATCGTTAAATTATTTTTGAACTATAATGATTGTTTCTGTAGAAATGTTAACTCCTTAATATAAGTTGTCTTTAAACTCATCAATTGATAAAGTTGAAATTTGGGTTGCTTATTCTGTGTTGTTGTTATACTTAGGCTTATTATTATTCATAAAATTATTTAATATTTGTATTTTTTATTATTTCATTTTTCACTTCTCTATTTTTGTTTATATCATTAAAACACGATTCATGATAAAATTTTTTTTGTAAAGGATTTGTAATAAATCCATAACCTGTTTGCCACTCTTGGCCCATACGACCTGTTTCGACACAAACAGCATTTTCAAGAAAGCCTATCCAGTTTCTACACTTATAACATTTTTCTACTTCCTTTGGATTCATTTCTTTGGTTTTTTAATCTAGGAAGAAATATAAAAATAATAGTAGTAGTATGAGAAGATTTTATTATTCTTTCTTGTTATTCTTATGTTGTAGATAATGATGATGTTATTTGGTGTTGCTCTTTTTACATCAATTTATCTTATCTTTCTCTTCTCGTTTATTACTGGAAGGCTCCATGACCAGCAGCAGATACTGTGTTAAAAGATGAAGTCTCGAAATATAGATTAGAAGAGACTACTCTTGATTATGTAATTTTCATAATCCGTGACATTACTAATAGGCTAATGAAGGTAAAATGATAGTTAAAATTATTTTTGTTCATAGTATTGATTGAAGAAAAACACATTTCTAAGTTGTCATTATTCTCTTTATTTTTAATACAAAAACTTAATTATTGTATTTCTTGTTTGGTCAATTATCCAGAAGGAGAAGCAAAAACTTTAATTTTTTTAGCCGTCATATCAACGACATATATATTATCTTGAGAATCCACTGCAACTGAAGTTGGTTCTATGAATTGATAATCTCCTGTTCCTTCACTCCCCACATTGTTATGAAATTACCGTTATTGTCAAATTTTTGGATACGATGATTATTAGTATCAGCAACATATATGTTACCTTTTGAATCTATTGCTATTCCTTCTGGCTCTTGGAATTAGCCAGCACCATCTCCAGATGTCCCCCATGTTTTTATAAATTCACCACTGTTTTGGAACTTTTGAATACGATCATTTCCATAGTCGTCAACATATACATTGTCTATTAAGTCGTTAGCAACGGCTAGAGGACTGAGAAATTGACCATCTCCATTACCAGTAGTACCCCATTCAGTTATTAGATTTCCGTTGCTATCAAATTTTACTATATGATTATTTGCTCCAAAATCTGATACATATACATTACC
>DASUUM010000020.1:0-5913 GCA_036374075.1 Nitrososphaeraceae archaeon
ATTCAGGTATTATGCCCGCTACTGCTAATTCATTCTTTCAATTTACCTTCTCCCAACCTGGTGAATTTCTTTATCATTGTATTATCCATCCATGGAGGGTAGCTTCAGTATCTGTAAGTGATGCATATTTCACAGGTGAAGGCTTTAAAATTGATATAGGTTCAGGAGCATCATGGGACATTTCAACTCATCCCAGAGTATTACTAGATATCACCCCACAGACAATACCATTAGATAAAACTACTCCAATTACCTATAATGTAACTATAAATGATGGTCAAAATAATCAGACAGTATTATCTCACCTATACACTACTGCTGGTGAATCCCTTCCACTAGAGTTAGTTTCTGGCATGGGCAATGAAACTAGTTCCTATGGACCAGATTTTAGCAGCACTGGAGCGTATCATGTCCAATCAGATTTTAAAAAGGGTTCTTCGTATCCTATAAGTGTAGAAATAGTATCACTTAATAGTAAATCAGTAGAAATTCCGATAAAGGTATTATTCGATTTAAAAACTAGCTCTTGACTTTACTATATTCACTAATTATTTTTTTACTTTAATTCATAAGTTTTTATCTTACCTTGAGAAACATAAATAATTAGAGAAAGAAATCAAAATAAGTTTCAATCATAATAATTATTCAAATATCTCATAATAGATAATTCAACAAGGAAAGCAATATAATATAAACTCAGAATGATAAAACAATTTTTGTATTGCAAACCGTGTTATATGGTTCGCCTAGATGTATAATGTTTTTGTTTAACTTGAAAAAAGTATTAAGATGATACCTTCAAAATGCCTAGATTTTAAAAATTGTTATATACCCTCTTTGTGAAATCAATGTATGAGCTTTGAGTCTATTTCTCCCGCAAAATTGGCTTTAATCTTTGGTGTTGCAGCAGTTGTAATAATATTAGCGTTATTGGGGTCATCTCTAAGTAATCTATTCAGTGGAGGTATTACAGAGGAGGCAAAAGTAATAATTAAGCAAGCAAATAATTGCATAGTGGAAGGACCAGATGAAATCCCTAGAACAATAACAGATTGTTCTTATAATTTAAATGATACAATTTTGATAACGTATAAGGCACAACAACCAGCAATTGAAAAACATGAACTCAAACAATGATTTCTGCAATAATATTTATTTACAACAAGTAAATAAATGACAAATCATTCTTGGTTACAGAATTAATTAATGGTATAATTGATTGTACCATATCGGAACAGATATTGTGTAACTTAAACCAAGAGAAATACTTGTTATCCAATGTACAAATAGAAATGAAATTTTATCAATTCATAATAAATAACAAAAGTTTTTCTGAAATAAACGTCTATTTAATATTTGGTATAATAGATATACATATACACATTGAGAGTCATATTACGACAATTATATTTATATTATTATTCATTTTTTTCTCTCTTTTTATGCATATGTTTTGTAACATTACTTACTATATTTTCCTTTGTTGATAATAATCAATTTTATGCTTTTGCTCATCTTAATGGAAGTAGAATACAAGAAATAATAGATACTAGTGATGGTATTAAAATTCAGTTTACTTATGAACCAGAAAAACCTATTATTGATACTTTTACAAAACTTTACTTTAGCGTTCAAGATTTAGAAGGAAATCATATTCAAGATGTAAAAGCATCAGTCATTGTAACAAATGGTCAACGACTTTTCAAGTTTCAAAATATAACTTCTACAGATGGGGATTTTAATGTAGAATATATTTTTCCTGACGATGGAACACATCAAGTCATTACAAGGATTGATACAAGAACTAGTATACTTCCAGCATCATTTAGTGTATTTGTTCCACATCAAGCTCCTCCAAGTATGTTGAATCCATTTCCTCTTCCACCTGACGGAAAATATAGTTTAGGGATAATACTAAGTATTATACTTGCAATAGCAATTCCGATTATAGCAGTCATATCATTGATTATTGTGATTAAAAAGCACTGATAAATTTGAATCTTAATTATATTTTACAAAGGTTTTATTAGTGATAGGATTTTGCTCATTTGTGAACTACAAAATTGTATCAAAAACAGTTAGATATCCCCGTTTGAATGCTATAACCAATCAGGTGAATATACTTTGGATGAGTATGAAAAAAAAAGAAAGAAGAATCTCAAGGAAAGACCCATTAAGTTATAAGATACGTAGAAAAGATACAGATAGATTGTCAAATAAAAATAATGCAGCTCTTTTATTAGAATTTCCACCTTCTCTGAAAGTAGTCAGATCATCTGATAGGTATCAAAATGATGTTTTGGAAATTCTATAAATTCTTCAAATTTATATTTCTTGATTTGTAATATGAAAAAAAGGAACAGATATTTTGCCTTTCCTTTTTGTCATCATACTTTGCTGTACATCTTTCTCTTTCTACCACATCTATCTGCTTTATTGTTATCATAACTAGTTCAAATTTATTACTGCAATATTTGATCTATTTTAAAGATGAATGCAACACAGAACCTCAAGAATGATCATATTACGATAAGAAGAGTCAAAGTGATTGCTCAAAATTGTTCAAACAAATTATATGCAAACCAATATGTACCAATAGAGGATATAGAAATTATTTCTGTAATAATAGAAGAATTTGTAGATCATTTCCATCATGGAAAGGAAGAGAAAGCATATTTTCCAGATACAAAAGATAAGAATGGATTTGCAGAAGATGTTAGAAAATTCTTGATTGAACATGAATTGGGAAGAAGAATAGCAACTATGTTAAGGAGAGAATTAAATGAATGGAAAAGGAAGATGAAAGAAACATCACCGGAAATAAATAAACACTATACTACAAACCTGGAGCCAGTAGCCAGATTCTTAAAATCATACGCAGTATTTATCGACGACCATACAGGAAAAGAGGATAAATTCTTTGACCTAGTAGATGAAAGAAATGTAATATCAGATAGGGAAAATGAAATGTTATTGAAGCATTATGAGATATGCAAAAATCAAGCTGGGGGCAAGGCAAGAATGCAAGAAATGATAATACTTATTGAATACTTGGAAGAAAGAGAATGGATGAAAAAAAATAAATAAATAAATAATAAATGAAAAAAGCCTATGGGTAAATTATGAGCAGAAGATTAAAGCAATGTGGGGTATGACATTGTTGTATTCTGTTTGAATTTATAAAAATAGTTGTAAATAAAGAATTATTATTGTGTCTGTTAATTTTTCTTATTTCTATAACTCAAGTAATTCTCCTACAACTATTGTGGCAGGATATGTTACTTGTTCTTCGTTCATTGCATGGCTCTTAAGATCTGCAATAAAAGATATTACATCTACCCTATTCTCTTGCATAGCAGTATTTTCCAAGTTGTTTAGTGCAGAAACTATTTGCTTATGCTCCTCAAGGATAGTAGGATATTCTTGCTTGAACTGTTGAGATATTTGTATGGCTTGATTTCTTGTCTCTTCAGTTAATGTTTTATTAACATATGGTTGTAATGCTCCCAGTACTAAAATTGATAATTGTTCTTCTTTTTGAAAATGCGGCTGCATTATAGATTGTACTTGCTTTGACATATTTGCTGTATCTCCTGAAGATGAGACTATTTTCTCTAATTTTTCATGTATTTCTTTATGTTCTTCTTCTAATGATGATGGTTTTACTAGTATTGTATTTTTGGAGACTCCAATATTACCACCACCAAAATCAGTGAAATTATTTGTTACTGCAAAAAATTTATTAATACTTGCAAAGGCAGTAGTGTTGTTTAATATTGTATTTATGGATAAGACTGAGAGTATAGTAAATATTAAGAAGAGTTTTTTGTTAGATTCATTGTAAATGAATTATTCTAAAGAAAATATATAAAAGTTATTAAGATCTTGTTACTAAACTTGAGATCCCACCCAACATAAATTTGAACCATTATAAAATATCATCTACTTTAGCCTTTAAACCTAAACGTGTTCTACAATTACATAACTAAAACAACCCACCGCTAGCAGTAGAGCATCGACTATTCATTATGATATGTTAATTAAGGAAATTTTGATCCTTTTCCTTTTCTGTTATTCATCTATTTACATTATGAAAGTGAAATACATAAAGTGAAAGAAAAGGATTGAAAAAGTAGATCGAAAAGAGGTTTATTGCTATAACTTTATTCTCTCCCTCTTGTATTTTTTTTACGGAATGTGCTATGAAAGCAAAACCCATCAGCAAACATTTTATTATTATTCTAATTTTTATGACAATATAAAAAAATTTAGGAAATATCTTTTCCTATTATTTCTACTTTTTTATCCCCTTTTGGAATAAATACCGAGATTTCTCTTGTTAGGTCTTTTTGTTGTTGTTGGTCAGTTACATTACTACTGGGTATTTCTGTAAATTCTGTTTTTACTCCATCAATCAATACTGTTATATTATATTCTCCTCCTTCAGTAATAGCATTTAAAATTGTTTTTGGCATTTTTATTTGTAAATCTCCCCCATCGAATGATGATACTTGCATTGATAGAGTTTTATTTTCACTATCTAAAATAGCAGCTGATGTTAAATTATCACTACTATCTTGAGTATCCATCAATACAGGATTTAATATTTGAACATCTTGACTATGTGCTATAATATTATCTACAAACAATATTGGTGGCTTATTTGTTACTACCGGGATACTAAGAGCATATGATTCTGGCCCCATAACAAAAAGATTATTAGAAAATTTTATAGAAGCATATAACTTGTGGGAAAGTGAGTCAACAACTATATCATTCGGTGTTCTACCATCTAGTTCTATTACTGTCTCAATTTCGTTATTACTTCCGTCAATTTTTACGATTTTGTCTAAATCATGAAATGATACATAGATCTTGTGTTCATTAGTATCTACTGCTATTGATTGAGCTTCAAAACCAATAGGTATTTGCTTAACTACTTTATGGTTTAAAATATCTACTACAGCAATAAAGGGACTATTATGATGAGCAATATATGCAAGATGTTTACGATTATCTATCCCAATACCCCAAGGTGAAATACCAGTATCTACTGTTCCTGTTATTTCATTTGTTTCTCCTGAAATAAATGTCAATTTTTTGGAGGCAAAACTTGTAACCAAGACCTGATTGCTAACAGGGTCTGTCTTTACGTCTATAGGATGGGCAGAAACTTTTATGGTTTTTACTATTGTATCATTATTTTTGGTATCTATTACCATTATCTCATCAGTATTATAATTTGCAACATATAACATCCCATTGTTAGGATTATATCCAAAAGATGATCCTCCCGTAATTACTGATGAAGTTACCGTTAAAGTATCTCCCAATCTCATTGGAAAGTCTATAGTAGAACCAGGAATAGGAATTTTTTTTATCAATTCTTTTGTTGTAAGATCATATACTTCAAGTTCTCCAGTTTCAAATGTAGCAACATAAACTTTATTTTTATCCTTTACACCTTCAACAGCAATTATACCATTTGACGTATTAATGGTTCCAGCCACATTATCAGAAACAGTACTAATAATTGATATCACAGGTTTACCTAAATTAGATACAAACAATAGTGGTTCGTCTAGTGACATTTTCATAGGTCTGTCTGTTAAAGCAATTTCTTTTATTACATGATGTGCATATGTGATTTGAATTGGAAGATAAAGAATACTCAATGTAAAAATGACTATGACAATTCCAGATATTGACATCATAATAGCAGGAGTAGAAGTTAGTTTTATCATTATCAAGACATAGATATTAAAGTATTTTAAGATAATGATTTTTTTGTTTTATATCCTGATAATTGATTACAAATAAAGTATTTTCGTTGCGATTGCACTGAGAAATAATAGAAATTATAAATTTTGTTTGATAATTAAAAGAATATTAATGGATAATCCTTCTTTCACA
>DASUUM010000021.1:0-2346 GCA_036374075.1 Nitrososphaeraceae archaeon
TCTAGGATGTGGTGCACCATTAAACTTTGCAGATTTGAAAAGAGGTGAAACAGTAGTTGATCTAGGTTCAGGTGCTGGAATTGATGCATTCTTGGCATCTAAACTGATAGGTAATGAAGGAAAAGTCATAGGAATTGATATTACAGATGAGATGCTTGAAAAAGCAAGAAAAGCTGCAAATAAAAATAACTATAAAAATGTAGAATTTAGAAAAGGGGATATAGAAGAGAAGATACCTGTTGAAGATAATTCTGTAGATGTTGTAATAAGTAATTGTGTTATTAATCTAACTTCTAACAAGACAAACACCTTCAAAGAAGTTTACAGGATATTAAAGAAAAAAGAAGAAAAAGGAAGAATGATTATTTCTGATTTAATAACAACTAAAGAAATTGGTAAAGATAATATCAATACTAATAATTGGTGTAGTTGTATTGATGGTGCATTAACAAAAGAAAATTACTTGAAAAGTATTAGAGATGCAGGATTTCAAAACATTGAGGTATTAAATGAGAAAATGTATATGGATGAAAGCCATTTTAGTGATGGAAGAAAAATTGTCAGTATAATAGTTAGAGCGATAGCAAATTAAATAAGTTCTGATCTATTATGAAATTTTTTGGAAAACCTAAATCAAGTAGCAACAACAACAAAAATGATAAGGATAAAACAGTTCTATTTGTATGTGTAGAAAATGCAGGAAGAAGCCAAATGGCGGAAGGATTTTTTAAAAAATATGCATCTAAAGGATTTAAAGTTCAGAGTGCAGGAACAAAACCTGTATCACAAATCAATCCACTTGCAATTCAAGCAATGAGAGAAGTTGGAATAGATATTAGTAACCAAAAATCAAAAGAGATAACCGAAGAAATGATGCGTAGTTCAGATTCTATAGTGAATATGGGATGTATGGACAAAAGTTTCTGTCCTACACTATTTTTACCAAAGGTGATAGAATGGAATTTACCGGATCCAAAAGGAAAATCAATTGAAAAAGTTAGAGAGATAAGGGATGAAATAGAAGAAAGGGTAAAGGAACTTGTGGCAGAAATTACAATTGCTACTACTGAAAGATAAACTACTAGCAGGTAATAAAAAAACATTTTTTGCAGAACTTGTAGGAACTTTTATAGTTATAGTATTTGCTACCGGTTCTGTTGTATTGGATTCAAAATTGAACGGAGCATTAGGACTGCCTTTTATAGCAATTTCTCCTGCTATTGCTGTTGCTATTGGAATTTATCTTTTTGGTAGAATATCAATGGCACATTTCAATCCTGCAGTCACAATAGGATTTTTAATTACAAAACATTTGCAAAGGAATAAAATATTATTTCTTACATATCTTGCAGCAGAATTAATTGGTGCTTTGTTAGCAAGTGTTTTCATTTTTTTTATCATGGGAAATGAAGTGAATTTGGGTGCTAATGCTCCTAATTATACTAATTATCCTGTTTATGTTATTGTTGGAATAGAAGTATTAGCATCTGCTTTACTTATGTTAGTAATATTGATAGTAGTTTATACAAAGGGAGCAAAGAGATTTGGAGGAATAGTAATTGGTACTATAGTAGGTTTAGATATCTTCTTGTTCGGATTGATTTCTGGTGCTTCAATGAATCCTGCTCGTTCTTTGGCACCTGCTATTGTGTCTGGTTATTATATTGATTTGTGGCTTTATCTTACTGCACCATTCATTGGAACTTCAATAGTAGCATTATTATTAAAGAACAAATTTTAAGCCTATTCTAGTAATATAGTCTAAAACCTGTAATCATTATTTACTTTTGAGTTTTATAAATAACAATTAAGTTATTACAAAAATAGTATAAATTGGTTATTATTTACTTTTTTCTAAATTATTACCATCTTATTATTTTGTATTTCAAATAAGATATTATAATATTTATTAGTAGACATCGACAAAATTAGGTCTAAATAATTTTTAAAATTTTAAGGTAAATCAGAAGATTCAGAAACATCATAAAGAAATACCTTACCATGAATTTTTCCTGATTTTTTTACATCTTCTAAAATTTTTGTGAATCAGAATCATTAACAACCACTTCCACTCTTTTTCTAACTTCGAATTCAGGAATAAATTTTTCTTCTGTTCTGTATGCTTGATATTCATCTATATTTTTTGGGATTTCACCCCTCTTTAATTTACCTCGTCCACCAAAATCACAATAAGAAACACCTTCAACATTATTTTGGTATAAAATCTGGAGTAATGGAGCAAAATCATTATTTCTTACATAAAATATCAATCCTTTCATACAATAACTTTTAATAGGATTTATTTAACCTTTATCAAATTATTTTTTATTTAATGTCTTCCAATAT
>DASUUM010000022.1:0-2043 GCA_036374075.1 Nitrososphaeraceae archaeon
CCCTAAGCTTTCGCTCAAACCAGTAATATAGATTCAAATTTACTTAGAAATCAACTAAAAATTCCAAATAGTATGAAAAATCGATGCTGTTAACTTAAGATGAATTCACCTCCATTCATAAGAAATGGTATTTTATTTCTAATTGTTGTATTATACAAATAAATGAACAACTTTATCCAATTGTATAAATGTTGTAGATCACAATTGTTCTTCTTAGTAGTACAAGGATAGTAGTCATCAAAACTCTCAGTTCTATCTTTGAAATACTGCATTACCCTTTCTATCAAACTCTTTTCTAAAGGAGAATGAATGCAATCTATGTTTCAAATGTAAAAAATTGCATACCTGTTGAGGATACCATGTACCACCATCATCAGTGTAAACTGTATGTCTTCCATATTTTTCCACAAGAGATCTAATGAAATTCTCTGCGACAAACATATTTCTTTCTTCAGATATGTGGATTAAGTACAGATTTGTGAATTGGTTCAATACAGATCCATAACCAAAAGCGTTGATTTCCAATCTGTATAACAGTTTCATCTATAATGAATGCAGATACCCTTTTTCTTTTGTTGTAGATTTGAGAAGAACCAAACCTTTGAATCCAATTCCATACAGCAATATGACTTCGTTTCTCATCATCAAATATATCTAATGCTTTGGAAGTATTTCTTAGACTGAGACCAAGAAAGTATAGATAAAGAGAATACATAACTACTATTGTGGATGTTCTATTTCTGATAAATCTTAGTAACATACAATCAGAATAGAACATTCACAGCTAAATCCATTCTGTTAAATTAACAGCGCCAATATATATTATATTATAGTTATATCCATATGAAAACTGAATCTTCTAATTTGAAAGGTATAAGTGATGATTATTCACATATATGTCCTCCCTCTACTAAAATACAATAAAAAATAAACTTGAATAATCCTGTCTTAATTGTAGGATTTCTTGGTACTGGAATGATTGGTCAGTTAAGAACAGATTACATTGTAGAACAAGCAAACTTACATCAAATTTACTTTATAGAATCTGAGTATATTTTTCCAGGAGCTATAATATTAAAAAAAGGATAAGACATCCAGCAAGAATATATGCTAATGATGAAGGAACTCTTTGTGTCTTGATTTGTGAAGCACCAATTTTAATTGATGATGTTTTTTCATTGGTTAATGTAATAATACAATGGTGTTTTAGAAATAATGTTAAAGAGTTAATAGTTCTAGAAGGAATTCTAAAACAATACTTTAGTTCATTTGAAGATAGGGAAGAAAAAACAATAATTTTGATAAATGAAAATGTTTCTAAGCAGAAGGAAAATATTGATAAAAATAAAAAATGTGTTGAAAAATCCTTATCAAACTACTAATGACAATTTACTTTCACCGGATTTTGCATATGTTGAAGGTCCTACCGGTAATTTACTTGCTTCATGTTCAGAAAATAATATAAAATGTACCGGAATATTGGATCCAGCTATAGAAGGTGTAACAGATCATATTGGTACAGTAAAAGCTATTGAGGTTTTAAATTCATTCTTCCAATTTCCATAGATGTATCGATACTTAAGAAAAGAACTGAATTAATAAAAGAAAAAGTTCAAGAAACATTACAATTGATTGCTAAACAATATGAAAGAAAAGACTATAAACGTTCAGGGATTTACTAATCTTTAGATATATTAATTCATTAATTCAATTTAATATTTTTTAATTGATTGAATTAGAAACTTAAAATATTTAACTCTATTAAGAAATATTATAATATTACACTGAAATCCGAAATATCAAGATATTTGGGTATAAATATTTATTTTTTTAATATAATTATATGTTACAAAAACAATATCAATGTAATTTTATTCCATCATAAAAAATTTGTTTCTCTCGTACTTTTAAACATTTGAAAATAATACTTAATAATGTCAGTAATATTAAAAGAATATTGTTTCTTAAAGCTGTTGATATATCTACAGTAATTCCCAAAATAAAAGATAATTCTGTAATTTCTATTTCTGGTTTCAATATGGC
>DASUUM010000023.1:0-2414 GCA_036374075.1 Nitrososphaeraceae archaeon
AAATTATAATCCTTTGCCATTATTATTGGATAATAATCATTATAATTATTATCTTCATAATTGCTCTCCATCATATAATAATATATAGATTATCTAGTATCTAAATACTCCTAATTTATTTTACATCTTAAATAAAAAAAACAGAAAGAAATTATGGATATGACTATTAAAAATTGCATTCTTATATATTGCTGTTATTCTATCTCATCTTATGCTTAATTCTGAAATTGAACATACAAGAAATCCAACTCACAAAATTAATTCCCTATTTATTAATAGATGGTCACCTAGATCTATGACAGGCGAAGATATAGATGATGAGGATTTGATGTCACTTTTTGAAGCTGCGAGATGGGCACCATCCTCATATAATAATCAGCCATGGAGGTTTATCTATGCAAAAAGAAATACAGAAAGTTGGAATAAACTCTTTGATCTGTTGTATGAAGGCAATAAAGTTTGGGCTAAAAATGCTGCTGCTTTAGTTGTTGTTATTTCAAGAAAGAATTTTGAATATAATGAGAAGCCTTCCATTACACATCAGTTTGATGCAGGCGCAGCATGGGAAAATATAGCTTTAGAGGCATGTGATCGGGGAATTGCTACTCATGGAATGCAAGGATTTGACTATCAAAGAGCTAAGACAGACTTGGGCATTCCTGAATCCTATGATGTTATGGCTATGATTGCTATTGGAAAGAGAGGAGCTAAAGAAAATCTTCCACCTAAACTTCAGGAAGTTGAATTTCCAAATGATAGAAAACCATTGACAGAAATAGTGATGGAAGAATATTTTAGAGAACCAGAAAAGCATTAACTATTCTTTTCCTACTTCTTAAAATTTTTGTCCAAAAATAGAATTCTGTTATCTATATTTTTTCAACAGTAAACCAAAGAAGAGAAACAAGAAATGTGTAGTCTTTGTTATTCTTATTTTATTTGAAAGGATAAAAAAAATAATGTTAGAAAATACATAAGATATTGTTTTACCAAGATTATAAGAATAATTTAGAGATTTGAAATATTATGTTCATAATTACTAATATTATTACATAAACAACCAACTAACAAATACCTCTAAATTAATAATAGATTTAAGGGGTTACTTAATTTAAGATAGTAATAATGAATAAATAAATATTATTAACATAAGGAGACATATAATGGTAATCAATAAGGAAACAAAGAGCCTAGGTATGTCTTGGGAAAAAGAGTATGGTTATGCTCAGGCGGTGAAAGTTGGGGACACTATCTATCTATCTGGGCAAGTAAGTCATGATGATAAGGGTAATATTATTGGTCTTAGAGATATGGAGGCTCAAATGCGACAGGCTTATATCAACATCCAGAAGGTTCTGGCACAATATGGAGCAACAATGAACAATATAGTAGAGGAAATACTCTTTGTTACGGATATGGATACAGCCTTCGCAGCAGCAACCAAATGCAGACGGGAGATCTTTTCTGGCACTCCCATTGTGGCAAGCACCATTGTGCAAATTCAGCGTCTTGCGTTTCCTGAACTTATGATTGAGATTAGGTGTGTAGCCAAGTTGGAACCTCTTTTTAATAAAGGATAGATATGTATAAGCCAGGTATTATTAATGCCTGGTATGTCTTATAATAGTAGAAAGATAGAAGACAATTTTATTTGAAGGATCACTATACAACTTAGTCAAAGATTATGAAGAAACTTTTAAAATGAAAGTTTAAATGCTTAGTTTATTATTGGAATTGGATTCCATCAGCTTGATCGCATTGATGAAAATGGCTCAATACTTTTCAAATAAGATTATTAAATAGACTACTTAAATTAACAAATTATAATATTTAGATAGGACAATAAAAGATACAAGAATTAGTTACATTTTTGTAACTATCTCAGTGAGCTGTGAAACAAATATGACCTAAAAAGAGGATATGTAATTATCTATCAACAATGGATTCATCATTTTCCTTGAAGTTGAAATATGTCCTCGTTGTGGTTATCTATTTATCTCATGTAGTTGTGGCGTTATATAAAAAAAGTGAAAATTCGATAACTTTACATTTACAAGAAATGAAGAAATTCTTTGAAAATATATCAATGATAAAAAAGTAAACTGAATTAATTAAAAATTAGAATTAGAGATTATATTTCTAGTTGCTTTTTTTGTTTCTTGATATATTATTTCACCAAGATAATCATCTATTCCTAATATCTCTGCAATATGAGAAGGTCCACAGTCTAATACTTTTTCAACTGTAAAACCAGCATTCTGTAAAACTTCAACTAATCCCTTTGGAATTTCTATCTGTTCTAATCTTTGATCTTTCCATTCTGCTATATTTAGTGATGATGATGGTGACGAGAGAGGCAATTGCAAATTATAATCCTTTGCCATTATTATTGGATAATAATCATTATAATTATT
>DASUUM010000024.1:0-4657 GCA_036374075.1 Nitrososphaeraceae archaeon
TCAGAAAAAGAAAAAGTGGATACAATTATAGTTGGTACTAAAGGACAAAAACCATCAGAACAATTTCTCCTAGGTAGTACTTCTTATAAGGTTGCACATTATTCAAAATGTACTGTAATAATTGTAAAATAGAAATAATTAGAAAAATAATCATACTCAATAAGAGACGTAACCATATATAAATAAAATAAATTAATTTCAATTTCTACTTACTAATATATCATTATTTTATTCGGACTAGATGAAAAAATCTATTAACTAATCGTATTGTATAAAGGCTATCGAAATTAATAACAGATTTAGTATCATAATGATACTTCAAAACCACAATCATAGATATATAGACGAGTTTAAAAAAAAGGCTGGATGAATATGTATGTCCATTTCCAAATCATTCATGTGTATGTCTTTATTAAGATAATTTAAAATAACCAGCTATTTTTAAAGGAAGGTAATTGTCTCATATGTCTTATCTCTAGCTATTCAAAAGTTAACAGAATATCTCCTAACTTTACAGATTGATTTTTAACAATTTTAATACTTTTTATTGTTCCTTTCCTTGGTGATCTTATTTGATTTTGCATTTTCATTGCTTCTAACTCTAGGAGAATCTGACCAATATTAACCCAATCTCCTTCATTTACCAAAATCTTTATAATTTTTCCGTTCATAGGTGTCTTTATTTCGTTTACTAATGAATATATTGAATTTTCCTTAGAAACTAAATATAACATTCCATTTATAATCACCGTAGAAGGGTCACCTTCCTCGATAAAATCAATGTTAAAAGTATTTCCTTCAATTGTAAGTTTATCATCACTTAAATTTACGTCTATCTCTTTTCCATCAACTGTTATGATCTCACCGTTGACCTCAATGTCATAAACAGTATTGTTAACTTGTATTTTCGTATTACTATCCCCATACTGATAGATTTCTCTCAATATTATATTTAGAAATCCAATCTAATCTATTTTTCAGCCATTTGTCTTGGCTATATTTTTCATCAGTTTTTAAATATTGAAGTTTCTTTGGTATCTCGGCAAAAACAGCAGCTGCAATTTCTCCTTTTTTCTCTGAAAAAGTTTTCATGTTGTCTATAAAAGAGGTATCATATTTTCCATCAACAAAACGTTTATCATTCAACGCTGATATGTGGAATGGTATCGTTGATGGAATTCCGGAAATCCTAAAAGATAAAAGAGCGTTCTTCATTCTTTCAATTACCTCATTTCTACTAGGACCAAAGCATATTAATTTTGAAATAAGTGAATCATAAAAAATAGGTATGGAATATCCCGAATATAATGCTGTATCTACTCTGATATTTGTTCCTTCTGGAGGAATAAATTTTTTAACAATTCCTGGATAAGGAACAAAGGTTAAAGGATGTTCTGCATTTATTCTACACTCTATAGCATGTCCTGTAAAATTTATATCCTTTTGATTTATTAATAGTCCATCGCCTCTTGCTATATGAATTTGTTGTTCTACTATATCTATTCCAGTAACTACCTCGGTAATTGGATGTTCTACTTGAATTCTTGCGTTGACCTCCATAAAATAGAATTCACCATTTTTAAATAGGAATTCTACTGTTCCTGCATTATCGTATTCCATTTCTTTTATTATATTCTTAGCAATATCGGTTATCTGATTTCGTTTCTCCTGTGATAACGCAGGAGAAGGTGTCTCCTCAATTAGTTTTTGATTACGTCGTTGAATAGAGCACTCTCTTTCTCCTAGATGTACAAGGTTTGAATTGTCTGATAGTATTTGTACTTCAATATGTCTAGGGTTTTCGATATATTTTTCAATATAAATCCTATCTGAACCAAAACTTAGTACAGATTCATTTTTAGAAGACAAAAATGCTTGTTTTAACTCATCAATTGCTTTGACTATTCTTAATCCTCTTCCTCCTCCTCCTTCTACTGCCTTTAATATTACTGGAAATCCTATATTTTCAGATAAAGCCAAAGCATCGATTTCATTTGATACCTCTCTCCCCTCAATCACTGGAGCAACCTTTGACGCTATTTTTTTTGCTTTTACTTTGTCTCCTGTCAAGCCCATCGCTTCTGTTGAAGGACCTATAAAAATAATTCCTTCTCTTTTGCAAATCTTTGCAAAATTCTGATTCTCCGAAAGAAATCCATAGCCAGGATGAATTGAATTACAATCTAATTTTTTAGCAGCATCAATAATTTTTGCAATATCAAGATAACTTTCCTGTGGAAGCCGACCTCCTATATTAATTGCATCTTTACAATGTTTTAGATGTAGAGAATTTTGGTCTGCGTCAGAGTAAATGCCGCATGGGATTAAATTCAGTTTTTTGCAAGTTTGGGCAATTCTTATTGCGATCTCTCCCCTGTTAGCAATTAGAATTTTTTGCAATGTGGAAATATGAGGTCTTAAACTTAAATTCTTTTAGCTTATTATTACAAGTGAGGAAATGAGAGAAAATAGTTTTAGAGAATAATAACTAATTGATGGGAGTCATAATTTAATTACAAATATTTCATCAAGCCAGTGGTATAAAATTTTGTCTAGAAAAGACAATGAGTGGAGTTTTGTTTTTAGGATGGTTGATTTAATTTAGTTAAGTTTATTTATAAAAATAAGATCTATAAAATATAGAACATTTAATTACAAAAACGTCTTTTACTCATATACAAGACTTATTTACCAGAAGATCTTAAACAATTCTTATGTCAACCGATCAATTATTTTCAAAAATCCTTGTTCCTATAGATGGATCAGAACCCTCTTTTCATGCAGCTCGAGTCGCTATTAACATTGCTAATAAATTTAATTCAGAAATTATTGTTCTTTATGTAGTAGTCTCTCCTTCTAAATCTGAATATGCTAATCTGACAGGACTTGTAACACCTAAACAAATTGATAGGATTATTGAGAATGCAAAAAATGAGTCTAAAAATTGGTTTAAGAAAATAGAAGATAAGGTGAAGGAGGAGAATCCAAATATCAAAATATCTATGAAAGTTATATTAACAGGAGTTGCTGTGTATGGTGAGATAATACAATATGCCCAACAAGAAAGTATTGATTTAATAATAATAGGGACAAGAGGTAGATCAGGAATTAAAAAACTATTATTAGGTAGTACTGCTTCTGGGGTAGTCACATATGCAAATTGTCCTGTTTTAGTTACAAAATAGATATTTTGAATATTATATTAATATGTCTATCTGAATTGTAATACTTTGATATACCAGATCATCAGCTTGATAAACAATTTGAAAACATACTCTTCAACTAATGATTAATAATGTTGCAATAATATATAGTAGATATAAAATATATATTGATAGAGAAAATTCACAAAATTAATTAGTCTTGAATTTATTCTTTAAAAGAAATATTTAACTTTGCTATAACAATATATATTTATTGATTAGTAGAGTTTAATTCCATTCTAAATATTTATAAAGATGGTAAAATTCATACTGGTATATTACCATGCTTCCTTTTAGGACCTTCTTCTCTTTTTCTATATATTGATTTTAGAGCAGAAATTAATCTTCTTCTCGTTTCTTTTGGTTCTATAACATCGTCAATATATCCTTTTGAAGCCGCAATGTAGGGGTTTGAAAATTTTTTTCTATAGTGTTGTACTAATTCTATTTTTTTTTCATTGGGCGTGATGGAAGTAGCAATTTCTGTTTTGAATATTATATTACATGCTCCTTCAGGACCCATAACTGCTATCTCTGCGCTTGGCCAAGCAAAATTATAGTCAGCTCCAATATGTTTACTGTTCATTACGTCATATGCCCCACCATATGCTTTTCTCGTAATTACAGTGAGTTTGGGTACAGTTGCCTCTGAAAATGCATAAAGAAGTTTTGCCCCATGTCTAATAATGCCGCCCCATTCCTGATTTGTACCAGGTAAAAAACCAGGTACATCTACCAGGGCGATTAAAGGAATATTAAAACAATCGCAAAATCTTACAAATCTAGTTGCCTTGTCACAAGAATTGATATCTAAAACTCCGGCTAATACTTCTGGATTATTGGCCACTATTCCTATTGAATTTCCATCGAGCCTTGCAAAACCTATTATTATATTTCTTGCCCAATATTTCTGAACTTCCAAAAAATCACCATTATCTATAAATTTTTTAATGAGTGATTCCATATCATATGGTTTAGTAGGACTAGAGGGAAGAATATAATTTAGCTCCTCATTTTCTCTTGTAGGGTTGTCTTTAGTATCTATTCGTGGGGGATTTTCCAAGTTATTGGAGGGAATATATGATAAAAGGTTATGTAGTATTTTAAAGCATTCCTGTTCATCTTCTGCTAAAAAATGTGCAACACCACTCCTTTCATTATGAATTTGTGCCCCGCCTAAATCATCAAAACTCACGTTTTCATTAGTTACCTCTTTAACAACTTCAGGTCCTGTGACAAACATAAATGATGATCTATTCATAATTATAAAATCCGTTATTGCTGGAGAATAGACAGCACCACCAGCACAGGGGCCCATAATAAGAGAGATTTGTGGAACAACACCAGAGGCTTTTACGTTTCTATGAAAAATATCAGCGTAACCTGCAAGACTCGCTACTCCTTCTTGAATCCTAGCTCCGCCTGAATCATTTATTCCTATTATTGGAACTCCT
>DASUUM010000025.1:0-8216 GCA_036374075.1 Nitrososphaeraceae archaeon
GGAGTAAGTTATTTTTTAATTTGATAATAGTAGATTCATATAATGTTTGAAAGTTTATGTATGGACCAAATCCAATATTTGCTATATCAATATCTTGAATCATACTATTACACAATTCCTTTTTGAGTAGTTGGATTAAAAGCAACTATGCTATTATAACTAATAACTAGACTATTATATCAAATTATTTGTGAACCAAAATTAGTAATCTTCTTGTCTAAATGCTTCCCTTAATACATTACATAATTATCTTTAGATCTATTGTTCATTTCTTATTACTACTAATTTGTTTTTTTTGTTATTGTTCTTCTCTTTTATCTTTGAAGTTATGATTATATTATCATATAATTTTGCAATAAGTTTAGAATACTTATAATTCTGTCTTGGCAGTTCTAAATTTACATTTAACTTTCTCCTTATTACTTGAACTGTTTGTTTAGTTATTGGATTATAACCGTCTTTTTCATAATCCATAAAATATATTCCAACTCCTCTTTTATGCCAACTTGGTAACTTATCAAAATTTATACCATGATTATTAAATAAATATTCATTCTTCCATTGTATCGTTTGTTTATCTAATGTCTTTTGAGCTCTTAATGCTGATAAACCATCATTATTTATTAAAAGATAATAACACCATTGATTTAAGCAATTTCTTTCAGAATCACTTATGCGCCACAAGAAATAATCCTGTACTAATTCCATTGTTGGCAATTGAATTATACGACAATCAAATACAGAATGATGATTCATTAACATTGAGAATTTAACTGAAGCTTCTGAAGCAAGTATAGAATTAAACTTTCTAATCTTACCAGCAAAAGTATTATTTATTACTTGATAACGAGAATCAAACAAAATAGAAATTTCATCTGATTGAGTAAAACCAAAAACACATTTAAAACCTGTATTATCCATCAAATGCTTTACAGTTTCAATCATACAATTTCTAATAGTTTCGTCAAATGGTTTTAATTTCAAATCTGATCTTGTTAGTCTGCTAAAATTTCTACCATCAATACGGGCAATAGTAAACATATCAGGATATAAACGATAATCATTAGTATTTTCGAACTTTCTCATTCTTTGTTCAAAATGATCATTTTTCATTTCTTCTTGTTTTCTCTTCTTTTAATTTATTATCTCTTTTTCCAAAATTTTTCACATTATATAATTTAAATATATTTTATAATGAATCACAATATATCAAATTGTAAATCAGTTATTAATACACAAGATAACTAAATTTACATATCAGTTACATCAACTCAAAACTATTTTGTATTTATGTAATAATATTTCAATAACTCCAAAACAACAGAGTAGTTTCAACAATAGATTGAATGGCTTAAAAAAGACTATAAGGTAATAAAAGTTTTTGATGAATAACCATTATTCTCTTCTTTGAAAATTTTACTTATACAATTCTTAAAGTAGTTAAAGAACAACAACAATAACAACAAAAACAAAAGGTTCATTGAGGCTCATGTATATATTACATGTCCTCTAGTCTGGTTTTTCAGTCCAAAGAACTCCAGACAGAACCTCTCTTCCAACAATCTTAAAAAAGATAGTTAAAATAAATAAATAAAGAAAATATACAAATTACTCTAATTTTGTTCATAGCTAATAATCTATAGTCTAACGATAATTAAGGGAAATTAGGGAAGTTAAGAAATAATATATTAAATTTACTAGAGAATAAATACTACTTTTGTTATTTATAATAAAGAAATAATGAGTAACACCATAAAAGGGGAAACATGTTATTATGCAACTTATGCCAAAATAAAAGGAAATCCGACAGAGAAAGAATGTTCTAATCCTGCTACTAGACATATTGAAAATGAGACTACTTCTCAACAATTTCCGGTATGTGAAGAACATTATAGAAAGTATCAAAGAGGTTAGAATCCTACTCAAGTAATGTTACCATTAGATATCATTGGTCTCTATGAAGACCATTCATAGCAAAACTTGCAGATTTTCATAGTCTAAACTGCATTTATATCTGTAAATCCAAATATCATATTAGTTGAAAAAACAGAAACCACATGCTATAACATGTTTTTGAAAAATCAAGAATACTTAACAGGGGAACAGAAAATGTACCTATTATATTAGAACTAAATTTGTAAGAAGAACAATCAATGATAGATGGATAGAATTGAATTGTCTATTAATGATCGAACAGTTGCTAAGCAAATAAATAAAAATTTTTTTGTATATATAGATACATATTTTTTAAGCACTAATGATTTTGGGTCAAAGTAAATGAGTACAATGAAAATTTTATGGTAGCAGTGAAAGCATATCGAAAGCAATATACAACAATAATGATAAAAATACTTTATCTTTTATAAAATTGAATTTATTGTGTTAAATTCTTTTTCTTTATTCCTTCATCGATACTTTTAGCGAGTTTCTTGGCTACTTCAGTGAGGTTAGAACCGAGGTCAGTAACATTTTTTTGAATTGGAATTGCTTCTCCTGTCTTATTAATAGATTGACTCATATTCTGTATTGTTTGATTCGCAGATCCTTCTATATTTTGCATAGTATGATTCTTTCCATCAGATTGACCAAAAGTTGAAGCGGTGAATGTCAATGTGAAAAATATTGTTATAATAAAAAATATCGCTGTTGTTGGCACTATTAAAACTATTTTCTTGTATAACATTGTTCCATTACTTTTAAGTTTGAATTTTCTATAAAAATATTTATTGTAATGATACTAGAAAAAATTTCTCATACAGTTTGGACAAGGATGAAAAAAAGATTCAAATTATACAAAATCAAAGATACCATTAAGACTGATCCTATAATTTATTGTTGTCAAAAAAAATTAAGGAAAAGAAAGAGGATTTGAAAAGCCAAAAAATAACAATAAAGAAATCAAATTAGCAAAAGTTAATGTAGCGATTGGTATGGCATTTGCAGTATTTGTCATGTAGCAAATTATGATAACAACTGTAGGAAACCTTCATGCCAATGGGATATATGAAATACAAACTGCAAAACAAGCTGTACAAGCAGTGGAACCATTAGTTTAAACATTTCCTTAAGACGAGAGATATCGAAAATATTTTTTGTAAAAGCAGAATTGGAACAGGATTGCTAGCAATATTTGTTTTAGCAGGTTCATGTGGATATGTACTATCAGAATTATTAGGATGGAAAGAAGGTTTAAGCAAAAAATTTAGTCAAGCAAGACCATTTTTTTGTTATATTTCTACAATTATTGGTTTAATAATCAACTATATGACTCCAATAAATCCAATCCAGATTTTAATATATGCTGCAACCATTAATGGCATTTTTAGCTCCAATACTTTAATATTTAATAATGAAAATGGTAATGATAAAGATATCTCGATAATAGAACTAATGGATGGTTTTCTAATATTATTGCTTAGTCTACTGTTATAATGGTGAGTTTATATGTAGCAACCTTATTTTTTTAAATTTCTATTAGATATAAATGATATTTCTTTAAAATTCCAACTTTAATATTCTGCTTTAAAAGTGAATTCTTATAGAGGAACTATATATTATCAAAAATTTATTTATCAGATATATTTTTATTAAAATAGGAATTAATAACTTATTATTACTAATTAAATGAGTATTATATATAGAAAGTAACTTCTTTTTCAGAATTTAAAATTTATTCAAATGAGTATATTTTACATCATACATTCATGAATATCTATTGAGGATAATTATAATATCTCTCATAGTCGATATGAAATATGTGACTCTTTTTTATAATGCAACAGCAAAAGAAGAAAATATTAGAACATATGAAACATACACTCTCAGGTATAATGGGTTAATCTAAATCCTCTATATTACTTTTTATTTTTGTAATATGAGGGATACGAGGAACTAATACAGCAAATATTACTGCTGCTAATGCTATTATGTAAAAATTAAATCCTATAGCCATTCCTATTGCTGCAGAATACCAAACACTTGCTGCAGTAGTTAGGTTTGTAATTTTTTTATCTACCTCTCCCTTTAAAATCATTCCTGCCCCCAAAAATCCTATACCACTAACAACTTGAGCTGCTATACGTGAAGTTGAATTAGGGTCAACAGCAGCAGAGAGATATGTAAATAACATAGCACCACCGATTACCAAAGAGTTTGTACTAATACCTGCAGGTTTACCTCTTGATTCTCTTTCTGCTCCTATAACAAATCCAGCAACAAGAGCAAAAATAATATCTATTAGAAATTCGAGTTGTAGACCTATCTGCCAATTATCTAGCATTTAAGGTTGGATATGTAATCGTCTTATCTATAAATTATATCATTATAAAATTATTGGACAAACAAAAACAGTTATCTTATTTGTAGTAAATTAATTATATTTACATAATGACTTATCATAATGCAATTATGTCTTTAATTTTAATTTTCTTTAAAATATACTTTATAATCATGATAAATTAACCGAAGAAAGAAAAAGTGTTAATGTTGTAACATTAATTATTAATTGACTACAGCTCGTTATTATCAAGAAGGATAAACAAAGACAATGTATTTGCTACATTTTTCTCTAGGTAGTTATGAAATTAATTCGCCTTAAATCGTTATCTTTCGATCAAAAAGATGCAATTAAATATTTTGATTGCAATGAAGGCGATATTAAATCTACTAGTTTTCCAACTGAGGCAAATTTATTTAAAGCAAAATCACAAGTTTATAATCAAAAAAAGTTTACCTTTAAAAATTTACAATTATAAAATGATAATGCTAATTAATGGTCGAAACGCTAGAACATCCTCTACCATCTAAAATTAAGCAGACTATTATTAATTAATATCAATTAACTAATAATAAAAAAATACAGTTCCATTTAATGATAAAAATCCAAAATCTCTGTAATCGGCTGCCACTAATTACAACCACTATAATTTAATTTCATAAAAGAATTATACAAATTTTCAAATGATGTAATAGGAAAAATAGAAAGAAATCTTACCAACAAAAATAATTCTATTTGACTAAATTAGTTAGTATTTTAAATTATAATATAATTAATTTCTAATAAGTTGACTAGAAAGTTATTTTTGTAATAATACAATTACATTAATATTCATTGTTATATATTGATAAAAAATGACTGTAATTGTATATTTAATCTAAATATAAATAATGAATATGTTTTAATAATATATGGCTTCTAACATGAATGGAAAAAAACCAAATGAAGTTGCAACTCTAAAGGTTGCTGAAGCAGAACAACGTGATGTTGGGAGAAAAATAGCTAGAGTTGATCCTGAAATAGTTGAACGTCTAAACATTACTACGGGTGATGCATTAGAATTATCATCCCTTGGCAGAAAAACAACTGTTCTTAGCTGGCCTGCAAAAGAAAGCGATAGAGGTAAAGGTATTATTCGTATAGACGGATTAATCAGAAATAGATTAGATGTTGGTATTAATGATTTGATAGAGATCAAAACAGTTAAATCAAAAGATGCTAAAAGTATAACCTTTGCTCCTACAGAACCATTGAGAATAACTGGTGGAGAGCAGTATCTTGCTGAATATCTGAATGGTGCACTAATGACCAAAGGTGATACAATACCAATTAATGTTATGGGCAGAAGAATAGATTTAGTTGTTATTTCTACAAATCCTTCTGGTCCAGTTATTATTAATGATTCTACAGAAATCATAGTATCAGAAGAAAGCTCAAAGGCAATACAGATTTCAAAAGAAGGTGGAGCAGCTGCATCTATTACTTATGAAGATATTGGAGGATTAGGTGATGCAGTAGAAAGAGTAAGAGAAATGATTGAACTTCCATTAAGACATCCTGAACTTTTTAAGAGATTAGGGGTAGAAGCTCCAAAGGGTGTTCTATTGCATGGACCACCAGGAACAGGAAAGACATTATTGGCAAAAGCAGTAGCTAACGAAACAAATTCTAACTTTTCTGCTATTGGCGGTCCTGAAATAATGAGCAAGTATTATGGAGAATCGGAAGAAAAACTAAGAAGTATCTTTGAGCAAGCAGAAAAAAATGCACCTAGTATCATTTTTATAGATGAAATTGATTCCATCGCACCTAAAAGAGATGAAGTATCAGGAGAAGTAGAAAGACGTATTGTTGCTCAGCTATTGTCCTTAATGGATGGTATGACTTCAAGAGGGAAAGTTGTGGTAATAGCAGCTACAAACAGGATTAATGCTATTGATCCTGCTTTGAGAAGACCTGGTAGATTTGATAGAGAAATAGAGATAGGTGTTCCAAACAGAGACGGAAGATTAGAAGTGCTACAGATACATACAAGGGGAATGCCTATGGAAAAGGATGTTAATCTAGAAAAACTGGCAGATATATCTCATGGTTTTGTTGGTGCTGACTTGCAATCATTGGCAAAAGAAGCTGCTATACGAGCATTAAGAAGAGTATTGCCAGAAATCAATCTTTCTAGCGAAAGTATTCCATTAGAGACTCTAAAGAAAATCGTTGTTAGAATGCAAGATTTTATGGATGTTATTAAAGAAATGGAGCCTTCTGCTATGAGAGAGGTATTTGTAGAAGTTCCTGATATAAAGTGGGAGGATATTGGTGGTCTTTCTTCCATAAAGCAAGAATTACAAGAAGCAGTAGAATGGCCGCTAAAATATAACCAAATATTTACATATTCTGATGCAACACCACCAAAAGGTATCTTACTTTATGGACCACCAGGAACAGGTAAAACCTTGATGGCTAAAGCCGCTGCAAACGAAAGTGAAGCTAATTTTATTAGTATAAAGGGACCTGAGCTGTTATCCAAATGGGTCGGAGAATCAGAAAAAGGAGTAAGAGAGATATTTAGAAAGGCAAGGCAGGCAGCACCTTGTATAATTTTCTTTGATGAAATGGATGCCATCACACCTACACGAGGTGGAAATTTTGGTGATTCTCATGTAACAGAAAGAGTAATTAGTCAATTTTTAACAGAACTTGATGGACTCGAAGTTTTAACCAATGTTGTGGTAATAGGTGCAACAAATAGGCCAGATATTATAGATCCTGCATTATTGAGACCTGGAAGATTTGATAGAATTCTCTATGTTCCACCTCCCGATCGGGAGTCTAGGCTACAAATAATAAAAATTCACACTAAAAAGAAACATTTAGCAGAAGATGTTAATCTTGATCGATTGGCAGACGCTACGGATGGATATACAGGAGCTGATATTTCTTCATTATCATCTGCAGCTGTTATGCTTGCTTTACGCGAACATATATCAAAGTATAAAGACTCAAAGGAAGCTGAAAAACATAAAGAAGAATTAAAAATAAATATGAAACATTTTGAGGAGGCAATGAAAAAAATACGACCTTTATCGACACAAGAATTGACTATGTACAGAACTATATCAGAACAATTTGGAAAACCTCAAATGTCAAGGCCAAGCACAGCAGATAAAGGAAGCAAAGATCTGTATATATGAAACCTGTAATGCTGACTATGGGTAATACATTTTATTTACTAAATTTATTGTGAAAATACAAAAATTTATGAGTAACAAAAGTGTTAAAATGTTTTAATTACCAATAACAAAATGTTAATTTATTACTAGTATACACAAGATATATTATAAGAAATTCATTTTTTATCTATTAATAATAACAATTAAAAAAAAGTTTTAGAATTATTGTTAGTTATTGTCTCTCTACTCTTCTTCATCTTCATCTTCATCTTGTTGTGCTGCCATCAATTCAGGATTAGCTAATTGGACTTTGTATATCTCAGTCTCTGCTTTTAGGATTTTATTTTGAACATTAGTAATATCGTCTAATGCTTTAGCAAAGTCTCTTTGAGATATGGATTCTTTAATTTTTTGAAAATCTCCTGTAAGTGTAGTTGTATTTTGTAATAGTAACAATTGATTTTCTACACCTGTAATACCTGTTAATGCTTCTTCAGTATTTCCATTAGATAAATCTAGCTTTGCAACAGACATGTCATCCTTTAATTCAGGAATATCTAATGTCATTAATGCTTGAGTATCTGGACTCATAGTTTGAGCAGTTTGATTCTGTCCAGCAGCAGCAGCTTGAGCAGTTTGATTTTGTCCAGCAGCAGCAGCAGCTTGAGCAGTTTGATTTTGTCCAGCAGCAGCAGCAGCTTGAGCAGTTTGATTTTGTCCAGCAGCAGCAGCAGCTTGAGCAGTTTGATTTTGCATAGATGAACTAGTAG
>DASUUM010000026.1:0-47677 GCA_036374075.1 Nitrososphaeraceae archaeon
CTCTGGAGTTATTTCAATTGATTGTGGGGAAATATTTACTTTTGCTAATAATAAATTATCTTTGAGTCTCTTAAGATCCCTTGTTTCTGTAAAAGTAGAAACGTTTTCATTTAAATCAGCAGCAGCATTATATATTTTATTTTCCATTTTTATAGTAGGTTTAGTATGAATAACTGAATCTTGTCGTTCGCTAATAGTGGAACCTTCTGAATGATTTGTTGAACGTTCTAGTGTAGATGCAGGTTTAAAGCTTTCTTGTTTTAATAAATTATCAATAAGTAGAAGAAGGCGTTTAAGTCGATCTAATTCGTCCTGCTTATCAGAAATCTGTTTTAATATCCAATCTCTTAATTCTGCAGCATTTTTAATATCTTCTTCTGAATAATTCAACATTCAATGTAAAATATAATGAAAGAATATAAAGTTGTTTTTACAATCGATTACTATACTAATATAGATATTACTGAATGTTATAAAATCAAACTATCAAAACTCTAGGATAATTTAACCATTAATTATTAAATTAATGATAGATAAATCCACCAATTCTTTTCTAGAATTATTCTGAATATCTAATTAATGAAACTTTTGGCATTTCTAAAATCAATTCTAAAAATTATGGATATAACTGCAAAAGATCATTATGAAATAACATCAGTAAAGATTAATTGTATGACTGAATGAAAAAAACTATATTTTTGAATTTATTTCTCAATTCTAATCAAGGTATTAATTAAATTTTAAAAACTTAAGTTGTAATTTTAAAATATTTAAAACCAATTATAGGTTTTTTAGAAGTATCAAAAAGATTTGATTTTGTATTTTTAGCAAGAACCTGTAAAAGTCTTTTTGCAATTTGTAGTTTTTCTCTTTTGACTTTAACATTATTTATTATCTCTTTAGAATATGGCCCAATACTATCATCAAATAACATTCCAACTAATACAATATCTTTTGCTCCAAATTCTTCTGCCAGGAATACACATCTGTCTCCATCAGTAAATCCTCCAAAGTTATATACATGTTCAACAGGCATTACCTGAGTTGTTCCAATAATTTTTCTAAATTTAGGTATATAATTTCTCATTAAATCTACATTATCACTATGTGAATGAACCACCATAATTGCCCCAAGCTTTTCTGCTTTTACCAAAAACCGTATGTCACCATCTAAATCTGTGACGACAATATCAGGTTTAATATTATTTTCTATTAAAAACTTCACTGCACCGTTTGCAACTATTTTAACAAATGATCTATTTTTCTTGATAAAAGAAGTATAAAGGTCTAAATTGGGTCCAGCGCCAATAATTAAGATTTGCTTACCTCTAATTTTTTTATCCAAAATTTTAGGATCAAGAAATTTTCGTTTTATCAAATTTGACAGGATATAGGCAGCTTTTTGATCTTCTTCAGTACTATACCCCATTTTTTTTCTAATATCTTGATAATACGGAAACCAGGTTACAAATTGCACAGATTATATAATTAACAACTTATTAATAGACTATATGTTAAAGCATTTTAAATGAAGACTATCTATCATTTACATTTTTAAATAACCACAAGAACTTTTAAATGACAATATATATTTTATTAATGAATTTAATAAATGGAACTAACTAGACAAGAAGAGATGGCTTTAAAAGGAGAATACGGAGAAGGATTAGGACTATCTTATAAAATACTTGTTGCAATAGGAAATGCTAACAATGCATCAAAACTAATTCCTATAAAATGGGCTCACATTTCAGGAGTTAATTTTAATACGATAGGAGAAGCTGGAGTGAAATTTCTTTCAAGTTTAGATAAAAAAAATAAAGTTACAGTTACAACAACTCTAAACCCCATGGGATTTGACTCTAAGAAAGACAATAACCTTTCAGATTATTTTAAATCAAATCAAATGTCAATTATAAATTCTTATTTATCTTTAGGTATAAAGCCTTCTTTCACATGTATTCCTTATGAAATTTTCGATCTGCCAAATAAAGGAGAGATAGTTAGTTTTGCAGAAAGTAGTGCTGCAGTATTTGTAAATTCTATGTTAGGAATTAAAACTAATAAAGAGAGCGCTCTAAGCTCATTAGCAAGTGCAATCACTGGTAAGACTCCGTACTCAGATTTATTAATTGATGAACTTAGAAAACCAAAAATTGGTATTCAACCAGAAATAAATATAGAAACAGAATTAGATTATGGACTATTAGGTTATTTTGCTGGGAAAATAACTAACGAAAGTTGTATAGGATTGGAAACTAATTTTAAAAATTTAGATATTGTCAAGTCAAAAGCCCTTTCAGCAGGTATTGGAACATCAGGTAGGGCTGGAATGTTCAATAATACAAATAATGATTGTGAAAGAGTATCTTTTGGAAAAACAGAGCTTGATCAAGTAAAAGACGATTTAAATACGTCTGAAAAGGGAGAATTAATAGTATTTGGAAGCCCTCAATTAGGTATAGATGAATTAAATTTGCTTGTCCATTTAATAGAAGGAAAAAAATTTAGAAAACCATGTAAAATATTTTGTCCTCGTTATGTAACAGAAATAGAATGTAATAGTGAAATAATAAAAAGATTAAGAAATGCAGGCGCAGATATTATTTGCGATTCCTGTACATGCTTAACACCGCTAATAACAAAAAATGATTACGATTCAATTGTAACTAATAGTATAAAATGTGCGTACTATATGAAACATTCAAACAAAATAGATGTCTCTTTGAAAGATATGGAAACCATAACAAAAGAATATTGCGAGTAATTTCTTTGATGATAAAGATAAATTGTAAAAAAATTGTTGGCGGAAAGGCAGATGGTTTAGTATTATTATCGCATAGACCAATTAATATGCTCTCAATGTTAGATACGAAATCTGGAAGGATAAAAGATGAAGATCATGATTTATTTAATCAAATAGTTAAAGATAGAATTCTTATTTTACCTAATTGTATTGGAAGCAGTGTAGGAGCTTATATTTTTTATTCATTAAAAATCAACGGTGTCAGTCCAAAGGCAATTATTTGTACTAATAGATGCGACATTATAACTGCATCAGGTTGTGCAATATCAAATATACCTCTTGTAGATGGAACAGGCTCAAGTTTTAAATCATTAGATAATAATACCAAAGTTACGGTTGATGCAGATAAACAGATAATTATAATACACACAATTTAATTTTCGGAATATCAATCAGTACTACTATCGGTGCATGGCAATCGATGGGCGAACTGATCATGTATAACATGAAATGAAGATCAAAGTCCATGCACCGATAAAATAATAGATAGAAAAATTAATACTTCATGATTATCGCAAGAAAAACAAAAAATATTTTGTATTATTCTTGTGGAGAGATTATTATTATATTATCTCCTTTAAGAAGTAGATTTCCTAATTTAGTAGCCTCTTCAGCCTTATATTCTGTAGCATCACTTAGGACTAGATTCATATGTTGATCGAATTTTTCTAATATACCTTTAACTACTTTATCGCCTTTTAGTTTAATTACTATGTTCTTTCCAATATTTTCCTTTAATACTTGTACAGTTACATCAATAGACAATATAATACCATCATAAATTACAATATATAATTTAATAGATCTATTTTTTTATTAAAAAGTTTCGATATGAAATAGACAATTATAAAAGATATGAGAATATAAATAAATTAGAATAATTCGACTTTATCCATTAACAATAACAATAAGTTATCTACATAACACTAACATCATGAGGTTGACTTTCGATATAACCAGCTGTAGTAATTCGTACAAATTCAGCATTTTGTTGCATTTCATTAATGGTTTTTGCACCACAATAACTTAATCCAGAACGCAAACCTCCGACTAACTGACGGATAATCTCTACTACACTTCCTTTATAGGAAACCATTGCTTCTACACCTTCAGGTACGTAATCATTAAGATCCTCTGACTCTACTATTTGTTCTCCTTCTTCACGATATTTTCTCCCTAATGAAGCATAAAAAGATGCCATTCCTCTATAAATTTTATATTTTTTACCATTTTTAACTAGTGTTTTTCCAGGACTTTCATCTGTTCCGCCTAATAGACTTCCCACCATTACAGATGAAGAACCTGCTGCAAGTGCTTTGGTTACATCACCTGAATTTCTTATACCACCATCAGAAATTACAGGAACTTCATATTCTTTGGATATTTTTACACTATCAAAAATTGCAGTTAATTGTGGAACACCAGATCCAGTAATAACTCTAGTAATACAAATTGATCCTGAGCCTACTCCCACCTTTACAGCATCCACACCAGCTTTAATTAAATCCTCTGCTCCTTTGCCAGTGGCTATATTACCGGCTATTAATTCACAATCTTTGAATGCTTTTTTTATTAAATGAACACAATTTACTGCATTGTCACTATGACCATGAGCTATATCAACAACTATAACATCTGCACCTGCTTCCAA
Organism: Nitrososphaeraceae archaeon; assembly: GCA_036374075.1. Lineage (GTDB taxonomy): Archaea > Thermoproteota > Nitrososphaeria > Nitrososphaerales > Nitrososphaeraceae > TH1177. Next base: position 4,458 of record DASUUM010000026.1, read on the forward strand.
TAATGCTTCAGTTCTCTCTAAATAATCTCCTTTGACCCCAACAGCAGCTCCAACCAACAAACGTCCTTTTTTATCTTTAGAAGCATTTGGAAACTCTTCCATTTTTAAAATATCTTTACTAGTTATTAATCCTAAGATTTGTTTGTCTTTGTCAATTATAGGTAATTTTTCTATTCTATTCTTATGCAAGATATCCTTAGCTTTTTCGATCGTAGTTCCTAATTCAGCAAAAACTACATCTTTACTCATTACTGAAGAAACATCACTCTCAAAATTAGTTTCGAATAAAAGATCTCTTTTAGTAATGATTCCTGCCAATTTTTTGTCTTTTTCTACCAAGAGGCCAGATATTCCAAAATCGTGCATAATTTTTTTTGCATATCCTACAGATGAATCTATACTAATAGTATATGGTTGTTCTATCATCACAGATTCAGATCTTTTAACCTTTAATACTTCATCTACTTGATCTTGTATTGTCATAAATCTATGTATAATTCCAATACCTCCTTCTCTTGCTAATGCTACTGCCATAGCTGATTCAGTTATTGTATCCATATTAGCACTAATAATAGGAATATTTAAATTGATATTTCTGGATAATCTTGTTTTTAAATTAGTTTGGGACCGAGATATAATTGGAGAACGTTTTGGAATTAGTAATACATCGTCAAAAGTTAGACCTTCTTTAATATTCAATATTTCATTTTATTATTAAAATAAAGAAGAATTATAAGTTTTGCATCATTCTAAAGTTAATAACTAATGAACCTTTTAAATTGATAAGTTTTAAATTTTATAATAGAAAAGACATAGAATAATACTAATATATCAATTGCAAAGTGTTTAATGCTAACATTGTTTCCTTAACATTATGGGTTCTGATAAGAGTTGCACCGTTAATAATAGCAATAACTTCCATTATTAAGGATGGAATGAGTCTTTCATCAATTGTGAGATTCAACAGTTTTCCCAAAAAAGATTTATTTGAAACCGAAATACAAATTGGCAAAGAGAGAGTAGAAAGTTCCTTCAAATTAGATACAATTTCTATATCCCGAAGATACCACGGTATTTTTGTTATTTTTGTAAAAAAAGAATTATTACTTTCATTTCTAAAAAAACCTATTGATGGATCTATTATAATATTAGTTTTCTTAATTTTGGCTTTTTGTGCGATCGCTATACTATCACTAAGGATTTTTTTTGTTGAGAAAGACTTGCCTTTTAGAAGTTTATGAGGATTTTTTTCATATGCTCCTATTATTATAGGAATATTATATTTTGATGTGATTTCTGCCATTTTATGATCATATTTTAGTCCACAAACATCATTTATCGCATGTGCTCCCATCTTTATTGCCTCTTCTGCTACTATGGATCTTGGAGTGTCTACAGATATAGGAAGTTTACAATTTTCTTTTATTATTTTAATAGCTTTTGTTAATCTGACTATTTCATCATCTAAAGAAATCATGGTATCAAGATATGGAGCAGTTGACATTGCACCTATATCAATAATATCTGCTCCATCATTTTCTAACTTTTTTGCATAAGAAGAAATTTCATCGATACTAGTTTTTATTGACTTCTTATAAAAAGATTCAGGACTGACATTTACTATTCCCATAATTTTTATAGAATTCTTACTAATAGGAACATCTCCAATATATGGCATTTTTCATTCTATAAGATTATCTCTATTATTATTGTTCTAAAAATATATAGTCAATTGAGAATGTTAATAAATAACTGGAAAAATAATATTGGAGAGATTATGAAGTTTAATGTGATTGTTGATTGATTTCCATCGATGAAGACAAAATCTTTGAAGTAATCAAAAAAAGAAAACCTGCATCAATAGCACTAAATGGTCCTGAGGCCTTATTCCCAAAGATGCAAGAGACAGGAAAAAAGGTTATGGAACTGTTTGATATTCCAGCCTATATTATAGGTGATACTTGCTGGGGATCCTGTGATCTCAATACCCATGCTGCAGATATGCTTGGTGCAGATTTGTTATTTAATATTGGTCATACAATTTCTATAGAAACTTTTGATAAAAAAGTAATTATGATCAATGCATATGATGATGTAAAATTCGATACAATAGTAGAAAAATTTGCTAAAGAGATGACAAATCGAGAATATAAAACATTAGGTATAGTTACAGATAGCCAACATTTAGATCAAATACAATCATCAAAAAAAATACTTGAGAATTACGGTTTTAAAATAGTAATTGGCAATGGTAAAGGACAATTAAATGACGGTCAAGTTTTTGGCTGTGAATTTTATCCAACGTATAATATACAACAGAGAATTGATGCTTATGTTTTTTTAGGCCAGAGTATATTTCATTCTGTTAGTATTGCAATGTCAACAGAAAAACCTACTTTTATGTTGGACCCATATTTTAATGAATTTCAACAAGTAAATGACAAAGCAAGGACTATGGAAAAGAAGGCTATTCTATCAATATATAAAGCACAAGAAGCAAAAAAAATTGGAATAATCATAGGATTAAAGGAGGGTCAATTTGCAAAGATAAAAGCCCTAAATTTAAAAAAATCTCTTGAAGCCTTTGAAAAAGAAATACAATTATTTGCATTAACAGAAATTACTGAAGAACGATTAAGAAATTTCAAAGGAATTGATGCTTTTATTCAAGTAGCTTGTCCAAGAATAGCTATAGATAATCATTTTAGTAGACCATTACTTTCTGTACCACAAGCTGAAGCATTAATCAAGGTTTTAAAAAATGAACCTATTGATGATTTCTTAAGGCTACGTCATTGGTTATAAAAATTAAGCCTATCATATTTTAAATTAGTTTTTATAGCCTAGACTTTCGTAAAATTATCATTATATCAATGCGAAGTCAACAGCTTATTAGTATCATCTTGGCTAAAAATCTCAATCTCGTATATTATATAATCTACCACGTAGACAAACTAACATGGTTATGTTACCTTAGATTGATTCCTCTAGGATCACTCATTTCGAGAATTAACAGTCAAGACTACATATATATTCGACTAGTTTGCTAGTCATATCCATCCAGTTCGGCATAATTTCATTCAATTTGATAGACAGAGACTTCTATCTAGCGATTATCTAATAGTTACTGATTCTAGCATAAAGCCTATTCCCAGAGAAGCTGACAGCTAGCACATTTGTTCTTCCATGTCTATGCAATTTTTATTTTTATCATATTATATTATATTTGTCTATTAATCATTTTTTAAAATTTTCAGATTGTTACAAACGGAACAAACTGGTCTAGTTGATTCATGTCCACAAATATTACATTTATTTTTCAAGGAATTATCCATATTTTTTAATATTTTGGATATTTTCAAAATAGAATTATATGTATTATATTTAACACCGGACCGATTTTCCTCTAAAGAATTAAAGAATTCCCTTATTTCACTCCTAATACTTTCATCCTGATATGGACATTGTTCGGATTGAAATGGAATATTTTGTTGAAGTGCATAAAATACTATTTCTCGTTCATAAATTTCTATAAATGGTTTAATTTTTTTTATTTTTTTTGTACCGTAATAAATTGGTTCTGGATAAGTCCATCCTATTCTATTTATATCTCCTGAAATAACATTTATCATAAATGATTGAAGTTGATCATCAAGATTATGTCCTGTTGCTATAACATTTGCCCCTACATACTCTGTAGCTATATCTATAGCCCTTCTCCTAAATGTTCCACATATAGAGCAAGAAGTCATTTTTTCGGATGGACGTATTGATATAGATTCATCCATATCCATTCCAAAAAGTTCTTTATAACTAAAAATTTCATTTTTAATATTTAATCTAGAACAAAATTCTTTAACTATTTTTAGAGATTCATCTCTATAACCAGCAATTCCTTCATCTATTGTAATTGCAACAATATCATTAATTTTCTTTCTCTCAAAGAGATGTTTTAAGACTAATAATAATGAAAGACTATCTTTACCACCAGAAACACCTACTGCAATTTTATCGCCATAATTAACCATTGAAAATTTTGAAATAGTTCTATATGTTTTTTCTTCAATAGAAAAGATAAAACATGATCTACAGAGATATTCACCAGAATATTGTCGAAAATATACACTATATTTATTTTGACATTTTGAACATAAGATATGTTGTTGCATCTATATGCAAATTTTTTGGTATTTGATGATATTTAATTCAAACTAGGGCTTTTTTATTTCATTAACCTATTATACTTAATTTACAATTTGAATATTCAGAAATAACATACTAAATTCAATCATGATCAAATTAATATTATATATTTTGATAATATAAATGAAGAATATGAATATTAAGCCTAATTTATTAGATTATATTAACTGTAGAATCTTATATGTTTTAAGTAAAAATTCTTCATTACCATTTGTAGAATTAGCTAAACAAATTGGCATTTCAGATGCAACTATACATACGAGAGTTAAAAAACTATTAGCTTTGGGTGTTATTAAAAAATTTACTATTTTTGTAGATAATAATTTGCTTGGATATGATCATTTAGCGTTTATTAATTTAAAAATAGAAAAGGGAAAAACTGAAGAAACAATAAAAAATCTTATGGAAATAGATGAAATTTTAGAAATACACGAGATCTATGATAAATTTGATTTGATAATTAAAATTAGATCTAAAAATTTGGACGATATGAGAGATATAATTGTAAATAAAATATTATCAATTAATTACATAAAAGAAACAGAGTTGATAACAGTGTTAAGAACTAGAAAGGAAGAGCAGATGATCTCATTAGATAAAGAAATTAATCAAAAAACTAAAGAATTCTTTTAATCATTACAGATTAGTTTCTTTGTTTTTCTTTTTTTGAGGATTGCCACCAATCTAAATAATCATCATGCATTCTTTTTTTAGAATCATAAGAATTACTTTGTGATTTATCTTTTAATTCCTCCATTTTGTCTCTGGAAGCATACAGACCACAACTTTTACAAATAAAATTTTTTGTAGATGAATCCATTTTTAATTCTCCACCACATTCAGGACAAAATTTGACCAATTTACTATTTAATATATATAACCTTATAAAAGTATTGTGAGTAAAGGTTTTTGAGTTTATTTAAATATATTTAGCTTTTTCGAAATTATTTGAAATGATAATTAAAATTATAATAATAATATTATATCATTCATTGTAATAATAAACAAAAATTAAGCTAAAGAGGAGAATTATAATATAAAATGACTATTTTCCTCTAAAACGAATATATATATAATTTACGAATCTTTATATTCAAATAATCTTGGGAGAAAATTGAAATCATTAGATAAAGCTATTTTGAAGGCAATATATGTAAGTAATTTAAATTCACCAAAATCATTTTTAGAATATTTACAAGAGAAATATCAAATAGATAAAAGTTTTTTTGAATCAAGAATAATGGGATTAATTGATTTAGGATTCATAGAAAAAATTAATCATGAACAATATAAACTTAATTCATTAGGTAGAGAAACCCTGAAGGTAGTTCTTGTAGGAGGAGTTTTTGATATATTACACCCTGGTCACATATTTACCCTCAAGACAGCCAAATCACATGGTGATCTTTTGGTAGTAGTAATTGCAACTGCATCTACAGCTACAAAAATTAAAAAAAATAGAGTAATATTGCATAATGAAAACTTGAGAAAGGAACTGGTTTCTTCATTAAGTTTCGTAGATTTGGCGTTAATAGGAAAAGAAGGAACATTATTTGATACAGTGGAATATGTAAAACCTGATATTATAGCACTAGGTTATGATCAATCTCATACAGAGAGATATATTTCAGAAAACTGTAAGAAAAGAAATATCAATGTTAGAATATTAAGATTAAATACTCCTATTCCAAATATCAAGAGTTCTGAATTAAAGCAAAAATTAGGATACTCATTCTACAAGATATGATTTTAATTCGTTATTCGGATAATTCATTTTAACTTTCAATTTGATATAATCACCATTTTTTAATGAAAATTGTTCTTTAATTGAAAATGGAGCTATTATTTCTATTATAGAATCATCATAATGAGTTCGTTCTAATATCAGAATATATGAATTTATATTGGCGCTATCATTAATGTAAGCAGGATAACATTTTACCCATCCAAAAGTTCTTGATTGGTCACTAAATCCTTCAATCAATACTGAAGGATATTTTAACATCTCTTTTTTTGCCTCGACATATAACATTGAATTTAATTTTATATTAAGGGTTCCAGGATAAGGTTCATAACCTAATTTCTCTTTAAATTGTTTTTTGTACCCATTTAATGACATATAATATGCACCTTCACCCATACCGGTTATAATATGACCCTCAAAATCGACAACATATTTAAAAGATTCTATAGCAGTTTTTAAAAACAAAAATAAATTATATACTTCCTGATAACCTTTTTCTGTAACCTTTATAGCATATTTTTTACTTTTCTTATTTCTTTTTATATACCCTAAAAATTCTAAATCAAGTAATTCTTTTGAAGCTAATTGTTGTGACCGCTTTATTTTTTGTGCTATTTCGTTAGTTGTTAATTCAATAAAGTTATTCTTTGCTCCACACAACAATAATTCTGAAAGAATTAGTACATGTTGAAAGCTAATAGTATTCATAAAAAATTAGGATAAGCCCATTTCATTGAATGTACTTACTTTAATAGATGAATTACGTTTTATATCAGCTAATCTATGTCCTATGATTTGCTCTATACCAGCTTTATCAGAAGCATCAATTAATCTTTGAGTTATTATACCATCTAAAATTAAAATTTTACCACCTGATGAATCTGAAAGTTTTTTAACAATCTCTGATACTGGAACTTTCATAATAGTATTCATTGAACTATCTAAAATAATTGCTTCTAAAGTTTCATTGATTTGAGAATATATATTTTTAATCACTGATTTAGATTCATTATCATTTTGTAATTGATTATCTTCTTTAGTAATTGGATAAGTTTCAAATTGGCTATACTGAGGTTGTGTCTGCTGAAAAGTAGTTTTCTCTCTTTCACTTTTATTATATTTTTTATTGTTTTGTAATATAGGCTGTTGTTTTTTAATAGATGAATCATAGTCTTCTTTTGAAGAATCCAATGCATTATTTAATATTTCAGTTATTTCTAAAGGTGTACATTCTTCAACCTCTCTTCCAGGTGGGGCCCTAAATACTTTATTTATTTTAACTAAGCCATGTAATTCTTTTAATATTAAATCGCCGGCTCTATCACCATCTAAGAAAGCTATAACCTTTTTTCCTTCAGTAAGATGGATAATACTTTCATCAATTTTAGCACCTTCTATAGCTATAGAATTATCAAAGCCTGCTCTCAATAGATTAATAACATCAGCTCGGCCTTCTACTAAAATAATCCAATCAGCATTAAATACACCTGTCCCGCATGCGAGTTGCCCTTTTCCAAATGTGGTAAGTTTACCAGGTTTACTTGCATCATATACATCTTTAAGCATTTCTTCACCTTCGCTAATAGTTTTAGTTGCCCATTCTTGAACAATTTTCTTTGCTCTATCGACTATAACTTTTTTCTTTATTGCTCTGATATCATCAATTCCGGACAAGATGAACCTTGCTTGAAATGGCCCCACTTTATCTATGCTTTCTATTGCCGCAGCTATAAGAGCAGCAGTTGAAATGTCAGTACTCATTGGAATAAGAGCATCACCCTTTGCTACATTAGACTTTGTATCTACATTCACTTCAATTCTACCAACTTTAGACACCTTTTGTAATTCATTTAGATTCATTTCAGGTCCTAACAACCCTTCAGTTTGTCCAAAAATAGCACCTATTATGTCAGCTTTTTCTACGAGTCCATCCACCTCGAAACTTAATTTTACGTGATATTTTACTATACCAGTACTAGGCAATTCCATAACCTCATGTTTATTGTAAAGTAAAATTATGGGTGCTTGGCACGAATATAAGTGCTTTGACCAATCCTCATCTAAAATTTCATAATTATCATATTTACGGAGTTTTTTGAAGTAATTTTAATTAGTTAATAATAAAGTACAATTTTAGTCTATATAAGACTATTATATACAATTAATAATAAATTATAAACAATTTCTAATAAATAATATGGGAATAGGCGGCTCGGAATGGATAATAATTGGCTTAATTAGTATTTTTTTACTTTTCGGTTCAAAGAAACTACCAGATATGGCAAGAAATATAGGCAAAGCAATTGGAGAATATAATAATACCAGACAAGCACTTCTTAAAGAAGTCAACCAAATTAAAAGCAATAACGATTTATTTCATGGTCATATTAACAATAAAAATTGGCATATTGGAAAGATAATACAAGGCCCTGTATCAACAGAAAGGGAAAAATTAGAAAAAATAGCTTTATCCCTTAACATTGAATATCTAAATATACCTGATGAGCAACTTCGCACTAATATTTTGAAAAAGATGAAAAATGATAATACTTAGAGATATATTTATTATCTAATATTAAACAACACATTATGAATAAAAATATATGTCTTCGTCTAACTTGAATGAAAAAATAAACCCATTTGAAGTAGCACTAAAACAACTGGAAGAAGCATCAAAAATTTTAAACCTAGACAAAGGAATGCTTCAGGTATTATCCAATCCCAAAAGAATTCTAACTGTTTCTATTCCAACAAAACTGGATGATGGTTCGATAAGAGTATTTACTGGATTTAGGTCTCAACATAATGATGCAAGAGGACCTTGTAAAGGAGGAATAAGATACCATCCTGATGTTACATTAGAGGAGGTTAAGGCTTTATCAATGTGGATGACATGGAAATGTGCAATAGCTAATATTCCCTATGGTGGTGGAAAAGGTGGAATAATTTGTAATCCAAAACAGATGTCAGAAAACGAATTAGAGAGAATGACAAGAAGGTTTGCATATCTTATAGCTGACATTATTGGTCCATACAAGGACATTCCTGCACCAGATGTATACACTGGAGGTAAAGAAATGGCTTGGATTATGGATACTTATTCAGCATTAAAAGGAAATTATGTTCAACCAGAAGTCATAACTGGAAAACCAATAGCAATTGGTGGTTCATTAGGTAGAAATGAAGCAACTGGGAGAGGTTTGGCATATACCGTAAGAGAAGCTGCTAAAAAAATAGATATTGACATGAAACAAGCAACAATTGTAGTTCAAGGTTTTGGAAATGCAGGTCAATTTGCTTCAAAACTAGTAGGAGAGCAAGGTGCCAAGATGATAGCAGCTTCAGATTCTCAAGGTGCAATAATTAACAAAGATGGAATAGATGCGGATGCATTAATGAAATTTAAAAAAGAAACCGGAACTGTGGCAGGATTTGAAAATGCAAAATCGATTTCTAATGAAGAACTTCTGGAAACAGAGTGTACTATACTCATTCCAGCAGCTTTGGAAAATCAGATCACTAAAAATAATGCGGATAAAATAAAAACAAAGATCATAGCAGAAGCAGCTAATGGTCCTACAACTCCTGAAGCAGATGAAATTCTATTCAAAAATGACATTCTAGTAATTCCAGATGTACTTGCTAATGGAGGAGGCGTTACTGTTTCATATTTTGAATGGTTGCAGAATTTAAGAAGAGAATACTGGAAAGAAGAAGAAGTTAATAATAGACTAGATATAAACATAACAAAATCATTCTTTGATGTTTATGATACTCATAAAAAATACAATGTAGATATGCGAAAGGCTGCCACTTTACTCGCAGTAAACAGGGTTGTTGAAGCAATTAATATAAGAGGTTTATGGCCTTAATGTAAATTTTCTATTTTTCCTATTATTTCTATAATTTTATTTAACAATTAATAATTTAACTTTTATAAAAGATTTAAAAAAATTGTTGTATTACTCAGTAGAAAATGAATGACCACATGAGCAGCTTTTGGTTACATTCGGATTATTAATTTTAAATCCAGAACCCATTAAACTATCGATATAATCAATATTAGCTCCTTTTAAATATCGTTGACTGTAATTATCTACTAAAATTTTGATTCCATTTTGTTCTATAACAAGATCATCTTCTTCAGAATTTTCTTCAAATCCCATACCGTAAGATAAGCCAGAACAGCCTCCGCCAGTGACATATACACGTAGAAATAAACTATCTTTTCCTTCTTGTTTCATAAATTCATTAACTTTTTCTGCAGCTTTTGGAGTAACAGTTACTATTTGTGATTGTTGAGTACTTTCCATAACTTAATTATGTTTTAAAAAGAATATAAGTTTTCCTTGCCTTAAGAAAAGGCATTTGGAATTCTATTTTGTAGCTCAGACCATTTTGCGAGTACCCCAGCTGCTGTAACCCATGATATTACTGAATGATATACTGGTACATTATTTTCTTCTATTCGCTTTGAGATATCAAGAGTAAATGGTCCCCCTAAAGCACCCAATAAAATTGGTTTTTTCTTTTGTTTTTGAAAATCTGCTAATATACTCACAATAGTTTCTTCAAGAGGATCATCTTGAAAAACAAACCATGGCATTATAATATCAATATTAGGATCATCCATAAATGTTTGAATAGCGAATCTATAATCATCAGCATTGGCAGAACCTGTAACATCAAGAGGATTACCTATAACGTAGGTTGCAGGATAATGTTCATTAAATTTCCTTTTAGTATCTTCACTTAAATCAGCAATTTTTAATCCTAGTCTTTCAAAATGATCTATTGCAGCAATTATTGGTCCTGCACCATTGGTAACTAATGCTACTTTATTTCCTTTAGGCATAGGTTGCCAAGTTAAAGCCTTTAGGGATCCTGTTAATTCCTCATAACTATCTACAGATATAATACCCGCTTGATCAAATGCACCTTTCACAACAGAAAATGATCCCCCTAAAGAGCCAGTATGAGATGCTGCTTGTTTAGCTCCTCTTTGTGTTCGTCCATTTTTAAAAACTACTATAGGTTTCTTTTTTTCTTTTATAACTTTCTTGGCCGTATTCATAAATTTTCTACCGTCACCAAGACCTTCAACATATAGACCAATTACATTTGTTTTTGGATCTTCTGACAAATACCAAATCATATCTGCTTCATCAACATCAGAGCGATTACCGTAAGAAATCATTTTGCTCATTCCGAAAGAGTCTGAAGTTTCCATAAAAGCAATTCCAATGGTTCCACTTTGAGATAGAAAAGCCACATCTCCTTTCTTGGGTCTAAGCATTCTCTCATGTCCTTGAAAAGCACAATCTAATCGATTTTCACCATTAAATATGCCTATACAATTTGGTCCAATTATTCTAACTTTCAACTGAGAAGATAATTCTTTCACTTTTTGTTCTATTTCAGCTCTTTCTCCACCTAATTCTTTTCCTCCGCCTGAAATAATTACCATATTATGTATTCCTTTTTTTCCACATGTTTCTAATATAGCAGGAACGAATTTTAAATCAACTGTGACTATTACTAAATCTATCTTTTCATTAATATCATCTAAATTTTTATATGCTTTTAATCCTAGAATTTCATCATAACCCTTTGCATTTACCGGATATATCTTACCTTTATAATCATATTTAGATAAACTTTTTAAAACAGAATTGCCAACTTTACCTTCTTCAGGAGAGGCCCCTATTAATGCTATAGAACTTGCATTAAAGAATACATCCATATGATTAGAATCAGGAGTTGATTTAGAGACTATATCTTTATCAGGATTAGATTTAAGAAGAATTTTTGCATCAACAACATAGTAGTTATTTGGATAAACTATAATTGGATTAAAATCTACACTATCTATATATTTGGCCATATCAAAGCCTAAATTACCTATTTTAATAATTGCATCACATAGCATTTCTAAATTTATTGCTTGAGCTCCTCTAAACCCTTTTAGGATTTCTTTAGCTCTTAAATCATTTATCATTTCTAATGCATCTTCTTTAGTTATTGGAAGAACTCTAAATGATACATCTTTAAATAATTCTGTATAAATTCCTCCCAAACCAAGCATTATTACTGGACCAAATTGAGGGTCATTTTGTAAGCCAACTATTAATTCAATCCCTTTAGGAACCATCTTTTCTAAAAGAACTCCCTTTACTTGATAATCTTTTGACAAACGGTTATACATATCTAAGAAGGCTTCTTTAACTTCATTTTCATTTTGTAATCCAACCTTAACCCCTTGAACATCGGTCTTGTGTAATATTTGATCTGATACTATTTTTGCAACAAGCGGAAAGCCAATTTCCTTTGCTTTGGATATAGCTTCAGAATCAGTAGTTACGATGGAATACTCTGGAACTCTAATCCCATATACAGATAATATAGATTTTGCATCCTCTTCTGTTATAACCTTACTTCCTTTTTGAATAACATCATTTAATATTTTCTCTACTTTTTCGCTATCCATCATAGAATATGGAGAAAAATTTAGTATAGTTTCTAATTAACTTTACTTTCTATTCAATATAATTTAGACTTGTCTATTTGATTAAAGAGTATTATTTAATTTATTTAGGGATCCAATTAACACTGAACGTCTTGATTCTTCAGTTATCAATTCTCTAGTAGTTTCAATTAAGATTTTACATACATCTAGTTTCTTTCTAATACCATTTACTATATTATCATATATAGAAAATGGATAAACAGCGTTGTAAATTTCTTGCATGACTATAAAAAGCGATTCTGCTTTATCATATCTTCCATATCTAACCATATCATAAACCATTCTCTTTATTTCACCAATACAATCTAAAATACCAAATAGATATGCTTGGCTAGAAACACCAATATCACTAATTCCAAGTAAAGATTCATTTTTTACTATATTCATCAATAGATTAGCTTCTACTAGCTCTTGTTCGGACATGGATAGATATCGTGAAAGATCATCCTGCGCTACTGTTTTGAGAGATAAATATAGATTTTTTGCTTTATCTAATTTTAATTGACTTTCTTGTATATTGCCCTGATGAAGCGATATAATAGATTGACTACACAAAATAACAATATCACGAGATTCTTTTATTAAATGTTCTCTCCTATTTTCTATTGATTGTAATTCATTATGAATAGATTTAAGTGAAATTTTAACTTCTTCAGACGCCATAAAATTAGTGATTATTGTTCATAATATAATTTTTAATTAGTTATAGGATAAATAATGAAGATATAATATTTAAAACTACATATAATTAAAGTTTGAATATGGAATAGAAAAATACGTGGGCAACATTCGTAGAAGTAGAGGATACAATTATGAATATTCAATTGTAAGTAGACTTAATAATCGTTATTGGACCGCTAAAAGATTAGGGGGCTCTAGTGTGGGTCTTCCAGATATAATAGCTGTAAATAATAATAAAGCAATTTTGTTAGCTATTGAAGCTAAATCCGGCACAGGAGAATCACTATATGTTCCAAGTGATCAGATAGAAAGATGTTTTTCAATTGTAAAAATGTTTAGATATTATAAATATAAATATGTAATTTTGGCATTTAAGTTTCTTAGAAAAAAGAGAATAAAAATTAATAACAAGTCATCTTATGAAAAAAGAAAACTTGTAGAGTATTATAAAATTATTGAACCAATATGGAAAAAGGGAAGGATACCTCAGATAAAATGTAATTATGATGGCAAAACATTTTTAATTACTAATCAAGGGTCAATAGAAATCAATTTTTGTAATTATAAGATGCCATTTCAAAAAAAACAAAATAAAAGTACAAATTAAATACAAATATACCTTCATAAATATCAAATGAATCAAAAGAATGTGAAAATTAAGAAATATAAAACAATAAGCAAAAAGATTCAAGACATTGTTATTTCATCAGATCAAATGTATGAAATTGAAAATACAGGTCATAATAAATTCGGTATGAAAAAGGTCATCATGATGGAGAATGCAGGCTTTGGAATAGCAGATTTTATTATTAAAAAATTTAAAAATAAAAGAATTTCAAAATTAAAAATTTTAGCTGTTTGTGGAACTGGTAATAATGGCGGTGATGCAATGGTTGCGTCCAGACATTTAGCTTGTCTAGGTATCGATCTTAAAGTAATTTTACTTGGAGATCCATTATCAATAAAGACAGATGAAGCATTAACGAATTTTCAAATTATTAGTAAAATGAATAGAACTATAGAATTAATAATATTGAGTAATATAGATACAAAAATAAAAAAAGAAATGCTTAATGCAGATATAATTATTGATGGAATTTTTGGTACTGGAATTAAAGGAAATATTCAAGATCCATATTTATCAGCAATTAAATTGATAAATAAATCAAGAGCCTATATTATATCTGTAGATATACCTTCAGGTTTAAATCCTAACAATGGAGAAATTGTATCTGATTGTATAAGAGCTGATACAACAATAACATTTCACAGAATTAAACAAGGGCTATTAAATAACAAAAAATATACTGGAAGTTTAATATTAAAGAAGATAGGAATACCCGTTGAAGTAGAGGAGGGAATAATATAACATGACCTTTAAAATAGAACAAATACCTGTTGGAAAAATGGCAAATTTTACCTATTTAATAATAGACAATGAAGAAAAAGAAACAGCAATTATAGATCCATCATGGGACTTAGAAAAGATCTTTGAAATAATAAAGAAGAATGAGTATAAAATAAAATATATTATTAATACTCATTCTCATTACGATCATATACTTGGTAATGATCAAATTGTTGCTATTACTAAATGTAAAGTAATTCAACATAAAAATTCTAAAGAAAAACATGATATTTCAGTAAATGATGGAGATGAATTTAAGGTTGGTAAAACACTTATAAAAGTATTATTCACTCCTGGACATTCCAAAGATAGCATATGTTTACTAGTTGATTCTAAAATTATTATTACTGGAGATACCTTATTTATAGGAAATTGTGGCCGTACTGATTTACCTGGTAGTGATCCTGAAGAGATGTACAACAGCTTATTTGAAAAAATATTAAATTTAGATAATAATTTGGTTGTTTATCCTGGTCATAATTATGGATATAAATCTATTTCCACAATAGGAGAAGAAAAGAAAAACAATTATGTTTTGTTTCCAAGATCAAAAGAACAATTTATAAAATTTATGACTGGCGAAGAATAATAAATTGATAGAAAAATATAAAGATATTACTGTAGTAAATGGCAAATCTAATTTAGATAAAGAGTCAAATAATTCTCTTTTCATTTGTGTAATCTCGCATACCGAAACAAGTGAAATTCCAGGTATTACTGCTGCAGGTGCTAATAAAGACTTGATAAAATATACACCTGTTGCTGATGCAGAATTTCTATATTATGGAAAATGTAATTGTATAAACGGAGTACCTGCAACACCTGATGGAAAACCAACGCCTGCAATAATAACAAAAACCATGTTAAATATTGGAAATATTCCTTTTATTGTAGTGGATGCAGGGGTAAAAATTAAACCAGATATTCCAATGTTTTCCTTTGACCTAAAATCAGGTTATAATATATTAAAAGGTATAGCTATGGAGTCAAAAGAAGTAGAAAAAGCCTACAAATATGGATTAATTGTTGGTAAACAACTTTCTAAAAGTAATGATCTTATAATTCTTGGAGAAAGCATTCCTGGTGGAACTACGACTGCCTTGGGAGTAATGCTATCTTTAGGTGTAGATGCAGAAAATAAAATAAGTAGCAGTATGTCGAAAAATCCACATAATTTAAAAAATACAATTGTAAGGCAAAGTATGAAAAATAACAATATTACTTTTGGATCATTGAAAGATAAACCTTTTGATGCTATCTCTTTGTTAGGTGATCCCATGATTCCTTCAGTGACAGGGATTGCACAGGGAGCTATTGAATATGGTAGAAAAGTAATGCTTGCAGGAGGAACCCAAATGTGTGCTATTTTATCAATTTTAAAAAGTCTTAATGTTAAAACTGATAATATTTCAATAGGTACTACAAAATATATTTTAAATGATCAAACTGCAGATTTTAAAAATTTAGTATTGTCTATTGATAATAATGTAGGTATATTCGTTGTAGATTTACATTTAATTGAATCTACAAAACAAGGACTAAAAGCATTTGCAAATGGCTTTGTAAAAGAAGGGGTCGGTGCCGGAGGAGTATCAATTGCAACAATGATAAAGAAAAAGGGAAAAATCAATGGAAAAATTTTGCTAAAATATATTGAAAGAGAATATGAAAAAAATATTGAAGAAAAATTGTACATTAAACCAAATTAATATTGTGATTAAAAATAAATTAAATTATTTTACCGTTACTGATTTAGCTAAATTTCTCGGATAGTCGGGATTAGCATTCTTTTTTATTGCAAGATAATAAGATAATATTTGAATTGGAATAATTTCAATAATTGGATACAAATATTTATTAACTAAGGGTAATTTGATAAAATAGTCATAGAGATCATTATTTTTATTCGAAATTCCAATAATTATTGCTCCTCTAGATTTCATTTGATGTATGCTATTTAATATGTTATAGTAAGTTTCATCTTCTGGATTAAGTACTATAACTATTGTACCAGGTTCAATCAATGCCAAAGGTCCATGTTTGATTTCTCCAGCAGCTACACCCTCTGCATGAATATAAGCAAGTTCTTTAATTTTTAAAGCTCCTTCCAATGCAATTGGATAGTGATAAGATGTACCTAGAATATAGATATCTTTGACAGATTTTAGATCCTCAGCTATTTTTTCCAAATATGAATCATCTTTTAGAATCTCATTTAGAACATTACTAAACATAGCTGTTGACATATCTAATGGCCTATTATTTGTACAAAAATTATCTATTATAGAATATATTACTGCCAATTGTGCAGTAAAACTTTTTGTTGCAGCTACACCTATTTCTGGTCCAGAATTTATGGAAACATAATGATCACTTAATCTACATAAGGAAGAAGTTGATATATTTACGATTGATAGAATTTTTGCTTTATGTTGTTTAGCTATCTTAACGGAATTTAAAACATCTGCTGTTTCACCACTCTGTGAAATAGCGATCAAGAGAGAATTTTCATCAATATGATCAGACACGTATTCAAATTCACTTGACATTATTATTTCTGTTCTTATCTTTGCAAATTTATAGAAAAGATATTTTGCTAATAATGCTGAATGATAACTCGTCCCACTTCCTGTAATAAAAATATTCGTAGAGGAAGAAATAATATCTACGGCTCTTTTAAGAGAACTTCTGTTGATCTGAAAAGCCATAGGTATAGAATTTTTTTGTTCGTGGATCTCTTTGATTGTATAATGAGCGTATTTGCCTTTATCAATATCTCCTAATTCCCAAGCGACTTGAGTTATAGGTCTTGATATAGCATTACCATTAAAATCAAATAAATTTATATTTTGATCATCTAGAATAACTATATCATAATTATCAAGAAAAATAGCTTTATCAGTATATTCTAAGAATCCTAATACATCACTAGAAATAAAATTGCCGTTGTTTCCAATTCCAATAATTAATGGTTCATCTAATCGAGCACCAGCTACTAGTCCAGATTTGAAAATTGCAACAAATGCATAAGAACCATGTATTTGCTTACACGTTTCAATAATAGCTTGTTTGATATCAAACTTTTTGAGATAGGTCTCTATCAAATGTGCAATTACTTCGCTATCAGTTTGACTTTGAAAAATATGACCTTGTTTTACAAGATTATCCTTCAATTGTTGATAATTATCTATTATTCCATTATGAACTACAACTACATTATTGTCACAGTCTGTATGCGGATGTGCATTAGATTTACTTATACCTCCATGAGTAGCCCAGCGAGTATGTCCTATTCCTACTTGTCCTGGCATTTTATATAATTGTAGAGAGTTATCAACCTCACATACTTTGCCTACGCCTTTACGGATTAAAATATTATTGCTTTCAAGAGTAGCTATTCCAACGCTATCATATCCTCTATATTCCATTTTCTTTAAACTTTCAACAAGAACCGATGCTGCAGTAAATTTGCCATTAAATTTGCCATTAGATTTGCTAATATATCCTATTATAGAGCACATGAATTATACTATACAAACTAAAATTTAGTTTAAATAGTATATTACTAAATCTATCATACCACTACAAAAATATTTATAATATTATTTTGATTTTACAGTAGAAAATAATAAATTCTCTTTATAATTATTTTACCGGTATAAAACATTTTATAGATAATAAAACAAGGAATAGAATGAAAAAAAAGACAATAATCTATGATCATAATGGAAATACCATAAGTAAAAAAATTTTATTGTTTGATAATGTAACTGATATGAGAATTTTATCTAATAATATTGCATGGAAAATAATAGAACTATTATCAATTAGGGCTATGTATCCTGCACAAATAGCAAAAGAATTAAAACTTTTTGAGCAAACAGTATATTATTATATTAGAAAATTAGTTCAAATTGGAGCTATAGAACAAGTAGGAACAAGTTTAATAAAGGGAGGTACAGCTAGGCTTTACTCAACCACAAGTCCTTCATTCGGTTTAGAACTTGAAGGTGGTGGGAAAGAATTAGAATCTTCAAAATACTTAAAAAAACAAAAGAGAAACAATGTACCTTCTATATTAAAAGAGTTTTACAAAGATAATTCATTTTATGGATTAATAGTTGTAGGAGCACCTGATCCTCATGGTCCTTACAAATCTTCTTCAAGAGATGGACATTATGCGGTTCATTTGAGTTTTTATCTAGGAACTTTATGTGATTCATCTTCTGGCTTCGTAGTTAAATTGGATGTAGATGCAAAAGCAGAAAAGGATATTGATAATATAAATTTAATATTAATTGGAGGTCCAGGAACCAATATTGTTACTTCTGAATTCAACAAATACCTTCCAATTCAATTTAATGAAGATAATTATTGGTCAGGGTTAATCGACAAGTCAGGGAGAATATTTAATATGGATAATCATGGATTAATTGCTAAAATAAATAATCCCTATAACAAAGATAAGAAAATTCTAGTTCTAGCAGGTGTAAGGACTATAGGAACGAAAGCAGCAGTAATTGCATTAACAAATTATGGAAACAAAATATTTGACAAGTATATGAATGATGAGGAATTAGCATTAGTGGTTCAAGGATTCGATATGAATTCAGATGGAAAAATAGATCATGTTGATATTGTTTCTTAATTATTGACTGGGTGGAGGATTTTGTAATTGAGTAATAAATTCATCATGTAAGACAATTGTAGGTTCTTCATCTTTCCTTACCATGTAACCAGGAATGTTAATAACTCTTTCACCTATTGAGACATGACCATGGACTACTAACTGTCTTGATTGTTGTGGAGACTTTGATACACCCTTTTTCATAATGATGGTTTGCAATCGTCTTTCTAAAATATCTTCTAATTTTAAATTAAGAACATCATCTAGAGTTGCAGATTCTTTTACTAATCCAAGTTTATGAAGATAATTTAAAAGTTTAGTTTCTTGTACTTGTCTTGCCTCAACTGTTAAAGCTAATAATTCACGTGCTTGATTTCTTATATCTGCAACCTTAGTTTGTGCTTTCCATAATTCACTTTTGCTTCTAAGACCATAAGAGCCAATAAGATATAACTCTGAACTTAATTGTTCTGTAGTCCATATCTGACGTGGTCTTCTGAATGTTTTTCTTGATTTTTTAGGATCGCCCATTACTTACCACCACTTTTTTGTTCTTTTGCTTGTGTAGTCAATGCAGTTTTGCGTACTCCTACTGCACTAGCTCTTCGACCTGTAGTACGTGTACGTTGACCTCTAACACGTAATCCAAACATATGTCTATAGCCTCTCCAACTCATAATACTTTTTTCTCTATCTATATCATTTGAAACAATAAAATCCAGATCTGATGTAAGTAAATGAAGGTTAGATCCAGTATCCATATCTTTTCTCCTATTAAAGTAGAAAGACGGAATACCGATTTTATTAGGATCTTTAAGAGCATCCTCTATATCATGTAATTCTTTATCAGTAAGAAGACCAACTCTAATATATGGATTAATATTTAATTTTTGAAGTAATACTTGAGCAAAATTATAACCGACGCCCTTAACTTTACTCAAAGCAACAGTTATTTTTTTATCTCCTTCCACATCTTTTCCCATGATTCTAACAATATGTTTATAGTCTGCTGTTGACAACTCTTAAAACTAGGGTTTAGACCTAAATAAAAATCATACTAGAATTGAAGAGAAAAATAATTTTAATAAAAAATAGAGAAAATATAATTTAATAAAATTGAACATGTCGAAATGAGTATTTTATAAATTTTAAATAGCAATATATGTATTTATTTGTAATACTATTATATTATTAATAGTAAAATATCAAAGAATAACATAAAGTAAAAAGATCAAGAAATACAATATAATAACCTTTAATAACAAAATTTAAAAAATAGAATTAGCAATAGCAATTCATTAGTTTAGTTTATATTATTTATAAAAAATAATTTTCGAATAACAGAACATATGTAAATCTTTTTAACAATGTTTAAATTTTGTTTTAATCAGCAAGAAATCTGTTGAATTTTAAAGATATTGAGAGGATGGTATTAGACTCTTACCAGTCTTATCCAACATATAATGAAATATTTCCTGGTGTTCCAGAAAATTATAAGGAAATCAATACATTAAGAGATCTTCTGGAAATAAATTATAAACATATTAAAGTTGATCGCCAAATTAGAGGAAATTTAATAAGACTTATTAAAAAAGGTGAAAACCCATATAAGGGAATCATCGGATATGATGATGATATAATACCCTCAATAAATAGAGGAATTCTTGCTGGTCATGATCTGCTATTAGTAGGACAAATAGGTCAGGCTAAAACAAAACTATCTGAAGCTATCTCCAAAAATCTCTTATCACCAATACCTATTATTAGAGAATCATTAACCAATGATATCCCCACAACAATTAGAGCTGAAGAAATGATTTCCTTATTAAATGACAAAGAAATTGTACATTATTCACCAAGGTTCACTATTTCAAAGGAAACAGAAGATAATATTAGAAATAATGGACTAGATGCTAAAATAGAATGGATTAGTGGATCAGAAAGATATAGATATATTTTAGCAACTCCTGATATTTCAGTTAAAGATTTAGTAGGACAAATTGATGCTATTAAAATAGCAAAAAAAGGAGTTGAAATATATAATATAGAATCATATTCACCGGGTCAGCTATTACAAGCCAGACATGGTATTTTGTGTATTGATGAATTACCTGTTTTAGATCCTAGAAAACAAGTTTCTTTATTAAGCGTATTACAAGAAGGTAAATTTACTACTGGGTCATATCCTGTTTACTTTGAGCCAGATCTAAAAATAATAGCTACTTCTAATCCGATCGATTATACTCATTCTGGAAAAATAATAGAACCGTTATTTGATAGACTTCGAAGTCATATTGAAACACGTTATCCTACAAAAATCATTGATGAAATACTTATAACAATACAGGAAATAAAACTAAGTGATCCAAAAAATATTATTCTACCTATTTTTATTTTGAAGACTATTGTTAATATTACTCAACTAGCTAGAACAAATTCAGATATTAACCAAGATAAAGGGGTTAGTGTTAGAATGTCTGTTCATTCAATTGAAGCAATTATTAGTGAGGCTGAACGAGTAAGAGCTTTAATCCATAATGTTAAGGCAGTACCTAGATTTTCAGATATCAATAGCATACAACAAACATCGAAATTTGAATTATCTGAATTAGAGGACAATAATAAAAACAGAATGGAAATTTTAAATAAATTGATTCTTGAATCAATAAAAAACATATCCAGAGAATATATCCAAAACATCGATAGAGATGAGATTGGATTATTAAAAAATGAATTTGATAAGAATAAAAAATTTATAGTATCACAAAAACTTCTAGGAAATGAAAATAGCGATTCTCTTAATGATTATGAAAATCAATTGAAAAACTTTCCGACATTCTTAAAAATAATAAATAAAATGGTAGAAATTATGGAAAATGAAAAAGACGAATTTACAAAAAATATCGAATATAATAGAATTGATATTAATGGATTATCTTTTTTTAATAAACAAGATAAAGAATATAGAGCATCATTAGTAGAATTAGTACTTGAGGGTCTACGGAATTTAGATAATCCAATTGTCGACAGAAGAGAAAAGGGAATATATGAATCCACATATGAATAACGCAAAAGATTTCATTTATTTTCCTTTCAAAAAAGAATCATCTAATAATACTTCAAAAAAAAAAATTGAAGATCAAGGAGAACAAAACTTAAGTCCTGAATTACTAGAAGATCTACTAAAATCAGTTGGACGAGAAATTCTCAAAGAGAGGACACCCACATTAGAGGAATTAGAACAAACCTTACAAGAAAGTATAAGAAAAAAAGAAGAAAAAAATCAGGATAAAAATAAGAAAGAAAATGATTTTGATTACAAAAATGATATATATCCAACAACCACACCTTACAAAAATGTAAAATCAAATAAATCAATTATTACAACCCTTATAAAAAAAGGTTATTTAAAAAATTCAGAAAAATGGTTAAGTAGTAAAGGATTTGTGAATATTGGTGGAAAAATACTACAAGATGTTATGAAAGAATTAAAAAAAGGTGATTTCGGGATACATGAAACTAAAAGTTTTGGATATGGATCCCTTTTATTAGACACAACAAAAAAATATGAAATTGGTGATGATATTAGATTAATTAATGTTCCAAATTCATTATTAAATTCAATTCAAAGACTTGCAAAAAAAAATGGGAAAATTGAAATACCGATAAAATTTGATATTGAAGATTTTGAAGAATATGAAACTATTCAGGATGTTAGAGTTTCAATAGTATATTGCATTGATCTCAGTTCCACAATGAGATATTCTACAATGTATGGAGATTTAAGTAGAATAGAAGCTGCTAAGAGAGCATTATGGTCTTTGTATCTATTACATAAAAAATATTTCCCTTCTGACACAATAAATATAGTAGGATTTGGCGCATTAGCTTCTAAAATACATCCTCAAGATATTCCTTATTTAAAAACTTTTGAGCCTGGTGTTGATTTCCTTCATTATACAAATTACCAAGCAGCATTACGGTTATCAAAAAAAATTTTACAAAAAAATCCAGTAGAAAATAAAAGAATTGTCCTTATTACAGATGGGCATCCTAGCGCATGTTTTATTGATAATGAAAATGAACAGCAAAAAATACTTTCACAAAGACCATATTCTCATTTTTATATTCCTGATAAAAATACAATAAATTCCATTAAGAAAAGTCAAGAAATGAATTTAGATATAAATTCAGGAGAATTAGTATATTTGTGTTATAGATATAGACAAGTTGATCAATTTATAGGTGAACGTACTATAATTGAGGCCAAAAAATGTTATAAAAAGGGGATTCAAATTGATACTATAATGATAAGCGAAGAAGATTCGCTATTGAGTTATGTAAATGAAATGGAGAAATATGTAAATGGAAGGTCTTATTATATTAATCCAGATTCAATAGACAAGATGTTATTAACTGATTACATAAATAATAAAAAGAAACTAATTTACTCCAATACATAATGTTTAACAGTTATTGAGTTAATTTATAAATTAAACATACTCTGTAATACTATTAATGAGTAATGTTGTAGAGACAATCAATTATCTAGATTGGAATCAATCCATTGATATATTAAAAAAAGCCAAGAAAATTAAACTTTTTGCTCTTATAATAGGTCCTAAAGGAACAGGAAAAACTTCTCTGGTAAGAAAATTTGCATCTGAACTTGGCAAGAATATTTTTTCTGTAAACTTTAGTCTTAGAACAAGAGAATCTCATTTAATTGGAACTAAAACTATAGAACATGGTGAAATCAGCTTTGTAGAGGGAATTTTGGTGAAATCTATGAAAGAGGGGGGTATACTTTATTTAGATGAATTAAATGCTGCAGAACCTGATATGCTCCTAAGGTTAGATGAAGCTTTAGACGATAGGAGGCAAATAATATTGAAAGAAGCAGAAGGTCAGATTATTAGAGCTAGTGAAGAATGGTTTGTAGTTGCTACAATCAATCCTTTATCACATATTGGAACGAAAGAATTACCACCTCAACTTTTAAGCAGGTTTCCAATAAGGCTTACTTTAGATTATCCGCCAGAGGAGACAGAACTTGAGATTATTAAACAACATACTACCATAAATAACGATAATTTAATAAACATACAACGTGCTATAAAATTAGCAAGAGCATTAAGAGAAGCTGCTGGGGTAGAGGAACTTTTTTATGGACCCAGTTTAAGAGAAACAATTGCATATACTAAATTAGTAAATATTGGTACCGATCCTAAACTTGCGGCTGAAATAGTTTTTGCCAATACATATAATCAATGGGGAGAAGTAGAATACAGAAAAGTTATGGATATGATAATTTCGATATTTGGTTGATAAATGTGACATCTAACAATAGCAAAAAATATTTACGAAATGATGTTCTTCTTGACATAGCTATTTTTCTTGCCCGTCGATGGTCTAACAATCCCAAAGTCATTGTTATACTTTCTAAAGATAAAGCTCCTCAGACAGATATTGAAAAACAACAAATTATCTTACCAACATTAAATTATTTTCATGGTGAAGAATTTCAAAGATATAGGCAGTGGAGAGTTTCATTATGGTATGAATCAATGAGAATAAGATATACTTCTAAAGTAAAGGTATCTCGTCAGGATCACGCATATGGATTTATTCTTAATAGTATAGAAACCAAAAGAATAGAAATATTAGGTTTAGATACCTGGCAGGGCATGGCAAATGAAATAATTTTTTATGAAGGCATGTCTTGGTTATCAAAACCTCTACTAAATACAATATATGGAAGACATAAAATAATTGAAGCTTTTTCACAGTATTTTCTTACTGGATATATCAAAGGAGAATTATTTGGAAGTGAATTTGATAAGGTTAAACAAGCAACAGATTTTGCAAATGAATGTATTAGAGAAGCTATCGATAAAAGATTAGGAACAGATTGGATTTATGATAAGGTAAGAGAAATAATTAAAATATTACAAATAGATCCTTTATTATCAATTCCTTTGACTACTCCTCGATCTAAGATAGGCATGGCAATGAATAAATCAGATTTATTTAAACAGTTAGAAAAGGTAATAAAATCAAAACTAGTAAACAAAGAATTTGATCTAACAATAAAAGAAATTATTGAAGGAAAAGATGTTGTAAAAGAATATGATACATTATTAAAAGAAAGTAAGAAATCAGAAACAAAAGGATACGACAGTTTAGAAAACTTTGATATTAGTGTCCCTGACAGGATGGACATAAATGAATCAGAAATATATGACATAGAATTGATTCAAAAAATTAAATCTGCATTTAGAGATTGGAAAACTGGTTGGATAGAAGTTCACCAAGAAGAAGGCGATGAATTAGACACCGAAGCATATATTGATTCTCATGCTAAACCTTTTCTTACTGACTTTAAAATATCAATTAGAACAAAAGTAGTCATTTTACTTGACCATTCCAGTAGCATAGAAGAAGTTGAATTAAAATACAAACAAGCAACATTAGCATTATGTGAAGCACTTAGCTATTTAGGAGTAGATTTTGCAGTATATGCATTTAGTACCGAAGCAAAAAAGGTAAAGTGTTGGCTAATCAAACCACCAAAAATTCGTTGGTCAGTCTTAAATGCTAGAAGATTAGCTCAAATAAGAGCAAGTGGCGGTACACCATTAGCTGAAATATATACTATTCTTTTACCTTTTATCAAATCATTCAAACCTGAAATAATGATTACACTAACTGATGGAGAACCTTCAAATTATGATGCAGTTAAAGAAATGGTTTTGACCTATAGAAGTTTCTCAATTCATATGGCAGCTCTTGGATTAGGAAAAAATTTAAATGATCTTATAAATATTGGTCACAATTTAAAATATCTTAACTATAATAAAACATTAGCTAGTCGAGTAGAAGATATACCAAAGAAGGTTATTAACCTACTTAAAGTATAATTGGATTATAAAAGAAATCCAAATATAGTTATAGAATCTTAATGGAAGGATTAGTCTTTTTAAGATTTTCCCAATCTGAAATGAATGTTTTTAAGCCTTTATCCGTAAGGGGATGTAAAAACATTTTTCCAAGAATATCTGGAGGTAAAGTTACAACATCAGCTCCTGATTTAGCAGATTCAATAACATGAATAGGATGACGTATACTTGCTACAAGAAGTTTAGTATCGTATTGATAATTTTTAAATATTTGTTTTATATCTCTAATAAGATTCATTCCATCATTACCGACATCATCCAATCTTCCAATAAAAGGGCTTACATAAGAGGCTCCGGCCTTCGCAGCTAATAGAGCTTGATTAGCAGAAAATACAAGAGTAACATTTGTTTCTATTCCTTCTTCTTTTAATTTTTTAACTGCTTTTAATCCATCTGGAATCATTGGAACCTTGATTATAACATTTGAACCATATCGTTTAAGAATATATGCTTCTTCAATAATTTGATTAGTTTCGGTAGATATAACCTCTAAGCTAACTGGTCCTTGTACTATCTTTACTATTTCTTTCATTATTTCTTCCGGATCTCCACTTTCTTTTGAAAGAAGAGTAGGATTAGTTGTTATTCCATCGACCATTCCCATTTCAGAATAATGACGAATGGACTTGATATTAGCAGTATCCAGAAATATTTTCATTTTTTTAATCTATCAAAGGTAGATAACACAGTCCGTTCTATTTCTTTTTCGGTTAGTCCATAATATTCAAGCAAAACATCCAATTCGGAATCCCTTGCGGATTCTCCAAATGTATCTCTAACTCCAAGTCGTTTTATATAACAAGGATAAGATTCTGAACACACTTCAGCAACTGCACCTCCCAGACCACCTATTATATTATGTTCTTCAACAGTAATAATTGCACCAGTTTCGCGGCCCGCTTTTATCACTAAATCAGTGTCTAATGGTTTTATTGAGTAAGAATCAATTATACGACAGGATATATTGAATTTTTCTTTTAAAATTTTAGCTGTTTTAAAAGCTTTATAGACCATTAATCCACATCCAATAATAGTCACATCTGAACCATCTTGCAAAATATTTCCTTTACCTATTTTGAATTCACTATCATTATTATCATAAAGGATTTCTGATGATGGCCGAGCAAGTCTTACATAAAACGGACCTGGAATATCTACAATATTTTTAATTATTTTGAATGCAGAAACAGAATCTGAAGGTGCAAGTACTTTCATATTAGGAATTGTTCTCATAGTAGCTATATCTTCAATTTGTTGATGTGAAGCTCCATCTGGTCCAACTGTTAAACCAGCATGAGATACAACTAATTTTACATCCAGATTAGGATAACATATTGCATTACGAATTTGATCTAAACATCGTCCTGGTAAAAAAGCAGCATATGTACTTGCAAATGCTATTTTGCCAGCAATAGCAAAACCTGCTGCGATAGAAACAAGATTAGCCTCAGCTATTCCTATATTGAAGAATCGTTCAGGAAACTTATCTCCAAATTTTTTTGTCTTTAATGAATCAGTGGTATCTGCGCCAACACATACAATATGTTTATTAACTGCACCTAATTCAACAAGCGCATTACCATATGCAGATCGCATATCTCCTTTTTTTAATTCATTACAATTGATTAATTTCATCTTCTATTCCTAATTCAATAGCAAGAGGTATTAAGATATGCTTACGAGCAATAATCCAGTCTTTTCTTATACCATTTTCATCTGCTTTTTTTAATAAGTTTCTTTCTAAAATTACATTAGTTTTATGTTTTAATTGTATAATTGCAGCATTGATATCTGAATTAGAAAAAACTGCGCTACCTGCTACTATAATCCTTGCACCAGCATCATAGACTCGTTGGACAGTAGAAGCATCTATTCCTCCATCGGCTTCGATATATCCTTTGTATCCCTTCAGTTTCAAAATCGTATTCAAATTGCTAATCTTAGATGTAATCTTAGGAATAAATTTTTGCCCAGAAAAACCAGGATTGACTGACATTACTATTATGACATCAATATCATCCAAATAAGAAAAAGCCCATTTAGGAAGTTCGGTTTCTGGATTAATTGCTATACCCAAACTTATTCCTGCTGACATTACCTTCTCTCTAATATAACAAAATTTATCATTATCACAAGTTTCAGCATGAATTGTAATAATATCACAGCCAGCGTTTATATATTCTTCAATATGTTCATAAGGTTTTTCAATCATTAAGTGTGCATCAAATGGTATATTAGTTATTGGTCTTAATCTTTTTATTGTATCAGCTAAAAAAGTAGTATTAGGAACAAATTTTCCATCCATCACATCTAAATGAATAATGTCTCCGCCACCTCTTTCAACTCTTTTAATTTTATCCTCATAATTCTCTTTTTCCCCAGCGATTATTGATGGTGCTATCATATATTCTCCTTTTAATTCTTCGATTAATAATGGAATTTGTTTATTTTGAGGTGCTTTACCATGCCATTGAGGATTATTAGCCATATGTTTAATACCTTGTCCCTTTATGGTATTTGCAATTATAATAGTAGGTTTATCTTTTATTTCACTAGCTTTGGTTAATGCATCCATTATTTGTTCTACTTTATGTCCATTTATTTCTATTACATTCCAGTTAAAAGCAATCCATTTATCACGGATAGGATCCAGTGGCATTACATCTTCGGTAAATCCATCTTGTTGAATTTTGTTTCTATCTAAAACTGCTACAAGGTTATCTAATTTATACTTAGGAGCTGCCATAGCAGCTTCCCATACTTGACCCTCGTTAGTTTCACCATCACCTAGTAAAACATAAACATTGTTTCTTTTGTTATCAATAACATTTGCCAAAGCTATCCCAATTGAAACAGAAAGACCTATACCTTCTGAACCTGCTGAATATTCTACTCCTGGTACTGAATGATGTTCTAAAAGCTTCGAGTATCTTACAGGATGACCTTGCAGTCTAGACCCAAATTTTCTTAGACTTTTCATTTCATCGGTTGGAAAGTAGCCAGCTACTGCCAAAGTTGCATAATAACCTGGAGCCGAGTGTCCTTTGGAATTAATAAAATAATCTCGTTCAGTCCAAATTGGATTTACTGGATTATGACGTAGTCTTCTAAAGTATAAGACCCCCATTATTTCAGCAGCAGAAAATGAAGCACCAGGATGACCTGATCCTGCTTCTGCAATTCCTTCTATTGCATTTATTCTAATCTCTTGAATTTTTCTTTTTAGATCTAGATAACGCATATGAAGTATCATATATCAATATCCTCAGACCACAAATGTGGCATAAAGGAACAAAACATGAAGAAAGATAAAAATCTAGCTGGAAGAATGATTTACATTATTCCTACAGAAAATATAAATTTAATTCAATAATTTAAAATATTATTATTGAATTTCCTAATATATGTTAAAGATTATAGCTGATCAAACAAAAGTAAATGAAAAGAAAACAGAACTTCTAGTTATTGGATGTTTTCTCAATGAAGACTATTCAGATTTACTAAATAGACTTAATGAAGAAATAAGTATTGCAGCAAAAGAAATTATTTCTAATATACAAAAATTTGGTTTATCTAATGAATTACATACATTTGCAAAAATTCCTGCTAAAAAAATATTATTTATAGGTTTAGGAAACAAAAATGAATTTAATACAGAGAAATCAAGAATAATTTCAGGAAAAATAATTCAGTATTCAAGAGAATTCAAAATAAAAGAACTTTCTATTATTCCTTTTAATTCATCTAAAGAAATAATTGAATCATTAATAGAGGGAATTATTCTTTCATCATATTCATTTGAAAAATTTAAAACTACTAAGGAGAATAATAATATTTCCAAAGTTTCAGTATTAATAGAGTCAAATTCAAAAGAATGGCAAAAAATAATCGATGAAATATCGGTAATATGCAAATCTGTAAATGATGCAAGAGAAATTAGTAATTTACCTCCAAATGAATGTTCTCCAGAACATCTTGCAAAAATAGCATTAAACATAAAAGATCAACAAATTAGATCAAAGATTATCAATATTAATACAATGAAAGATATTGGATTAAATGGACTAGTTTCTGTAGGAAGTGGTAGTATTAACAGTCCTAAACTAATAGTAATTGAATACAAAGGAGGAAAAAATGAAGATAAACCAATTTTACTTGTAGGAAAAGCAGTAACATTTGATTCTGGTGGCATATCTCTTAAACCAAGTGAAAAAATGGAGGAAATGAAATTTGATAAATGTGGTGGCGTTAATGTTATTGCAATAATGAAATCATTACCCTTATTAAAAATAAAAAATAATGTGATTGGAATAATTCCTGCTGCTGAAAATATGCCTTCAAATTCATCTTACAGACCAAGCGACATTATTAATATGTACAATGGAAAAAGTGTAGAAATACTAAATACAGATGCAGAAGGTCGACTAATACTTGCAGACGCACTAACTTTCGGTATTAAGCAATATAATCCTAAACTAATAATCGATATGGCTACATTAACTGGTGCTTGTATCATTGCATTAGGTACTAATGTAGCAGGAATAATAGGCAATAATGAAAAATTAATTAGAAAAATCATTGACACATCTAAAATTACTGATGAAAAACTGTGGGAATTACCTTTGTTTGAAGAATATCATGATCAAATAAAAAGTAAAAATGCAGATATTAAAAACATTGGAGGACGAGCAGCTGGGGCCATTACTGCTGCGGCTTTTTTGTCAAACTTTGTAGAAAATACACCATGGGTACATTTAGACATTGCGGGAACCGCATGGAATCAGGAAGGAAGCTTGACAAAATCATATAATCCACCCGGAGCAACTGGTTTTGGAATAAGAACAATTATCAAATTTATTATGAATGAAAAGGTTTGACAATTTAACGTTGCCTCTTTTAAAACTAAAAATTTTGTAGAACGCCAGCACTGCCCTTTCCCAACCGCTCACGCAGGTCAGTACTAGGCAGCGACGACAGGTTTGACTTCCGGGTTCGGTATGGGACCGGGTCGCGCCCTGTCACTATGACCGGCTAAGTAAAAAAAGGTAATAAGGTTAATTTATTCTTTTTTAAATCGATAGACATACAATTAACAAAAATCAATCAATCAAAATTCAACCTAGCAAGAGATATAATACATAAATGAAAAATATAACTAGATTGGGAAATCCAGAGACAACGGCTAGAGTAGCAGTTTTAGATGAAGAGTTATGTAAACCAAAAAAATGTGGATTAGAGTGTATAATTTATTGTCCTGTTAACAAAACAGGTGGTGAATGTATTGTTCAAAGAGAAGAAGATGGTAAAGCAGTTATTTCTGAAGATCTATGTACTGGTTGTGGAATATGTGTTAAAAAATGCCCATTTGAAGCAATTGTAATAGTAAATTTACCAAAAGAATTGGGAGAACATAAAATTCATCAATATGGCATAAATTCTTTTAGATTATATCATTTACCAACGCCTAAGAAGGGTTCTGTTGTTGGTTTACTTGGTAGAAATGGTATGGGAAAATCCACTATCATAAATATATTATCTGGAAATCTTAAACCGAATTTTGGTAATTATGATTCCAAAATTGAATGGGATTATGTTATTGAAAATTTTCATGGTTCTGAATTAAAGTCACATTTTGAAAACATAGCCAATGGAAATTTGAAGGTATCGATAAAACCTCAACTTGTTTATAAAATACCAAAGGTATTTAAAGGAACTGTAAATGAAATGTTAAA
The DNA here is from genome assembly GCA_036374075.1 of Nitrososphaeraceae archaeon. Taxonomy (GTDB): domain Archaea; phylum Thermoproteota; class Nitrososphaeria; order Nitrososphaerales; family Nitrososphaeraceae; genus TH1177. The sequence goes on from DASUUM010000026.1 coordinate 36,338, forward strand.
GAAATTCGATGAAAATAAAACGGCAAGGGAAATTTCTGAAGAACTAGGATTAAAAAATTCACTTAACAAAAACTTAAATGAATTAAGTGGAGGAGAATTGCAAAGATTAGCTGTTACTGTAGCTGCAATTAAAGATGCAGATTACTATTTCTTTGATGAACCATCATCATATAATGATATTTATCAAAGATTAGCAGTAGCTAAAGTAATACAAAATCTTTCTAGAAAAGGAAAAACAGTCATGATCATCGAGCATGATTTAACTTTGTTGGATTATTTATCAGATTATATTCATATATTATATGGTGAATCTGGAGCTTATGGAATTGTTTCTAGTTTACAATCAACAAAAACAGGAATAAATAACTTTCTTGATGGCTTTATACCTTCCGAAAATATTAGATTTAGAGAGAAAAGATTCAGATTTGATATATTCAATCCTATTGAAGATCATATCTTAAACAATATTGTTACTCAATATTCAGAATTGGAAAAAAAATTTGATACATTTCATCTTAAAATTTCTTCTGGAAAAATAAGAAAAGGCGAAGTTTTAGGAGTTATTGGTGCAAATGCATTAGGAAAGACAACTTTTATGAAAATGATTGCAGGAATAGAAAATTCTGATAATGGAAGCATAGTAAATAATGCTAAAATTTCATATAAACCACAATATATAACTCAAGAATATGATACTGATGTTAAGTCATTATTATACTCAGCCTATCAAAATATTATAGAAGGAAGTATTGTAGAGGAGCAAATTATTATTCCAATGGGAGTTAAAAAATTGTATGAAAAAAATATAAGAAATCTTAGCGGTGGTGAATTACAAAAAGTAGCAATAGCAGTATCTTTGATGAGAGATGCTGATATTTATGCTTTAGATGAACCTTCAGCTTTTATAGATATTGAGGAAAGGATAGCATTAGCAAAATTTATCCAGAGGTTTGTAAGGGCGCAAGCAAAATCAGCAATAATAATTGATCATGATATGCAGTTAATTGACATAGTTGCCGATTCTTTAATAATATTTAATGGGAACCCCGGCTTAGAAGGTATAGCGACTCAACCTATTTCTAAGATAGAAGGAATGAACTTATTTCTTAAAGACTTATCTATTACGTTCAGAAGAGATGAAAGTACTGGTAGGCCGCGGGTAAACAAATATGGTAGTCAGTTAGATAAAATACAAAAAGACTCTGGAGAATACTACTACATAAAAAGATAAAGACATGGGATCGATGCTTAAAAATGCATTAAAAGATATTCTTACAAACGAGGAAATTGAAAAGGTTTATTCATCATTTGACATAATTGGAGATATAACAATAATTAAAATTCCAGAGCAATTAGAAGGAAAAAAGGAAATCATAGCTAAAATATTGATAAATAAAATTAAAACAGTAAATACCGTCTTTCAACAAATATCTTCAGTACAAGGAGAATACAGAACAAGGAAATTAAATTTTCTTGCTGGAATTAATAAAACAAATACTGAATATAGAGAACATGGCTGTCTATTTAAAGTAGATGTATTAAAGACTTATTTTTCACCTCGTCTTTCGACCGAAAGACTTAGAATTTCTCAAATGATTAATAAAAATGAAAAGATAATTAATATGTTTGCAGGAGTAGGAACTTATTCAATAATTCTTGCAAAAAAAAATCCTGACTGCATTGTATATAGCATAGATTCCAATCCTGACGCACATAACTTATGTGTTATTAATTCTAAACTAAACAAGGTTCAAGACAGAGTTATTCCTATTTTGGGTAATGCTAGATTAATTATAGATAATCAATTAAAAGGTAAAGCTACAAGAGTTCTTATGCCACTTCCAGAACAAGCATCTGAATTTATTGATTCGGCAACCATGGCCCTTGAAAACAACAGAGGAATAATTCATTATTTTGCACATATTAAAGCCAATAGTAAATTGCATGCATTAGAAGAAGGAAAAAAAAATTGCCATGATAATTTTAAATGTTATCAATATAAGATAATTTCTGGAAGAGTAGTAAGAGAGGTAGGCCCTAGAATATACCAAACTGTCTTTGATTTAATGATGCTCTAAATTTTCTCATCTGTAATTTCGTTATGATTAGAAGCAGAAATCATAGTATATCCAATCCATATAAATACAGTAACAATTATCCCAACTGTACCTGCAATACTAAGTTTTATTAAAAGCAAATCATAATCTGAAGCAAATAATAGATATATGTAAATTAAAAAAAATGCTGGAGGACCAATCAAAAGAAAAAATCCGGTATGTTTGTTACTTTTCATTCTCAAAAGAGAACCAATTAAATTATTATATATCTCTAACTAAGATCTTTGGCCATTAAAAATGCATCTTCACCATCACGATAATATGCCTTTAATCTAGATTTTATAATAAAACCTAGTTTCTTGTACATTTGCACTGCAGTTTCATTGCTAACTCTAACTTCCAAATAGATCTCATCACTTTTTCTACGAATAACACCGTTAATTCCTTCTAGCATTAATGCTGTCCCAATACCTTTTCCCTGATGTGCTTCTAAAACTGCAATAGATACAACATGACCTTTTTTTACAAAACCTAACTTTCTGAAATTTGAGAATCCAAATTCTATTTTACACATAATATATCCAACTATTTGATTTTTTATTTCAGCTATAATGAACGCTTCCGGTAACTCTACTAACAGAGAATTAAAAAAATAATCGGAGTAATGTTCAGGAAGTGTAATCATATTTATATTAATAACAAATTGAAGATCTTTTTCTTCGCAATGACGAATAACATAATCACCAACATTTCTAAGGATAGATTGCAATTTCTATATTTAACTTGACAAGCTATTTAACTTTTATATAAAGAACAAATTCATAAAATATCATAAAAATAATAAGAATTAAAGATATTAGAAAACAATAATAATTATTTTTTTATAAAAAGGTTTATAGTAGGATCAGGGCAAATCATAACCTTACTTGATTTTCCGTAACGTGACATTATATTTTCTAAAACTTCTTTAACATTATTATAAGTATTAAATCCAAGTTTTGTTTTAGTATAATAGAAAGGTATTGAGGAAACTAGCCCAAGATGATACTCATCCTTCAAATTCTCTAAATAAATTAAATGCTCTAATCCATTTACATAACTCGTTTTTTTGATTTCTGATAGATCCAATCTGCCTTCTAAATACATAGTTAAAGCGCCATCTCCTATACCATTACTATTTTCTGCTAATAACACAGCTGTTCCTTGATTTTTCAATACTCCTATAGAATTCCATAATGAATATAGAGATTCATTAAGAGTTATATGATTGTCAAATTCTGATCCTGAGCTGATTATTAGTGACTTTTGTTCATCAATATTTAAAATCGTATTTGATTTAAAATCGGAAATTGCCTCTTTAAAAGATTTTGAATTATTCCCATAATAAATACGAGAAATTCCATGTTGATTAGATAAAATCTCAATAGAATGTATACTTAATTTATCATAGAATTCTAATGCCATTTTGAGTGGTTCACCTATTTGTCCAGAAAGAGGACTTATAATCTCATTAGAATTAAAAATGTCATTCATTAAATCATTTTTAAAATTTCGTGTTATTATAGAAGGAGACCCACTAAACCCAAAAAGTGGATCATAACTAATTTTTGAAATAAAAACGACATTATCAAATTTGTTAATTTTTTCATAAAAATCTTTTTTATTTATTTGAAAAACTTTATTATGATCAAAATGACTTTTAATATGAAAAAAATCTTTGGAAAAAGCACCAATTGCAATTTCTATGGTATTATCAGATTTGCTAATATCTATCAAAAGTGATATTATTTTTAAAAGGTGTTTTGAAGACGATAATGGAAAAAGAAGAGTTTTTTTTGCAAGCTTTATATCTGTAAGAATGTTTCTGATATTTTCGTCTGACATCAAATTCACTTCTGATTTAAATTGAAGGAGATTCTCTTGTTTGATATCTAAAACTACATGCGTTGAACCATATCCAAGCCATATTTCCGGCATTAATATAACTGTAAAAGAATTAAAATAAATCTTTTTCATATTAAAGAGAAATGAATAATAATTATACAATCAATTTTGCAAAGTTTTTAATACAATCTCATTCTTTAAAGTTTGGTAATTTCCAACTTGCTAGCGGTAAAACCAGTAACTTTTACATTGATTTAAGATTAATCCAAAGTTCTCCTACAATATTTCATCAAACAATCATAGCACTAAGAAATAGAATTCAAACTGAAAAACTTCAATTTGACATTCTTGCTACAATTCCTACTTCTGGCTTAATTTTTACTTCTGTATTATCATATGAATTGTTTAAACCATTCATTTATATTAGAAAAGAATCGAAAGGTCACGGAATTAATAATTTAATTGAAGGAAAATTAAAACCATTTCAAAAAACATTATTAATTGATGATGTTATCACAACAGGACAATCCTTGAATCATGCTATTGATAACATCAGAAGTAATGGAGGAATAATTGAAAATGTTATATGTATACTTTTAAGAGGAGGAAATACAACATTAAGAAAATTTGCTGAAAATGGAATAACTCTAAATTTTTTATTAACTATCAATCAGTTGGCAGATATCCTCTATAAAAATAACTTGATAGATGAAGAAAAAAAATTAATATTACAAAAATAACTATCCTTCATATATCATAAGACTCTTTTCCTCTAATAAAGTGTGAAGGTTATGCACGGCACGATATACTTCGGCTTCTTTTTTAGCTCCAGTACAAACTAATTTCCCACTTGCAAAAAGAAGAATAACTGTTTTCGGATCTAACATTCTATGAATTAATCCAGGAAATTGCTCTGGTTCATACATACTGCGTGGAAGAACCCTAGCAGCTAATTCTAAGTGAATTTTACCTCCTAAACTTGCTGATGCTACTATATTTTGTATTTCAATTATAGGTTCATTTTCTATTTGAATACTTCCTTTCTTTAACTTTTGAACGACACTTTTTACTGCTTTAATTGCCTGATCTTCTGATTTGGCCCCTGTGCACACCATTTTTCCGGAGCTAAAAATTAAAGTAGCCGTTTTTGGAGATTTAAGTCTAAAAACAAGACCTGGAAATTGATCCGGATGATATTCAACATCTGGAAATATTTGTGTAATTTGATTTAAATTAACGGTTTGATTTATAGTTGCAGAAGCGACAACATTTTCAATACTCACAATAGGTTTAGTTTGCGGCATAGTGGTATGCGGTCTGTGAACTATATAAATATACTATATAAATTTTTATAAAATAATTTTAGAAATAAAAGATCCTGCTGTAAAGTATATTAAAAAATTTAATTAATATATAATTAATTTTATAATCATCCTATGTCATTTAGAATAGATCATGATTCATTAGGAGAAGTTAAAGTTCCTGTAAACGCATATTATGGTCCCTTTACATCTCGTGCAATGGAACAATACAAAGTAACGGGTCATAAATCTCATCTGAACCTTATTAAAGCGTATGTTATGATTAAAAGATCGGCAGCATTAGCTAATTCAGAATTAGGTGTATTAGATGAGAAAATTGCCAAAGTAATTGTTCAAGCGTGTGATGAAATTCTATCTGGACAATTCTTGGATCAATTTGTTGTAGAGGCTATCAATTCAGGAGCCGGTACTGCATTTAATATGAATACAAATGAAATAATTGCAAATAGGGCTTTAGAAATCCTTGGAAAACGTAAAGGCGATTATATGACTATTAATCCTAACGACCATGTTAATATGTCTCAATCTAGCAATGACACTTTTCCAACAGCAATGCATATTGCGATATTAATGAATATTACTTTAACCATAAAGTCGTTAGATACATTAATTGCATCTTTGAAAAAAAAATCTATTGATTTTAAAAATATTATAAAAGTTGGAAGGACACACTTAATGGACGCTATTCCTGTTACCCTAGGCTCTGAATTCGAAGAATATGTTTTTTCATTAGAGAGATGTAAAGAAGAAATTATTAATAGCCAAAGGAACTTAGAATACATTGGTATAGGTGGAACAGCAGTTGGCACAGGTGCCAATACTCCTAAAGGCTATCGAGAAAATGTAGTTAAACATCTTTCTAATATTTCTGGTATAAATTTAAAAACGTCTAAGAATCTTCACTTTTTCCTTCAAAGCAAATATGATATAGCAGATTGTTCTTCAGGATTAAGAAATTTAGCACTAGAACTAATAAAAATTGCTAATGATTTAAGACTAATGGCTTCTGGTCCAATAGCTGGATTTGCTGAAATATTTATTGCAGCAGTTCATGCAGGTTCATCTATTATGCCAGGAAAGGTCAATCCATCTCTCGCCGAATGCTTAAACATGATTTGTTTTGATATAGTAGGAAGGGATGTTTCTGTAGCCATGGCTGCACAAGCAGGACAGTTTGAATTAAATGTAATGTTGCCCAGTATGCTAAAGAATGTATTAGAAGTCACAGATATGTTGATAAATTTCTTGCCAATTTTTGCAAAGAATTTTATTGATGGAATTCGGCCAAATTCAGAAAAGTTAAAAGAACAAATGGAAAAAAGTCCTATTCTCATAACCTTATTAAATCCCTACTTGGGATATCTCAAAGCTGCAGAAATATATAAAGAATCTTTAAAAACAGGCAGAGGAATAAGAGAATTGGTTTTAGAAAAAAAATTAATGAAAGAAAGAGAATTAGAAGATGCATTATCATATGAACGAATTCTTGGGATAGTTTGAATTTGAGGTTATCTTCAATAATTCATAATAATTTTTTGTATCTTTTTCATAATGTTTAAGTAACTCTTGTTATATACATGTAATAGTAAAATAGATTGGTCAGTGCAGTATTAGCACTTGATAAAGGCAATGTAGAAACCCGAATAAATCAACACGAAATTGAATGTTTAAAGAGGTATCTAGGATTTGATAATGAAGAAGAGTTAAAGTCATACTTGAAACATTATTTTTTAGAATAACTAATACTTCCTCTTTTTAATATGTTGTTATGTATTACAATCGATACAATTTCTAAATATTATAATATATATTAATATAATAATTTGATAAATAGTTAATTCTTAAAATGTTCTACAAAAATTATATATAATTTTTAGCTATGAAATAGTTTCTATAAATTATATATTAGATACTATCTAATTTCTTATATTTCAGAATCATATGTAGTTCTTATGCATCCAGAGGATCTTAATAGCATTTGGTTTTGTGAAGATTGTCAAAGTAGTTTTTTTTTCAATTCTGATGCCGAAGATCATAAAGAAAAAACAGGACATAACAAAATGAGAAAATTTAATGCTGTACATGGTGGAACAATACAAAAATAAAAAGTTCTAATTTCATTTATTGCAAATATCATCTTCCATTAACAATTTCATATTTAAAATAATAATTGTCTAATTCATATATACCAATAATTATTCTAAAGTGTATATTAATTTAGATATTTAATAAAGAATAACTTTTTCTACATCTACATATACAATAAATTTTGATATAAAATAGTAGGAATATAAAAAAATTCATGATCTTTACAAAGAAAAATTTATATTATTTTTTACATCTTATTATATAGAATTAAATAATACGTTCTAAATCAATTATTTTTTCTGACAATAGATCAAAACCTTGTTGCCAAAATTCTTTATTAGATATATCAAAGCCAATTTCAGTTAATAGAGATTCAGGATTTTTTGATCCACCTGCAGAAAGTAAATTTAAATATTTTGGGATAAAAGATTTTTTTCCTTCTTTCTTATACATATTAAATAAGGATAAAACTAGAAGATTACCGAAAGCGTATGCATAACAATAAAAAGGAGTATGATAAAAATGAGGTATGTAAAGCCATTCCCACATAAAATCATCAGAAATAATTAGTGAATTTCCAAATTGATCATGAAGATTATTTTTGTACAAAGATGAAACACTATCAATATTAGCATTATTTTCAATTATCTGATTATGTGCATTAATTTCAAATAATGTAAAATAGGATTGTCTCATAATAGTTGCGTACATATCATCAATTTGTTCTGCTAACAGAATAGACTTTTCTTGTTCTGTCATTTCTTCAGCTAATTTTTCATTCAACAACATCTCTGCAAAGACAGAAGCTGTTTCGGCTAAAGGTAATGGAGGATGCGAAACAGTAATTGGGAGATTTGAAGAACAAATACTATGTATAGCATGTCCAAATTCATGAGCCATTGTAGAGATATCACGATACATACCATCATAATTCAATAAAACATATGGAGTTATTGTAGGAGTAATAGTAGAACAGAATGCCCCACTCATCTTTCCTTTTCTAATTTGAGAATCAACATGATTTTTATTAAAAACTATTTCTGCATATTCTCGAAATTTAGGATCAAATGATTCAAAAACATTTAAAACTATTTTTACTGCTTGGTCATAGCTATACCTCTTGGGCCTTATTCCTTTTTTAATAAGAGGAGCGTATAAATGATAACGTTCTAATTTTTTTACTTTTAACATTTTTGCTTTTAAATAAAAATATTTTTGAAAAATAATAGAATTTTTCCTACATGTTTCCAATAATGCAGATACTACATCATCACTTATATCATTATAAACATTTCTTACAGAAATTGGTGATTCAAAGCCACGAATTTTGATATTTTCATCATGCCATTGCACTATTAAATTTAAATATATTTCACCTAAAACTCCACTATTATTTTTATAGATACTAAACAATGACTTGTATGCAGCTTTTCTTTCCTCAGATTTGTTACTTCTAACTAATGACATTAACTTTTCCTTATTTACAAATTTTTTTCTTATAATCTTATTATACTTCTTTATTTCAATAACAAATTCAAAACTATTAGTCATTCTATCATATATTTTTACTAATGCATTTGGACCAGTTACCTCAAATATATTAATAATTTTTTCTTCCTTTTCAGATAAAGTATATTTACCTAAAATTCTTTTATGGGTTAGATATTGTTTATAAACTGGATCAACTGTTTGAATTAGCCTATTTGCATCTTTTTCTTTTAGAATATTTTTGAACCATATATCGAAAAAGATCAATTTATTAGAAATTTTAGTACCTAATAATTCCATTTCTGTAACCAATGCAGAATATTCATTTGAAGAAGTATCGGATGAATATTGCAAATGTGCAAAACCTATTACCATATTTAATTTTTCAGAAATCTTTTCTAATTGCAACAACATATCAGTAAATTCTTGTGAAGAAATACCATCATTAAGCAATTTACGATTATTTTCAAATTTTTCAACATCAGTATTTAAGATTTTTAAATAATTTTGTAGTTCATTCTTTTTCTCGTTGACCAACTCTGATAAATCCCAATGACCTAATTGAGGTTTTTGTAATAGATTCATAGAATAAATATCAAAAATTACAGTCTTGTATTAATAGTTATCAATAAAGTAAAATTAAATTGAACTAATAATTAATTATTATATAATATTTTAAATAACGATTTTAAATATATTTTTATTATATTAGTCCATTAATATAGAAATTATATAATACCAATTAATTATTGCCTAAAAATAATTTATCTTAAATCTTCTAACAAGCTATCGTCACGATAATTATCTGGATCTAGTCTAAATCCACTTGTACTTTCATAAGGAATGTCATTTAACTTAAGATGATAATTCAACTTTCGTTTTTTGAATTGTTTGGTGAGCCATAAAACGAATTGCTGTTCAAGAGTTATTCCTTCTTCCTTCGATATTTCTGGAAAATGCAATATCAATTTTTCCATAAAAGAAGGATCAAAATGTATTTGAAAGAAATCCCAACCGAAAGCAGTGCCATTAGATGACACTTCACAATTTGTTTGCGAATTAACAAAAAATTGCAAACCTTCAATTATTTCAACGATTTTCTTTCTTTCTTCATCAAAATTAAGACAGGAACCAGAAATTATAATCATTGGTGGTTTTTCTCTGAATTTTTTCAATGATATATTATAGATACAATCGTAATATAAAAATAAAGCTGGAAGATCTTGTAATAATTTTTTTTAAAAAATTAAAATAAAACTTCTTTAAGTTTGGTATTGTAAAGTAATATCTTCAATTGATGGTATCAGCATATGCAAAATTTTCTCAATAAAAACTGATAGTTTTTGTAATTATAAAAAAGAAAATGAAAATAATGTAATACAACTGTAGGAAATGTAGTAAAAATTTGTTTTTCTCTGCTAATAGTGATATAATAAGGCTTATAGTAATATTGATTTCATCGTAAACTTGAAAGTAAGAATATACAATAATGAAGATTCTATTTCTATAGAATATTTCATTTATAACAATGCAAGAAAGTATTATACTTTGATAGAACTTATATTTTAATTACTTCTAATTCAATATTGTTAAGTAAACTTATTATTCTTTGTTTTTCATTTCCTAACCCCTTTTGATCTACTATTATATGTGTAACCTTTTCATAACATTTTATAATCATTTGGTTTAACATATCACTGTTTAAATTAACTAAATTGTATTTATTTGCAATATGACCTATTCCATAGTCAGTATCTAATATTAATTTGTTAAATTTTGATCCATAATGATTTCCGCCTAAACCTATTCCAATATATTTTGCATTAAGCATTTTTTTTGTAATTACATCAATTAAGGAATCACAAACTACTGATGCAATATCCATATTAGACCATTGATCTTCTGAAGATCCAATTTCAACGAACATAACAGGTTTTTTTATAGTAGTTGGGCCATGATGAGTGGTTTCTATAGTTATATCACAGAATGGAACTTTTTCTCTTGATTGGTATATTTTTTTCAAATAGTTTTTTTGTAATGATGGATAGGCAATTCCTAATTCAGATTTATTTCCACCATAAGAATTTGTAAAATAATTTCCCGGAAAATGGCATGTCAATGATGGAATCTTGCTTTTTGATTGATGTTTAGAAAGAAAAATAAAAATATCAGTTTTTTTATACAAGTCATCAAAACAATCAGTAAATATTAATTGATTTTTAGATACAAATATTGATATATTATCATATAAAGAAGAAGTAAAATAAGAATTTTCTAGTTCATTGAATTTTTTATATTCTTGTAAATATCTTAACATCGTTTTACTAGCGAGATCTAATTCAGAAGTGATTAGGGTAAAAAACATATATTATCAGAATATTGTAAAATTATAATAATATTATAGTATTAAATTAGTCAAATTATTTACCAAATTGAGATCCAAAACATTTAACACTAACACAAAATATTCTATACTATGAGTAAATGGGAAGAAAATAATC
>DASUUM010000027.1:0-15655 GCA_036374075.1 Nitrososphaeraceae archaeon
AATATCAAATAAACATTTTAATTAATGCCGGGGTACCCAAGCTAGGTAAGTCAATGACCTTAAAAGGGGTCAGCCTCGAGATCATGAAATTTAAATTGGCGTGCTAGCTGATGTCCTTGGACTCGTGGGTTCGAGTCCCACCCTCGGCGCTATAATAGATGGCTTTTTGAATATCTTCGCTATATAACTGGAATAGATAAGATTACTTCTACACTATGGAATTTGATAGAAAATGAAAATACAGATCCTTCTATCAAATTCAAGATCCAGGGATTGTCTTTATTGAAACAATGTTATGAGAATCATATTGAATTGTTAATTGGTAGTTATGAATCAGACATAAACGCAAAGAAACATACGGAGATAATATTACACAAAAAGAAAATGGAAAATAATCCCGTAGCAAAAGCATCACAGTTCAATTATAACATATTTTTAACATTAATCTTTTAAGTAAAAAAGATTAAATTTAAACTAAAAAGAGAAATGATAATGACTTCTAAAATTCCTCCTTTACAAATTCAACAACAACTTTCAAAAGAAGCAAACTATGGATGTATTGTTTGTGGGTGTCCAGTATTGGAATTTATAGATATAGTGAATAAAAATTCTCAAATTTCAGCTTTTTTACCAGAAAATATGATAGCTATTTGCCCAACAGATCATATCAAATATACTGATGGACTAATTTCTGAATCATCTTTACGTAATGCAAAAATAAATCCATACAATAAAGTTCATGAAGAAGATGCCTTCACTATGAAACAACACCATGAAGTTAATGATTTGATTGTAAAAGTAGGTAAATGTACATTTGTAAATACATCAAGAATTCTTGTAGTAGATGATTTTGATATTATATCAATAAAGAAAGAAGAATATGCAGGTAAAAGCTATATTCTTTTAGACATTAATTTTTTTAATAAAATTAATAATTTAATTGCAATAGTGCTTCAAAATTATTGGTCTGCAGAAAAAAGTAGAGATTGGCAAATAAATTATAAATCAAAACATTTGATTATACAAAATTCAAAACAGAATATAATATTTGAATTAATGATACAAGACAATGAAATTACTATAAATGTAGATGGTATGTTCTATAATGGACGTCCTATAAAAATTACTAACGATGAAATACTTTTTGATAATCAAGAGATTGCATTGGATATAAAAGGAAGTACATTAAAGAATTATGAGATTGGAGTTACAGCTGAAACATTGAATAAAAGGTGGAATAATGTCTCAGATCAAAGACCAAGATAATAATATTTTGAAATTGATTTTTTCCTATCAAGATCATGTCATTACAAATAATTATTATTTCTTTTATAATGAATTTATTCTTAAGACCAGCAACATTCATTCTAATATAATATCTTTAAGTTATTTGAATATCTTTTGATAGTTGATAGTAGAACCCACATTTGATGAATACCGGCATCCAACTCGTGGAGTCTAATTAGAAAATTATATGGAAATATTGTAGTATTAGAAATAGATTATAATGTTATAGAAATTTCAATAAATTATGCTAAATGTGTAACATTTATATAATCACTTAATAATAAAAATATTGCAATCACTATTTGAAAGTTTAGGATCGTTATTACACGATTGACTGTTTGAATAATGAATGCCAAAACACAAGTTTGGTTCAGCACTAATTTAATTCTCGTTATTACACAATTGATTTGTTGAACTGTAATCAGTGCATTTGGTAGATGTAAAATCGACCATTTGCGTGTATACCTTGTGTTGAACTTCTGTTCACAATTATATTATTTAATAAAAATTGATTTGCAATATTACTTAAAGCAGATTTAAAATAGTATAGATAATTTAATATTTGATAACGGTTCAAATCCCACCTGAGGTTTTGAATGCTCGGTATGAATCCTCTTTTTTTGAGTCCATTATAACATGTAATATGTTTTTTTGAGATGGTCTCTGTGTATAGTATTAGCTTTTTCCATTTTCATCAATGTTAATTCAGTATGTAGAATATAAAATATTTATTATGAATTATTAAATAATATTCTTATCTAATAGCCTTAGTGAAGAATAAGAATACCTTAGATAATAGAACTGTTGCTTTTAATAAATATCAGCTTCCTGTACCAAAGAATTCTATTCAAAGAATAGATCGAAGTACATCACCTGCTCATATAGGAATGTTAAGAAATGCAATAGACTTTATAGTTCCAGAAAAGACCCCTGTACTCGCAGCAACTGATGGAATAATAACATATGTTAAAGATGACTCAACAATAGGCGGTCCTAGTCCTGCTTATTGGAACTTTTCTAATTTTATTTCCATTATGCATAAGAATAAAGAGTCGTCAAGATATGATCATCTCAAATTTAATAGTTCTAATGTAAAAGAAGGACAAAAGGTTAAACAAGGACAAAAAATTGCTGAGGTAGGTATGACAGGTTATACATACATACCACATTTACATTTTCAAATCTCGATATTTAATGGTCCTAATATTTGGACAAATTTTGACACATTAATAGTTGAAGATTTTATAGATTCATGAATGGTAGATATTAGTTGATAACAAAAATAATTAAATTTAAATAATAATTTAGTTCAAGTTCTTCCATCATTATAAACATAATTATTATTATTTATTTTAAAAATTAATTAGTATATATTATTAAAGGAATTACTATGTAATAATACTATTTTTTTTAACCACTGATTAATAACAATTCTATATTTTTTAATATAATGAAGCGCAAAAAAAGAAGAGTTTAGCTACTTATTGGTTCTTTTTCTGAGTTTTTTCGGGACTCATCATAGTCACCAGTTGTTTTGTCTTCTCTCTCTTCACTATCTTTTTTCCTTTTTTTAAATCTAGAAAATAGTCCCATAAGATTATAATCATTATTCACATAAATAAAGACGTCTAGAATAAACCTAAAGAAATAGATAATAGATATAATAGTATCTAGTATCTATTTAAAAAGAAGATGTTAGGGCTCAAATCATCTTAGCTAATTAAATTCTACGTTGCATTGTTGAACATGCAATCCAAATACGTTAGACTAGCAGATGAGTTATTACGTATCCTCAAGCATTGCAGAATTCCATTATACTTGCATAGAAAGAGCAACCACATTTACACAGTATGGCAACACATAGTACTAGTTACAATAAGACAGCATGAAGAAAGAGTTATCGAATGTTTCCAGACTGGTTGGTCGAAGCATATTATCTAAGACTGTTTCTCCAGTTATCCAAGATTCCACATTACACAATACTACAGAAATTTACAGATAGAATCAACATCATGGTGCTTGGAAAGATAATCTCATCTTTTATCCTCTTTACAGGTACAAGACACATATTTGCTGGCATAGATGCAACTGGATTCAAAATAACATATGCATCAGAATATTATACAAATAGAGCCAAATTAAAGAGAAGGAAGCAATATGCTAAATTATCTATTGGTACAGGAGATGTTCTAAAACAGATAATCTGCAAGGTCAAGGTAAGACGAGGTCCAATACAACAAGACATGACAATATAAATTTCAAACTGATTGTTACAAAAATATCAAAAATAAAACCATGAGCGGTAGTTGTTACAGATAAAGGCCCCGATAGTGAGGATAACCATGGACTTGTAAGAGAGAAACTAAATGGATTCAGTGTTATACCATCAATATATGAAAAAGATGTACCAATCTGGAAAACTCGTGGCAAATACAGAAAAAGTAGATGAAACGTGTTTACAACAAGATTCTGTATAATCAACGCAACAAAGATGAAACTATTGTATCAGTAATAAAGAGGCTATTTGGAGAACATATTACATCTAGGCTAATAAGAATGCAGAATAGAGAACTGGTCTTTAGATGTATAGCATATAATGTTCATCGGATGGTTAAGTTGGTCGTTATATTGATGTTTTCTACACAGCCTATAGAAACTTATTTTTAATGTATGGTAAAGCCAAATTTACTAATATAATTAAAAAAAAGAAGAGAAAAAAATCACTTAGTTTTATTATCTGCTGGTGGTTTAAGACCTAATTTTTCTGCTGAAGAACAATGATGTTGTGCATCATATTTTCCATCTGAATCTGTTATATAGACATCACATTCACCAAAAACACCAAATAGTTGTTGTTCCCATGTAGGACTCTCTGAATTAGGTATGGCTACATTTATCGTATACCAATCGTATTCAGTACCTGCTTCACAAGTCATATTTGATTCAGCATCACAATGAGGTGGATCTACTGGAATTTCAGCCCATAACTCTGCAGTCTCATTAGTCAAGTTATGCAATGTCATATGTGTAGATGAGGCATAGGTATTTTGAGTCAATACAAAACATGTTCCACTTATTGCAGCAATTAAAATTAACATGAAGAGTAAATTATTCTTCATTACAAAAGAATTATGTATCTACGTAATAAGCTTATCTATTATATTTCGCACAATAGACAAGTTGAGACAAACTTCAATTTAATCTAAAGACTTTACTAAGAACAAATACCAGTTACGTAAAGTCAGTTAATAGACGTAATTCAGACGTAAATACCAACAACAACAACTAAAGAACAGCTGGGTTTAATATTTAACCTAGTTCAATAACCTTTAATTATAAAAATATGTTCTTATCAAGCTTCTAAGTTATATATTTGTAATCAAACATTATATTATGAGTAGTGATAAAGACATTCCAACTTCCGATGGAAAAGAAATTATAAATCCTGATGGAAGTAGTATATCAGAAATCGAACCAGAAAATCATGAACCTAAAGAAATAGAAGGTTATCATATTTCAAAAGATACCATCCCTTCTTTTAAGAAAATACTGGTTACTGACGATGGAAAAGATATATCAAATAAAGCACTTAATTATGCAGTCTCTCTATCGAATTCCACAGGTGCAGAATTGCACATACTACGTATACTAAAAGACGTTGAAAAATTTGGAGATGTTTCCTTAGAAGGCTCCCATGAGATGTCACAAATGGATAATCAAGACTATCATAGAAAGATTAAAGGTGAGATAATAGATGCTATGGAAGAAAAAATAAAGAAATGCCAAGAAGCAGGATGTAAAAATAAAGTTTCTTATAAATTTCTGACTGGTAATGTAGTTGATGAAATAGTAAATGAAATTGATAATAATAATTATGACTTGGTAGTTATGTTAACTTCTCATATAGATTCTTGGTTTAGCTCCTTATTTAGTGATGTCAGAAAAATAATAAGCAGCATTAGTAAACCTGTTTTAATAATACAATAAATTTAATTTATTTCTTTTTATCTATTTATTTTCTTCTTTTTTCTATGTTGCTGGTGTAGAAATTGCCGCAATTTTTAAAGCATCGTTTACAAAATGCAAACTTAAATGTCCTATTTGTAAAAAGAAATTCATTGAACATTCAGAGTTACAGGACAAAATATGTCAAGAGCAAATTTAAAACAACATGTATTATTTTTGCAAGTGGCAAAATTCTTATTGTTGGAGCTAAAATTGAAAAAGATATTGAAAAAACTATAAAACATTTACAACCATTATTTGTCTAAATATAAGACTATAACATATACTTTAATAGTAGA
Source organism: Nitrososphaeraceae archaeon (assembly GCA_036374075.1). Classification (GTDB taxonomy): domain Archaea; phylum Thermoproteota; class Nitrososphaeria; order Nitrososphaerales; family Nitrososphaeraceae; genus TH1177. The sequence goes on from DASUUM010000027.1 coordinate 5,592, forward strand.
TTTTAAATTACTTTAAGCTATTTGAAATCATTTTTTTATCAATTTCATTTATTATTGGTGATTGTAAAAGTTGAGTTAACCATAGTTTACCATCTCTTATTTTCTGAATAGGGGAAAATTTACCTAACCATTGGTCTGTCGGACTACAAAGTTTACACTTTGCTACAGTACCAATTAGTTTACTTTCTAAACCAATGGTTCCAATACGTTCTTTTTCTCCTTCTAATTCAATAAATTTAAATGAAAAATTCTCTCTTATAATTGTGGTAATATTTTGTTCTACCTCTTTTTCTTTTTCAATATCTCTTTTACAAGACCTTAGTCGACGATTATCTTTCAAAGTAAAGTCAATATTCCATATTTCTAAGTAATCATCATTTTGTTTATTCAAAAGAGCTCTTCCAATATTTTTTCTAAATATACTACGGTCCGAAGGTTTTGGTCTTGTATAAGAGAAATTCATTATTGATTCATTTTGTAAGAAATGTTCAGAAATTCTGGAACGAAAATTATCTTTTTTATGTGTTCCTATCCTTACAATTCTTTGAGATGTTTTCTCTAAACCATCATCAAGATTTGGTGGAATGTGCATAGCATCTTCATTTCTTTCGTAAAAAAAGTAAATTCCATTGTTTGGAAGTTCTTTTAAGTTGAATGGAAATTTAAATAAAGGTAATAATTCTAATTTTTCATGAAGCCAAGAACATTCATTTGACATATAGTTATTTTATATCTTCTAAATGAGTAAATAATTTTATTCTATCTTTTAATTTATTATCTTTTAAAATTTTTTTATATAGCTTATGAAATCTTCCAGGATTATAATAAAACCATATTTCATCAAATTGGTCTAATTTATTATTAAAATCATTTAAAATCTGGTTATATTCATCATCAGTTACTTTATTAGGACTTTTTTCATACCATTCATTTTTAATATCTGGAAACCATATCCCATATTTATCTGAAAAAATACACCAATTAACTTTATTTCTAATACATCTATTCATAAATCTTTGAGTTGGTGTTGCAGTGTAAAGTTTATCTGGTGTTACTTTTTTTCTTGATTCTTTGATAGATTTATCCTTTTTCGCAGAACAATGAGTTATGTAAATTATTTGTCTATCAAAATTAGCGTTAGTCAATTAATCGATAATACTATTTTCTTTTTCAATTATTAAATTGTTAGATAAATTTTTGATAAATTTGTATTAGATTTTTTATTATTTTTTGTAGCCAAATTATTTATTATAAATTAGCAAATTGCAAAATATAAAAAACCTTTGCTAACTTTTATAATAACATTTATCCTTTGAAATGAGGCTTCTTTTAGATTGGGCATCATACGAACAAAGTATCATATATTGAAATGATTTTTACCCTTCTAATATGATATCATTATAATTAGAATATAATTTAAAGTAGTAACTGATTATTTTTTTGTGGAACAATATGCGCTGTCAAATGAAGAAATAACAATATTAAAAAATATGGAGAGAAATTTAAAAAATGGCTAAAAACTGAAAATGGAAAAAAAGAGAAGCAAGATCATCCAGATCATACAAATTATTTTAAATTGAAATTATAGAAAAATGAATCTCAATTGACTTTTATAATAAAATGTCTAGTATAGCAACAAATAATTTCAAGCTTATTATGAATATATGTTAATTGCTAAATATTTTTGTAGTTAATTTTAGAGAACCTACCAATAGGTTTTTTATTGTATGGACATTTAAAAAATAGGATTGTATTTCTAATTGAAGTTATCTGCTACAATAGAGAATTAGTTTCTCCTACTGGAAAGTTGATTGCTGTATCAAACGTACAATCACCATTTCTGATATTTATTAAAAGAAATAAAATATCTTTGATAATCAAAAAATTGAAAAATTATTTTTCTCTATTGAAAAATCAATTGTATTATATTGATTAATATATACTATAGTAAAATAACAAAAATTTGTATTTACTGTTGAAACAAAAGTTATAGATATCAAATAAAAATTCATGTAATTGTAAAGTTAAATAGAAGTAGTAGCAGTATTAGAACCTATTACATATATGATTTAATTTCTAAAGTAGTAACAATTTAAGTTTATTATATCAAATATAGGTAATTCTTCATATTCATTCGTGACTACAAAATGTAAAGATGGAAATTGTAGGTTAATTAAATAACATTTTATATTATTGTTATTAAAGCATGATGCAAATAAAGAATTATTTTTTAGATTAATAATATATAATGTTAGTCTTATAAATTTCTTTATTCTTAAATGTTTCTATAATATTCCAATCCAACATATTTATATACTTTAAATTCCAAAATCACAATTGTGAATGTAGAACAAATTCAATTAACTGTATCTACAGGAAATGAAGATCTTGATTTTAATCATAGAGTTTTTCTTGGTTTTCTTGGTTCACATGGAAGAGAGTTTAGATGTAAAATTATAGATGGAGAAGTTAATCCATTCAGAGCAAATCAGACAATTACAATCACATTCGGAACAGGATCAAATGCAGAAAATCCTAATTTGAACGATCCTCGTAATCCACAATTAGATATAGTAGGATTAGAAAAAGCTTATATTCGTATTGATCCAAATGCACGAAATAGATGGTCACTAAATGATATAAAAGTTTTCATAAATGGAAGTTTATCATATCAATTAAAAATTCCAAACATTGTTTTGGATGAAGATTCTAGTGAGATAATATTTCTTGATAATGTTCTGCAAAGTCAAGATATTGAAATTTTGTCTGTTGAACCTGAAATAAACGGAAATATTGTATGCCTTCCTGTAATACGTAATCACGAGAAAGGTGAAGATGGAGTTCAAGTTGCCCTTAAAATTAAAATAAAAAATAATAGTAATAATATGTTCGGATTAGATAAAGTAATAGTCTCCTTTGAAGGTTCACCTATAGTTGATCCGGTAGTGTATGATTTTTTTGGAAAAAAGAGAGTACCTGTTCCTATAGGTGATGATCCACCAGGTACAGTATTAGTAAATGACCAAGAATATCAGGATGTATTTTCACCAGATATTTTAAAAATAGAACCCCAACGAGAAACCCCTTGGCTACATTTACAATATCATGAAGAGACTGGTACAAAATTATATCATTATATTAAACTACCCCATCCATCACCTTCTCATATTAGAATTAGTCTTAAATTCAAGAATAGTTTGATTGTCCCTTCAATAGTTAAAAAATTGGTATTTCATGATCATCCAACACCAAATGGCAGTTATTTATACTGGGGTAAAAAAAGCGATATGGGAAAGGGCGAATATTGGGTAGGTCAGACTAGAAGAGGTCATGATTATGATCAACGTTACGCATATGATGTTGGAATAGTAAAGTATGATAATGATGCAAATGATTGGCTAGAAAGTCCATCTAACATTACAGATCCATCTAACGAAGATTATTATGTTTTTGGAAAACCAGTCTATGCAATAGCCGAAGGAATAGTACATAGATCACGGGACTCTCAAGAAGATCATCCTCCGGGGGGTACTGGTGGAAATAACTTTATTGAGATAATCGTTAATAATAGAGAACTGGTGTCTTATTCTCATTTAAAACAAGGATCTATTCCTTCACATCTTAAATCTATTGGTTCAGATACACCACCTCCCAACACGAGAGTCAATTTAGGTGAAAAAGTTGGTGAAGGAGGAAATTCAGGTAATTCTAGTCATCCACATTTACACATTCAAGTACTAAAATTTCCTTCATTGCATTTGTTACCATTAAAGATCTATGGTGCAAAGATAACAAGAGGAATACAAAATGAGCCTATTCCTGAACCAGCAGTTACTTTAAATGGAGGAGGTTTACCGTGGCTCGAACCGAACATATTTAATTTACATATCCCTGAAAATTAATCAAGAAAAATATAGATACAATACTTTAGTTTCAATATCTTTTTGAATATCTTTACAACATCAATAGTTTTATTATTTTCTTTATAAAATATCCTAAGAGAATACCAACTACAAAACTTCTCAAAATTTTTTTATTTATTGAACTTTATTATCGTTTCTCATCTTCTATATTTGTACTTTCATTACATTTTATTGAGAATGTTATTGCAATAATATTCTATTCGAGATCCTATTAGATTGTATTTCCTGCTGCTGAGTTCCGCTTATATCGAATGTATTTTTCATATGAACAAAAAGAATAATTGGTTGTTCTGAATTTCCAACAAAAAGGAGCTGAATAGCAGTAGTTCTATTGATTACGCTTGTTACTAACACTCCAAGCATTCTTTCACCAGGATTTTCATAACTATCAAAACCAAAAATAGTTTGGTCAGCAGGATAACCACCTACAAGAATTGTCTCGATAGGTTCAGAGGGAAATTCTACGTTTTCAAAGGATTTTTGAAGAGAAATCCTTCTTTCATGAGTAAATTGTTCAAGTATTTGTTCTTCTTGGAGTTGTCTTATATTGATAAGAACAGAAGATCCTTCTTGAATTAAAAATTCAACGCCATCAGCATATTCTTCCTGCACATCTGAATTTGATGGATATCTAACTGTGAATCCTATACCTGGGTGTTGATATGTCTTAAAATCTAATGACGTTTGAATTAAATTAAGAATAAATTCTTTCTTAGATAAAGCATCAGTATGGTTTGGATCAATAGCCAACACTTTATCATGATATTCTATAGCTTCGGTAAAGTTACCTAAATGGTATAGACTTGTAGCCTTATTATTTAGTGTATATATAGAATTAGGCTCAATAGATAGAGCTTTATCAAAATGGATTATAGCATCATTGGGTCTACCTAACCAATCAAGAGATACTCCTTTGTTAGTTAATGCAAGAACATGATCAGGTTCAATAGCAAGTGCCTTATCATAGTACTCTATAGCTTCGGTATAGTTACCTAACATCCTCAAAATATTTCCTTTATTATTTAACGTATTTGCATGATCAGGTTCAATAGCAAGTGCCTTATCATAGTACTCTATAGCTTCGGTATAGTTACCTAAACGGTTAAGACTAATACCTTTATCATATAATGAGTCTACGTGATCAGGTTCAATAGCAAGTGCCTTATCATAGTACTCTATAGCTTCGTTATCTTTCCCTTGATCACTAAGATCATTTCCTTTATCGTTTAAGGCATTACTATCGTTAAGTTCAGTCGCTAATGCTGATTTAAAATAGGTAATAGATTCTGTATAAACGTCATTATTGTATAGAATAAAATCTTTGTCACTAGGCAATTTGATAAATGAAGTGTAGTTGGTTTTGTAAGTAACAGTGAACATAGTTACTCCAAAAACAATAGTTATGAAAAAGGCAATTGTTAGTATTACTTTATACACTAAATATCATTTGTTTCCTTTTAATAATATATTTTTTTACTACTATTTTTCAGATAGCATTGTGTGAACTGAATGACAATTCCTGAAGAGAGTATCATAGAAAAGATCATCAATAAGCTAGAAACACCTACCAATACATCGTAGTATTACCACATAAACAAAGTGTAATTTATAAGGTTACCAAAAGGATCAATATCTTTTAACTAGAAAGATTATTGAACGAATTTAATTAATAGAATTAATTAGAAGTATCAACTTTATGTGTCTCGTTCTTCTTTTTCCTATATATTTTGATAATCAATGGAGCCAATGCAGTTGCTATACCTGCAAATAATACCCATATTCCGGTAATAGGAGTAATCCATGTGTTAACAAAATTATTGAAATTTTCAGCCACTGAAGGAGGTTTAGACACAATGACCTTTAGATATTCTGTTTCATTATAAGTGCGTGAAAAATCGTCAGGATAACCACGATACTCTGATGGCAGAGTTAAGTTAACTCCTTTTAACTGTGCACTAGCTGTTATGGGAATCAAATGCATAGTCTGTGTTGCATTTAGTAGAGCTTTGAGATTTATCTTTGTTGTAATCTCCGAGTCACTTATGAGTTGAGTTTCCTTCGAATCAAATTCTGTTTCGAATTCTCCTGATGGTTTTGTATTAAATGAAATACTCCAATCCCAGGGGGTAGTAGTCGTGAAATTTAGTTCAATATTTTCTTCTTCACCAGGAAATAGATTCAAATTCCTTGGATTCATAGTTATAAAAAATGATGGTGGTGGGAGAGGAATAGGTCCTATTACATCAAAAACTTGACAGATATTATCTCCTAGCTTATAAATTGTGATTACACTAAATATTATTCCATACTTGCTTGGATAACCCAAGGTCTGTAAATCAATGGAAGATGATATGTAATTTGGAACCCTTATCTCCAGTAGATCATCTACAATTTTAGAGTAAGTTTGATTATGGTAGAAATTTGAGAAATTGATTTGTTCCTCAATTATTCTCATAACTCTTTCATAAGAGCCTGGTCTTTCAGTTATCAAGTGAGTCCATGAGTTTGTATCAAAATCCCACAAAATCCTTTCTACAAAATCTCCTCCTTCATTATTCTTCTGTAAGATATCTATTGTTATTTGGTACTGTCTCCCAAGTTCTTGTATTGTTTCGGGTGGAGGAAAAATGTGTCTATCTCCTGGACCTTGTAGAGGATTTGCATTTGAAATGGTCCAACCTTTGGGAAGAGATAAACTAAAATTATAAAGATTGTCTTTATAATATTCAGAACCTTCTGCATAAGATGAGTTACTTGATCTGTTTTTCTCTATAGAGTCTGTTAAGAAGCTATAAAGACGGTGTTTTGAGTTACTTGATTCGTTTTTCACTATAGAAGAGGATCGAAAAGAACTTATGATTTCATTAATACTTTTTGAATATTTCTCTGAAGGGATGTACTGTGTAATATCGTAAAGTTTTGTACCATCAATAAACAGATACTTGGTAGTTTGAGAATCTTGTTTGGTAAATGTATTAGCAAGATTATAAACTATCTTTTCTGCATGATGATCTGAAATAAAGAGATTATCAACTCTTTCTACAAGCCTAAAGCCTATTCCATTTTCCTTTAAGTTTGTTATGATATTATCTACATATTTTTTGAGAGATGAATTATTATTTTCAAGAAATTCGATATCAATACTCATCAAAGACATTCTAAAAGATGATGAATCATTGGTTACAACGAGATGGGTCTTGAATCCTGGGTAAAACCATGCAGTATAATTTAGGTGTCTTCCATCGCTAAATACATTTAAGGCGCTTATATCAGGTAGAGATGTCGAATATCGGTCTTGTAAAAACACATGATCCAAAATTTGACAATCGCTAGGATTATCTAATCTATTATTATTTACACCCATTGACCTTAGTAATGCATCATTCGCTACGTCATCATCATATTTGCTTACACCCATTAACCTGAGATCGTTCATTAAGTCAGGCTCTTCATATCTGTCAAACCTAGGGGATTCTCCATGTACCCTCCATACCGAAGAATTAAAATTTGAAATCAAAATTATTAAAATCAATACTACTAATGTTCTGGTCAGGATAACCAAATGTTGATATCTTCTAATCGCAGTATCAATATAATGGTTTCTCGAGATTGTGTTGTATAGAATTATTGAATGTCATCATAATAATCCATACATAGACTAGATCTATAATTGAAATATACGACATTTCTAATTTCAATATATTCTATAAGATGTTTTTTAAATGTGTGTCAAAAATCAATGTAATCTATTTGTTACATCAATTGCAAAAAATATTATATATGTAAATAACTTATTATTATTTAAATTCTCAGCACTATCAATTAGATTTCTATATTATTTTAAATTATTCAAAATTAATACCATAGTATTGGATAACAGATTAGCATGTAAAAAAATAATTAGATTCTATAAATAAAATAATTTGCGGCACCGAAAAATATTATAGTATTATTTTCTATATTTTAACAATAAAAAAGAAAAATTAGGATTTCAGCTACTTAGTTATGTTTTCTAAGATGTTTTTCACTTGAGTATACTCATCAATCGTTATCTCCCCTTGGGCTAACCTTTTTTGAAGAATATCCATTGGAGTCATCTCAGTTGGTGGTAAACGTAAATAAAAATTTTACTTAATATTTTCTAAAGTATTCAAATCAAATCATATTATAAGCAAAGATCTTTTATTTTTTACGATAACTAAACCTTATAACCTTTTTTTATATCTCGTTTTTATGGAGGCTTTTGAATGTAGAGGTAAGTGGAACTTACATCATTCAAATGAAAAATATATTGAAGGAATTTTAAAATTCGATCCAGTTAATGGAGGTCAACTATTTCTAAGAAAATCAGTGAAAAGTAAATATGATATAATTGATGGTCAAGGAGATAATGGAACAGTATATACACTTATTGGATGTATTTATAGAAGTACAAGAGTATTAATAAATAAAGATAAAAAAACGGCATATCATATTTATGATGTTGCTAGAATAATTAAAGATCAAAAACTTAATGGTATTGATAAGATCAAATTTTCTCTTATTAGAGTTAATTTTTTACATCTTCCAGAATGGTTAGGTATGCTTGATCCTTATTCTTTGGAAAATCAAACAATTAGTCCATCAATCACTTCAATTACTCTATATAACTATACTTTTAAATTGATTTTAGATTCAAATATCACAAGAGACCTAGGAAATAATGATAGAAATATTGAAACAAAAAAAGGTACATGGATATTAATAGAACCTCCACAAACAAAATCTCTTGAAGAATGTATATCAATAATAGAAAAAGTTCAAGAATTTTTAACCTTTTCAACATCACATTACAATATTCCATTAGCTGTAAAGGCTAGTTTTAAAAAGGAAAATCTTGATTCAGATGTACAAATATACTACAAGTTAGGATATTGGGATTCTTCATATTTTACACCAACAAATAACATAATGTTATTGACGTATAATGATATTCTTGAAAGTTTTGAGAATTTAGAATCATTTTTCAGAATTTGGATAAATACTGAAGATGAGCTTCATATTGTCTTTGATTTATATATCATGAATTTAGTAAATCAATATATTTCTGAGGATTTAAGATTTTTAAATTTGGTTAGGGCACTCGAATCATTCCATAGAATACGTTTTCCTAATGATCTTGAGAGAAATCCAGAGGACCACAAGAAAAGAATAGATTATATTCTTTCAAGCATAGGAGATGAAAAAATACAAAGGTGGTTAGAGAGAAAACTCAAACGAAGTAATGATCCGAATTTACAAGCTAGATTAATTAAATTAACAAAAAATGATAAATTAATGAAATCAAAATTCTTCTATGATGATAATACCCTTAATTTTTTAACTGAAATAATTCCGGGTAGAAGAAATTATTTAGCTCATTTGAACCAAAATAATAAGTACAAGAATTTACGTAGAGATGATATAGTAATTATTAATGGTATAATGAGGAGAGTATTAGAAGTTTTACTCTTACGTGACCTACATATCGAGGAGAAAGTAATTGAAAAGGTTATATCGAGAAATTTACAAGCAAAGCCAATTTTCTATTCAGTTGAAAAATATAAAGAAAAGATAGATGAATTATTGGAAAAACTTTGAGATATGACAGGAAAATAAAATTTCTGTTAATTAAAATTTTTAGCTGGAATTTAATTAATCTTTATAGGATATCAAATTTAATATTTAATATTATCCTTAGGCGTTAACAATTAGAAAATAAAGTTGTTGAGGGACACTCACAATATAAATCACCCAAATAGAGATCAAATTCCACGTCAATGTATAGATGGAATTCAGATTATTCTCAAAATTTAGATGATAATGTATTTACTACTCTTCGTGAAGGTAATGCAATATTATTATCAAGGTTAGATAATTAGTTTCTTTTGATATAAACCCCGAACTACCGCTTCGAGGTTCGAGTCCCAATCCTAGAATATTGAATTGCTTTTATTAAATAAATCCACCATTGAGATTCTTATCACAGTTTATAATATTTAAAAAATAATTATTTATATTCCACTACTATCTGGCTTTTTAATCTCTATAGTAACTTTGTCTCCTACCCTTAATCCCGATTCTTCATATTCTCGTATACTTAATTTGAATGTAGGTGATTCG
>DASUUM010000028.1:0-4443 GCA_036374075.1 Nitrososphaeraceae archaeon
TAAGAATATGTCCACCAATTATTGTTTTATAGCTCCTATACTTCCTGGAGGAATAGAATTGATGAAAAAATGGAATGAAGAAAATATTGTTAACGATAAAGAACATGATGAAGTTTTTATGGCAGCTGGAATAACCCGAGAACAAGTTTGGATTCAACATATCCCACAACAAAATCAAGATTTTGCAATTGCTAGTTACGAAACCAGTGACCCTGAACAGTCATTCACAGTATTAGCTACATCTAATAAACCATGGGCTGTAAAGTTTCGGGAACATTTGAAAAATGCACATGGATTAGATATTGCACAATCATCTATAAAGATTAATGAATTAATAGTCAATTGGGAAAAATAACATTCTATTTCTTTTTTATTTTTTTTCTAAATGTATAATTGATAAAAATTTTAGAAATCCAATAATTTATGTATAAATAAATATAAATTAAATAATTCTTTTTCTAATTTATTTTATTATAATATAAAAAGAAAAACTATTAATTTGAATACATATTTAAAGTTTATAACATATTCATTTAGTTTGGTCTAAAGTTAAATCATCTGTCTAGTAGAGTTATACTGTAACTTGTATTTAGCTTTTATTACTAGAATCATATTGTAAAATTATTTTTGAAAATAAATTAGGTAGTTGACTCTTTAACCTTACCAAAAAACAATTTTACTTTGTCTGTAAACATATAGTAAATTATTATACCATATATAATTACTGAAATAACATGTACTAAATCCTCACTACTTACAAGAGAAATAACTGCAAATATTATTGCAATTATGCTGATAATGAGTGTAATTGTACGAGCCCATCCTTTCCCTTTTAAAAGACCCCATGAAACAATTAAACTTGCTATTCCTAGTGCTACTAATGTTAATCCACCTATTGTAATAAGTAATCCTAGTTCACTAGTTGAGGAATCGGAATCAATGCTAATTAAAGGACCTATAAACAAGGGAGTAATTCCAGTAAATAAGAGTATTAATCCACCGATTATCATAAGAACAGCAATTATAGTAATTCCAGTAGGACGATGTTGAGTCACATAACAACAAAGTTTTTGTTGAATTTAAGTATTACTTGCGAAATGTAATTAATGTTAATTCAAAAGGTAAAAAATTGTTTTTTTATTGTTATACTCTTTAAATCAGCTCTAACACAATAATGTAATGCAGATAAATTTTACTTTCAATATTTCTTGGATCTTTGGTGTCAATAGAAAAATCTAATTCTTGATAATAATCAAACTATATTTATTTGGATTTCTATTTTTTTTATTGTTCTCTGTATTGTTTAGATATTCTTCAATATTTAATTTTGTAGTTGATAATATCTTTTTTATTCTATCAGTTAACGCAGATCTAGTATATCGATTTCTTGAAATTAAATTAGGTTGTGTGCTATTAAAGGACATATTCAGTTGAATCTCCTTATTCGCATCAATATTCCTTCATCTGTTAGTTCTTGTTCTACAAATGTCGTTAAATCAGCATTGATACCTAATTTTTGGATTATAGACTCATCAATTATGACTAAATGTTTATTGCCTATTTGCCATATCTGTTTCCACTTTATGTTTTTAGGAGAATTATTTAAATTTGAGATTGCTGAATTATTCATTACAGTCCTCCTTAAGGAAGGATGACTTAGAGTTTACAGCAATCTTGACAGGGTCCCCAACTCCGTTAGATTGTTGTAAACTAGTCATTTTTCTTATTAAGAAATAGTAGTTTAGCAATTACATCATCAAATGATTCTAGAAACTTTCCTTGATTTTTTAATAACTCATAATTTTTCTCCGATATAGCTATCCATTTCAATTTTTTCCTTATTGTAATTATCACCACCATATACTATAGTTAATATTATAATTAAATTTTACAATATTTACATATATTGTAAATTAATATTATATTTTCTTTATTATATTTGCAAAAAATATGTAAATACTATATACACTGAAATACTGAAAAACTACATTAAAACAAATTTCAAAATAGCTAAAGCACATACTAACTGTTATATCAATTTTAATTAGAAAAAAGTAGTACTGCTTAGTATAGTTAGCTTTCTGGAGAAAAGATAGATAATAACTTTTTAGGATATTTTAGACATTCCAATATTTCTTTTTGTGATTCTGTTAACATTTGAATTTGCTGTTTCATACTTTGTATTTCAGATTCTTTTTTCTTTTGTTTTTCTTCTAACATTCTCATTCTTTTGTCTTCTTCTGTCTTTATCTCCTCAAATGCTTGTGAGGTAAGAGGATAACTGCATTTTGAACAATATTTGTTTTCAATTGCATTGACTAATTGACAACGATGACAATTATGTACAGAAGGCTTAGAATTTATTTCAGTTTCTTGAATAATACCATTCTTAACAAGAATCTCATTTTTTAAATCATCACCCATTCTTCTCTTTATATATCGTGAACCTTGCCTTGAATTCATTGACCATCTAACTTTTTTCTTTAATGCATATTCTGGAAGATAATCTGAATCTGAAGTTATGGCACTATGTCTTATACAATATGGATTCCATTTCTTTGTTTTGAGTAATGTTCCAGCTTCACTCTTTCTTCTATGTTAGTAATTTCGTCATTTTCTAACAATCGGATTATTCGCTCACGTAATTGTTTCATTACTTTATCAATATTATCCGGAGTTATTGGTGCACCATTAATAAGATTACAAATTAGTCTTGAATTTGGCTCATTTTTGTATGGATGTTCATTTAACCAATCTCTGACATATGGAAATGAGGTGGTTAGTAATATAGGACCTGTTCCTGTTTTTGCTTCATATGGTATTTCACCCTCTCCATATTTTTCTTTTAGACGTATATGTTTAATTTTTAATAGTGTAATTTCATGCGGTCGTGCATCCAAGTCCCAAAGTAATGCAAGAATAGCTTTATTTCTCTTGTATTATTCGTACTTTATTATGGTCAATAAATCATCTTTTTCCCATAATTCATTTTCAAGATAAGGACTAATCCTTTTTGTTTTCTTTTTATGTGTACAAAATCAGGAGTTATCCAATCCGAAAATGGAATATCTTCATCAAGTTCTTTATCTTTGCAGTTATATAACCATCTAAAAAAGTACTTTATTCTTACAAGATAATCATTCCAAGTTGTAATCCAACGTTTATCTGGGTCTTCCTCACTATTTTTTATCTTTGTATCCAAAAATGAAATAATTTGTCCTTTGCTTTTTATCTCAAAGAAAGAAATTGATGGTCCAAGAAATTTACTATAAGCTATTATTGCTTTTAGGTTATTGTTTTGATATCTTTCTGAAGTACCAATTCTTTTCATAAACTCATAGAATTGTACAATTAGTTGCTTATTCTCTGAGTTGAGAACATCTCTTTCAATATTTTTGATTGTTGTAGATAGCTTAACTGTCGTCTTATTTGAACCTCCTCTTCTTTTCTATGCTTATTGTATTTGTAAAACATGTATATGAACCCGAATACATAACGGGTCCGTCGGGAGTAACACCGATAGCGGTTCTATAAGAGGAGTCTAATGTAGGGATATCAGTACTTGTATTTAGATTTTATTGGTAGAAACTTATTAAAAAATTTCAGAAAAATAATTTTGAGAATTTAGCTTTAATTATTTATTTATTTTAGTAATATTTGATGAATAGGAAGATGAGCTAAAAGTAGTCAGAGGTGTAAATCCATTATGAGATTCAAGCCATGAATAAATATCTGCCAATACATATTGCTGTATTGGGCCTATACTAGTCTGCCATTGGGATGACGGATAGAACAAATGTCCAAGGTTTGGATAGGTTATCAATGTATGATCAGGATGATTTACATCGGTTAATCTTTGTTGCAAGAGAAACGCTTGTTGAACTGGAGTCTGAGTATCATTCTCTCCATTAAGTATTAGAACACCTGTAGATTTAGAGACATTACCAATTATATCGAGATTTGGTGTCAAACCAGATAATGATTTCCACAGTACAGGACAGACTCCAGGATGATTGCATTTGAGCAAATTGGAAGCTGTCTCATTTTTATATGCCTTTACGAGCAAAGGTTTGAGTTGTTCCTCAATACTTATATCACCACTAGTGCCAAAATCCTTTGCTAGAGTGGTAGTTATGGGTTCAGTATTATTAGTACGCCAAAAAGTATGCATAACAGAAGACGGTACCAATAACTGCCTTAACAGAGGATCGTTCGCTATTTGCTGTATTGATATCGATCCAGTGTGATTTTTATCCAATACTTGTGAAGCATACTCTAAGGGCAAGGATACGGCTTGATAGTACTCCACTACTTTTACGGGGTTCGAAGCTAAGACGCCCATAATTATTATATTCTTTACATTTGTAGAATTATCTATTGCTATTCTTGGAGCGTAAAGTGTACCTTCGCTATGACCAATTATATTTATTCTCTTAGGGTCTA
>DASUUM010000029.1:0-3771 GCA_036374075.1 Nitrososphaeraceae archaeon
AGATAAAACTTGAAACCGTATGTACTCCACTTACATCTGACATCATGAAATTTACACTTCCTGTCTTGTTAATTACAGCAAGAGATTCTGTTCCTGTATTTGTTATATCTCCTGCAAGATTGGTAAACCATTTAGCAGGCTGATCTGTTAATTCATATGCTGCAAAATTCTTGTATGGTGAAGCACCTGGTTCACTTGCTATATTTATAGTTGGATCTCCGGTTATAACTTTGAATCCACCCATCATTCCTGCTTCCATATGTGGAAATACATGACAGTGAAATGTCCATTGTCCTGGACCTACCCCTTCACCTACATCAATTACAAATGAATGAGTTTTACCTGGAATTATTTGCTTTACATCTATTATATTGTTTGTTCCAGGGTCTACCCATCTATGTGCATGAAGGTGGAAAGTATGTTGATGCTCTGTTGGATTACCTGCGTGTTGACCACCTACTCCTAACACATGATAACGTATTTTTTGTTCCATTGTTCCAACTATATTGGGATTTACCCACAAAGGACTTTGTTTATAATTATTTTTATTATCAATTTCCATACCCCAGAATGTAGAGCCAACCATGAATATTAATACATCTTTATCCAACTTATTAAGAGGTAATTCTTGAATCTCACCTTTTATAAGACCTTTGGTTAGATTATTTTTTGGATTTACAATTACTGCTCCAAATAGACCATTATCTCCATCTTTACTATCATCTATATATAGAAAAGTTCCTGGTTGAGATGCTATAAATTCTTCACTAGTTACAAGATTGCCATCTTTGTCTTTAATATTTACCTTGACATAATCACCTTCACTAACAACTAATGTAGGACCCGGAATAGTTGCTAGTTCACTATATTTAGAAGTCAAATCGATATTATTATTGTTGTTGTTAACACTAGCAGTATCTACATTAGAAAGTGAAGAAAGACTGTTGCTTTTAACATGACTAACTAGTTTATAAGCTGGTTGTCCAGATGGTAAAGTTATAACTACCATCTCAATATTGTGTTTAACACCATTGCTACTTGCAAGGCTAGTTGATGATGATGACGATGATGGTGATGAGAGAGATATAGATGTTAAAGTGTGAAATACTTCTTTCTTATCATCTTCATTAATTTGGTGTTGTTGATGTTGTTGTATTTGTTGTTGTTGTTGTTTTTGTTCTGCATACGCCATATCAATAGAGGAAAGATTTGCCATCAGTGGACTAGTCACTAATCCAATTAATAAAATGACAGTTATAAACGTCTTAGATGATATTCCAAAAGTAAATTTTTTATTCATATTTTTATTTGTCATGTGTTATTACATACCTCCGTGTTTTTGTTGTTGTTCTCCAACAACTGATATTTCTTCCACCTCATTATCATCAGTATCACCAATACCTTGTATCTCTGGTGATGGTCCAGGAATACTTGCAATATTAGCAGTACTTCCATCTTCGACTACTTCAAATTTACCTTTCATACCAGAAAGTAAATGTGTATGCACTTTATCATAATATGATGTACTCTTATCAGCGCTAATAGTAAATACATGGTTTTCTAATGGTCCAATATTTTCCAAACTTGTTGTAGTATTAGTTCCAGGTTTTAACCATTCATAATTATCAAGGACAAAATGATGAAAATCTGCGCCAACTGATTGAATATGGAATCTCACTAAATCATTTTTTGATGCTACAAGTGTAGGATTTACCCACAACGGTGTATGTTTTTTATTATTGTTATTATCAATTTCTACTCCCCAAAATGCATCATCAGTAACAAACAAAATAAATTCTTTATCTATATCTTGTACATCTACTTCTTTAGTAGTTCCATTTACTAAAGCATTTACTTTCTCATCTGCAGGATTAATTATTACAGTAGAGAATAATCCATTCATTTCTACACCATTAATATTTATTCCAGCAGCATTTTTTCCAAATGCATGATCGTGCCATGGCCATGATCCTCTAGTTCCATCTGCAGCAGTCCACACATATGTATATGGGTCTTGAGGAGTTGCAGCTTCATCTCTAACTAGATTTGACATTTTTAATGTGCCATCGCTTGTAATCTCGTAATGAGCTCCATGAGTGTGAAGACTTACTAGTCCATGACCTATCTCGTTAAATAATGTTAATTTTGCTTGATCCCCTTCTGTCATGACTATTGTGGGACCAGGTATTGTTGGAAGTTTACTGTATCTTGAAGTAATATCTTCAGTATTATTTTGTTTATCAATTATCTTATATTCTAACATTTTATATGCCTGATGTCCATCAGGAAGCAATACTCCTGCCAACTTTATTTCATGAATTTTTGGCGAGTCATTTTCAGAATTCAATTTATTTGCAGAAGTAGTAGTGGTGGTAGTAGTACTTTGAGCTATAACAGGTAGAATAAACAATGATTGGAATGTTAAAAAAAGTCCAATAAATATTGCTATTGATAATTGTTTAAGTTCAATTTTATCTGCTTTAATGTACATAATTATCGTTGCTTCTTTATGCTATACGATACATATATATAATTTGTTTACACAACAATGGAATATAAGCGATTGCAATTAATTGCAATCCATAAAAGACTATTAAAAGTAAGCAAATATGTTTAAACCAAACAACTATTATTATTATCTACAATAATTTAAATGTTAAAGAAGATAAATACTAGAGGGAATGATAAAAAACTATGAATATCATTTAAAATATTAAAATAGATATGGTTTATAGTTTATTTATGATTTATCTTTTCAACCTGAATAACAACTAATCATGGAGTATTTGCTCTTTACAAGATAGGCCATTACAAGATATGAAACTACTAATTTTGGATTTAGTTATTTATAATTTATTGTAAATCACTTAAGTATTAAATTTACTTTGCAATTATTAGTAATCAATTTATCAATTTTTTTCAAGCAAAAATTTTTTAATTTTGGAAACATAATTTAAATGACTAGAAGGTAGTTATTATTTGATAAAAATAGAGAGTGATAGGTATTTAATTGCATGTTAAGAAAAAAATATTTTAATTAAATTAAATTGGCAATAAATATCATAATTCCAATACTTATAGAAAGAAAGGAAAATAGTATATAAGGTAAAATTGTTTTTGTCTTAATAGACTTTTCTTTTCTTTTCAATTGTAATTTGATATTTCTTGTTTTGCTACGTACCAATATAATTATATATACAGGTAGAGAAAAGACTCCACCTAACAATATCATTTTTCCCCAACTCGAATTCAAAATCCTAGAAAAGTCACCTTCGATATTTACCAATAATAATAGAAAACCAGAAATTAAAGTAATGGTAGAAATTGGAATTATGAATTTATGTACTCGTGGTAAAAGAATTGACAAAGATCCTGCTTTATTTATTGGACTCAATATGAAAATAACAAAAAATGTAATACTCCACCATAAAATGGCTGATAAAAAGTGAAAGTACATCAATAGTACAAATAATATATCATATGTTAACAGAGATACCAATTTGTTATAGATTTAATTTATTAGAGTATAAAAATTTTTATTTTCTAATATTAAAATATGACTATTATATTCACACATAATTTTTTAAATAGTATTACACACTATTGCTATTTATTTAACATATTATTTATAAAAAAAATAATTTACTGATTTTCAATTAATATCACCATTATTGTTTACATATCAATGAAAGTGCAATCAATTGCATGGTATACTTTATATTTATATATTACAATAGGCTGTGTAGAAACCATCACCATAACAACCAACTT
>DASUUM010000030.1:0-3688 GCA_036374075.1 Nitrososphaeraceae archaeon
AGAATATTGAATTGTGGGTATTCTTATAAATATTTGACTAAAATAGGTATATTAAGTGATAGACAGAGTACTGCTTACAATTAATTCTATGATATGAAGATTCGTTGCAGAGAAAAGTTTTAACAATAACAATTTTCAAAAAAGTATCTTTCAATTATGTCGGCTATTCAAAACTATATTATAGAATTAAGAATATGATATAAAAGAGGGCTACGAAAGAATAAAGAGTAGTGAAAAGATAGAATAACAACAATTCCATATAATTACGGCTTAAAGGTCAAATAAAACCAACTAATAAATTCTAGGTAAGAATGTTTATAATTTATAGCAGTTCTGTCCATGGGTATGATTTTAGGTCTGATGAAGATTTAATCGTTTAACAACAGTATATCAGTTTTATGTTTAATTTCACTGCAATAAGACAATATTATTAAAGAAATGGTTGAGTGGTGTTTACCAACAGTCAATCATAAAAATTTTTTTAATACATTCCTAATAAAATTAGATGGTAAGATAATATCAGAATAATTTTCCAGTAGAAACAAAGGGGATCGACACAAATTAGTCAATTATTTATGATGCACTGAGTTAATTCATTTGACTATTTAACACTATTTAATATCTTTGAAAATGAAATTGTTAGATGATTTTGCTAATCCATAGTAATCATTATTTGGTCCCATGTAAATCCGTTATTTTATATAATAGGATATCTGTTTTTGTGAGGGAAAATAAAAGTAACCTGCATGTATTCCAATATTAAATTTTTTAGTGTTTATAATCTAATGTTACTACTCTTTCTGGACAACTTCTTCAAACTAGATCTATAATTTATAACAGAATTAATGATTTATTAATGCAGAATCTATTGAATTCCATAATTCTGAATATATCTTCACACACTTTGATAATCATATTGAAAATACGTTCTTTAAATTTACTTAGACTTGATTTTTGATGAGAAACTAAATCTATATACATTACTGAATAAAAATTAAGAATTTAATGTCTACATAAAGCATTATATTCCAATATTCATAACATTATAGTGGTTCTTGTATTAGTTCTTTGTTATTCCTTAGTTTTTATTATTATTTATTCTCTTTGTAAGTAATAATTTTTTTAAATACGTTATCAATTTCATCAATCGATTGAATATCAATCTCTTTATAGCTATCTTTCAGAATATTTTGTGTCATTGTTTGTATGAATGTATTCATCCCTTCTCTTTCTTTGTTTTCATTTTCATAGCTACTATCAATCTTTTCGTCTGCTGCCATTAATTTTTATTCTTTTAAAATGGGTCCTAAAACTTCCAATGTGTCGCTAATATCATGAATCAATGATAATTTAATTGAAGTTTGTTCGATAACTTTTTTTGATGTTTCTAAGATATTCAAATCTCTTCTAACTTTACTTAATTCATTAAAATATTTTTTAGCATCTTTTTGCCTTCCTTTTATTAATGACTGTATAATCTGATGTAATATTATTTCCTCTTTTTCTTTTAAATATGGATAGGCATTATCTATTTGTGTAATTTTCTCAGGGAAATCGGCAACCGAAAAAATATTTTTTTGGTTTTCATTATATAACTCGAAAGAATTATGGGAATCCTCACCATCTTTTTCTTCATCCCCTTTTCTACTATTGTTTTTATTTTTGTCCTTTTCATTATCTTTGAATCTGAAAAAATCCCACATGATGGTATACCAAGAATTAAAGTTAATAATACCTTTGATTGAATACGTGAATTAAAAAAATTAATTTATTATGTATCCAAAGTTATAGTTAAAGGGATCGAATCAAGTCTCTTATTTTAATTTTATATTAGGTAGGAATTTCGCCTAGTTAATAATAATAATAGCCCTAATTATTAGTAAACATAGATACATAGATACTTGTTTACTAATAATGTGTTGTTGATGGTGTAAAAGTTGCGTTTATCATAATATCTCTACATTTTTTATCTTTCTGATAATACTATAAATTTAAATTTAATAATTTATCTCTTCTTTTTGAGTATTATGTGGAAAGTAATGATGCCCAAGAAGATAGCTTTTGGAAAAAATGCTGCAAAAGAATTTGAATATCCAAAAAAATCTTTGATAATTACTACAACAACGCCAGAAATATATAACAAATGGATAGAATACATGGGAATCACAGATTATGAACTTTATGATAGAGCAACTCCCGATCCTGCTATAGAAACAGTGGAACAAATTAAAAAAGAGTATGACGGTAGGGATATTTCTGCCTATATCGGCTTAGGTGGAGGTAGTTCAATGGATTTATGTAAATATTTAAGCAAAATGACTGGTATCCCTAAAATCCTTATTCCAACAACCTTTGGAACTGGAGCAGAAATGACAACATATGCGGTCATTAGTTTTGAGCATAAGAAAAAATTGTTGCAGGATGAAGCGTTTTTGGCTGATGCTGCTATTGTGGATCCATATTTTCTACCAGGTACACCATTCAACATAATGAGGAATTCTGCCTGTGATGCTGCCGCTCAAGCATCAGAGGGATATGATAGTAAACTTAGTAATCCATTTACTAAATTATTTTGCAAGGAAGCGTTTGAAATTTTGGAAGATGCTATAATAAACGACAAGCCTGATTTGCTGCCTTATGGTGCCATGTTGTCGGGAATAGGCTTTGGAAATTCATCTACAACACTCGGTCATGCTCTTTCTTATGTATTTTCCAATGAGGGTGTTCCTCACGGCTACTCATTATCCTCTTGTACAACTGTAGCACATAAATTCAACGAATCTATTTTTTATGAAAGGTTTAAGAAGATTTGTCAGAAATTAAAGTTTGAACCTCTGAAATTAAAACAACCGTTAGAGGAAGCCGCAGATGTAATTATGCCTGACAGAGGTCATCTAGACAACAATCCACGAGAGGTCACTAGAGATGATATTATTAAGTGCTTGGATCAAATAGTTAACGAGAATCCCCTCGCCTAAACTAAATGATTACAAAAAATTAATTTTTTAACTTTTTAATGTAATGGCTCAATTAGTTCTTTGCTATCGACCTTAGGATGTTTTCAGTTTTATTGATTACTTTTAAGAAACCTTTAAATTCAATTTATTAAATATCACCATAGATAGGATAATGACTACCATCAGCAAGTCTATGACAATTAACTCTCCTGTTAGCGAAGTTTTTACTTATTTTGCAAGACCTGAACATATGGCTGATCAATTTCCAGAAAATATGGGTCTTAATATTATTCCAATTGAGGTTAAAAATGGTTTTGGTGTAGGAACTATTTTTAGAATAAGTGGAGATTTCGATGGAAAAAGATTAGAATGGGATTGTGAAACTATTGATTACATTCCTCATAGAAAAATTGTAGCAAAGATGATTGAAGGACCTTTCAAAAAATGGCAGATTGAAGTAGAATTTGAAGAAATAAATGAAAAATTAACAAAGACGGGGATTACTGTTGATTATGATATGCCAATGGGACCGTTAGGAAGTTTTATTGATAAAGTAAAGCTAAAGAAAATAGCTGAAAGAGGAATTGAAAATGGCCTTTATAGAGTTAAAGCTCTACTTGAAGGAACTGGTTCTATTCCTGTATATATCACTTTAGATGCATATAGACAGATATTGAAGGAAAAAGAAAGACTAAATTGTTCTGTTTCCGATACTATTCTCAGGATGTTTG
>DASUUM010000031.1:0-16428 GCA_036374075.1 Nitrososphaeraceae archaeon
TCTCAGAATTTGGACCTACATAACGAATTATTTGATAACACTGTTTCGCACTATTAATAAAATATCTTTATTTCCTAATTACTGATTCAAAAATATATTTTGGATTTTTACTAAAGAAAAACTAAATAAGGTTTTAAAATATTTTTTTGGTTATCTCTGATTTATTTTTTACTTGATCGATAATATTTTCTATCTGGTTTAAATTTTTTACAGTTACAATTTTCGATTAGGCATTTCATTTTATCAATTTTAGCATCTTTATCATGATCAATTTTTTGGTGGTTGCATCTTAAACATTTAACAAATGTATCTGAATCTATTTCCAAATTAAAGCATCATCATCCAACAATAGAGAACAATAACTAATATATTTCTATAAAGATAATCTCATTATGAATTCTCTACTTTATCCCTGTTTATGAATTAATAGTTTTAACTATTAAGTGAAATTGATTAATATGACTTTTTAAAATATACATATTGCAAATCACCATTAGGAGAAATTCATTCTTATCTATTTTCTAAATCCAATGCAAGAATAATAAGCCTAACATTCTTATAAGAAACAACCTCTAATAAATTATGAGAAAAGTAATCGAGACTATAAGAAAATCAAATACAGCGAAAAATAGTGATGAACGTATTATAATTGATAATAATAACGATAAACATTTAGAATTTTTTATGAATGGTAGTTGGAGACATAGCCACAAATGTAAAACTGTTGTAAACAATCAATGTATAAAGAAATAACTAAATATTATAAAAAATCAAATATACTGGTCATATAAAATGACAACTTTGCTTGTATTGACATAATGAAAATTTCTATGAGTAATTACTAAAAGAGGCTTCAATTTAAAAACCTCTGCAATTATACATCACAAAGCTCTAATTTTTAATGGTTTATTTAATAAAATTTAAAAACCTTCATTAATAAGTGTGCAAGCTTCTACATACATTCCCCTCTATTGTCTATAAAAATTCAAATACCATAATAATTTTTATTTATTTCCTTTTTCCTGAGAATATCATAGAAATTTTGTCACTAATCACAAATTTGATTATATTTATTTATTTTTATTAAAAAATTTATTCGAATAATAAAATGCATTCATTCATATTATCTTGTATTTCACTAATTCTATGAGTAATACTAGTAATGAACAGTATCGCGATAATAACGATCAACGAAATTTTACTAATAAACCAGTAGAATTAGGCAAGGAATATAACGTTCAAATAACTGAAACGAGCTATAAGGGCGATGGTGTTGCAAGAGTTCAAGGTTTTGTAATCTTTGTTAAAGATGGTAAAGTCGGAAATGATGTAAAAATTAAAATAACCAGTATTGGTAACCGATTTGCCAAAGCAGATCTTGTTTAAGGAATTATAAGTATCTTCAAAAATCCATATTTTATAACTGTAATAGATATAATAAGATTATATAATATTATATTTTGATGATAATTTTTCATTATCGCTCATAATGTGCTTGGTGTCACTGTCTTGCAATCCGCTTTTTTAATTATTATTGTATTAAGTACTACACACATTCTATTTCACTATAAATTTTTTTCCCATTCAATGTGCGAAGAGCATAATTAAGACATATAAAATAAAGCGAATTGAAAATTAATTGAACTATTATAATTTCGCCAAGTATTTAGTAGTGTAAAATATGTATTAATTAAACAACTGGTTAAGTTATAATATTTAATGGCTATTTATTATTGTAATTTTTGCAACCCATTGTTTTGGAAATAATGATTGATATGATAATATTTACAAAGGTTTTTTATATATTAAGAAAATCCAATGTTGTGATAATTCAATAATAACAGTATCCTATAAATTATGATTTCCTATGAACAAACTTCAATCGAAATAAGTAAAAGCAATTCATGATATTGGTTTGATTATAACAAATTACAAAATTCTAAAATTATGTTTTTACCGCAACATTGGTTATTAAATTTTTAATTATCGTTTTATTGAACTGTACTTTATATTTTCTGCTCCTTGGTCTTGTGCGTAAACGATATCCACAGCAAGGACACCATAAACCTTCCCATTTTATAAAAATTTGACAGACCTGGCAACGTTTCTGTCCTATTATGTAACGTCGTCCACTTTTAGGTTTTAATGCTTTATGTCGTGCACAGATTCCCTTGCATGGCATATTATGGTATTTCCATTAATTTTTTCTTGTTTCGAGATGCTATTTTAAACAAATTATGATTGTTTTATTACATTATATCTTATTAAATCTAGCTCCAATCCAATAATGATTAAATAATCTTAGTAAATAAGGAAATTAAGTCCAAGGTAACTGTAAATCAATCGCTAACTAGATTAATATATCTCGTTATAATGCTAATTAAATAATTCAAGATCGATAACTGAATAACAATATATAGCTGCTTCAAAGGCAATGACACATACCTCAAAGTATTGTGATTATTCTAATATTGTTTTATTATGATTACAATATATATCTAAATAAACAATGAAATATAGATAGAAATGAACATTCTTTATTGCATACGGTCTTCTTCAGAAAACCTTTCCTCGAAAATGCAAGAGTTCAACATTCCTGTTATTGGAGGAGATCTTACTTATTATTATGAATCTTTACAAAAGCATTGTTGGTTAGATTTAATCCAAAAAGAAACTAAAAACGATAAATCAAACGAGCCAGAAATTGTATTAGGTGCTGCCACAAATATGGTCTACTACATATTAAGAGGGACAGATGACGGAATAACAGTTGCCCTTTTTTTGGGAATAAAATTGAGTTAGATAAAGTAGGTTATGATACGTGATAACGAAGAAGTTTAAATTAATAAAATGAAAAAGGTTTATTTAGTAACTGTTCAAATAGAAGGAATGGTTAGCCAGTTAAAAAATATAGTATTTGAAGATGAATCTTCATGTAACAAGTTCATAGATAAGTTAAAATCACAATCACCAAGCAAAAATCGATATTTATGTTATAAATGGAAAGTACCGTTGATTACAAATGCAGATTATAATAAGCTTAATGAAAATGAAATTTTAGAAATTCCACAGAATTAAATAAATAAGCTCTAATTATTTCTAATGAACGTCAATTATATATTTCTAATTTACTTTTATTTGTAAATGAGAATATCTTTCTTTTCAGTTAAAATAATAAATTAGTATGATAATAAATTATTTGAGCATATAGAAAGAGTAAATTACTTCTCGTTTAGTTATTTAACATCTAAGGCTATGTCAGAAGTAATTTAAGTCTTTAAAATAATAAAATAGATATAATACTTATGCCTAATATTTATACTATAGTTATTAATAATATCTCAAAATCTATTCTAAATTGCGAATTTCGTACAATGGGTTTAAATATCTAAATGGAGATAACAAAAATAGTAAGAATATTCAAATGTTTCTATTAAGATGAATGAATTGTTGTATTTACAAATATAATACATCTTTACTTACAAGTATCCCACTGAATATGTTAGTTAAATAAAAGTTTTTTACATATTAATACTATTAAAACAATTTCTATTGTTTCATTCTAAACTTAAATCTCCTATTAATGGAAATTTAGATGAGGTATAGTCTTACAGGGTGTTTTTATAAATTTAATCACATAGACTTAAATAATTTTAGAAATTGAATCAAGTAATAGAGGTAATTTACAGATTGAAGAGTCCTTTATCTATTTCGCAGCTAAAGAGATTAAATAATTTTCAGTTACAAAAACTAAATACAAAGAAAAACCAATTTGAGATTTACTCAGACATTTTTAATTTTTTTGATTCTACTTTTATTTTTGAATCTTTATCTGGTCCTAAAGAGTTGGCGGAGACCTCTATTATTGGATTTAGTCCAATTTTCACTGTACAATGTAATTCAAAAAACTTTATTATTTTTGATAAAAATAAAAAAATAGTAAAAATACTGAAGGTGAATGAACCACTATCCCAATTACGATCTATCCTTCCAAAAATTTATCCATCTGATATTAATTATAGATATGTTGGTGGAGCAGTAGGTTACATTAGTTATGAGGCTATCAGATTTTGGGAAAAACTACCCAGGCCCAAAAAAAAAATACTTAACTTTCCCTTGCTTGAGTTTGGAATTTTCACAGATGGAATACTCTATGACCATAAAGAAAATCAACCATATTATTTTCATACTGGGACAGAATCCAAAATAGAAGACATCAATAAAATATTAAACAAAGATAGTTACCCCTTTAATACAAATACTGAGCTGAAGAATAAGAATAGTAATCATGAACAAATATTTAATTTGAAGAACATTAGATGTTCTGTTCCACAAAGAAACCTAAGTAAATCCGAATTCATAAAAATGGTGAGAAAGGCCCAACGATATATTTATGATGGTGATATCTTTCAAGTCGTCTTATCAAAAAACTTCAAATTTAGTATAGAAGGAAACCTTCTTCAAGTTTATTCATCATTACGAAAATTAAATCCCTCTCCCTATATGTATCTCTTTAAAATTAACAAAAGGTGTATAATAGGATCCAGTCCCGAAATGCTTCTTAGAGTTACCGGAAAAGTAATCGAGACCTTTCCAATAGCTGGAACGAGACCCATTGGTAAAAACGAGGAAGAAACCTCTAAACTTGGAGAGAATTTATTAAAAGATGAAAAGGAATTAGCTGAACATACTATGTTAGTTGACCTTGCAAGGAATGATGTAGGTCGAGTTTCTGATTATGGTACTGTAAAGGTCAAATCGTTAATGGCAATAAAACGTTTTAGCCACGTCCAACACATTGTATCTCATGTTGTTGGACACTTATCAGATAACTTTGATGTTTTTGATGCTTTAAAAGCACTATTTCCGGCTGGGACGGTTTCCGGAGCACCCAAAGTTAGGGCTATGGAAATAATAAATGAATTGGAAAAAGAAAGAAGAGAACCTTATGCCGGCGCTCTTGGTTACTTTTCATTCAACGGATGTTGTGATTTTGCTATAACAATAAGATCAATTTTCATACATGGAAAGCAAGGATATGTACAATCTGGTGCTGGAATAGTAATGGATTCAATTCCATTAAATGAATGGGAAGAAACAGAAAGGAAAGCAGATGCTATGATATCAGTTTTAAAAACTAAAAATAATTATAAGCGTCAAATAAAACGTTCTAGAAATAATACGAAAAGTGTTTAAAATAAAAATTATTTCTTCTCTTGTAGTTTCTTCATTCTAAAGCTAATGATGGGTTATTTTGATAAATATTCTTGGGGGGTTTGGAAAATCTGTTTTTAGTATTCATATGATATTCCATAGATAGGGAGGGATCTTTTTGTCTCCCGGTCAAAATCCCAACAACAATATCATCTTTTTTAATAATATCTTTTTCTCTCAATTTTTTTATACCTGCCGGAACGGCTCCGGAGGCAAGTTCACAGTCAAAACCATTGAGTCCTACTATTGACATTCCATCCATCATTTCACCATCATTCACTTGAATTACGAGTCCATTAGTATACCATAAAGCTCTTAACCCTTTAACAATGTTGGAAGGCTTACCAATTTGAATGGCTGTGGCCCTAGTTTTAGGAAGGATATTTTTTTCCTTCTTATATTGATAATATCTTTGAATTTTATCCATATCTGGATGACCGCCATTCCAGTGTAGTTTTGTATTTTCAAACTTTCCATTAACAAGCTCATACAGAGTATTTGCCCCTTCTGCATTTACAACTGCAATCCTGGGGATCTTTTGGATCCACCCCCATTCATACAATTCTATTAAGGCTTTTCCACAACTGGATGTATTTCCTAGTGCACCACCCGGATAAATGATCCAATCAGGAGGGTTCCATTCTAAATGTTCTAGTGCTCTGTAAATAATAGTTTTTTGGCCTTCTATTCTAAATGGATTGATAGAGTTTACAGTATAACCCTTCGAAATTTTTGAATACTCTAAAGAAGATTGTAATGCATCATCAAAATTTCCCTCGACCTGAATAACTTGAGCCCCAAATTGAAAGGCTTGTCCTAATTTACCTGGAGCTATTTCTCCTTTCGGAATAAAAACATCACATTCCATGTTTTCATTGGAAGCATACATTGCTGCTGATGCAGATGTATTCCCGGTAGATGCGCAAATCAGTGTCTTTATTTTGAGCATCTTTGCATGAGTTACTGCGGATGACATACCATTGTCTTTGAAAGAACCACTCGGATTATATCCCTCCGGTTGCAGAAAAAGATTTTCATGTGGAAGATCTACAAAATCTGCGACTTTTGACATATTATATGGTTTAGATAATCTTCCTTCTGCACCGTCGAGGGAAACTAAGACATCTGAACATTCACTAATATTCTCAGTATCTATTTCAGGAAAATTTAATAATTCTCTAAACCTCCACACCCCACTTTCATTATAAATATTTCGGTTAGGATTTCTCCTTTGGTAAAATATCTCGGTTAATTCCTTAGAAGGTTTTTCGGGATAAAGAACATCTAAAAATGACCCACAAGAACACTGGTAATTATTATTTATTATTTCATGAGTCAAACCACAAGACGGATTGATACACTTTTTTAAAGCACGATTCATTCGAATGAATCATTAATATTATCTTATTTATATTATTGGTGTAGATTCTTACCCATTTTTATCGTCACTTATTTTTTATTTTATTAGTTATTTATGATGAGGACATATAACTGCTATATAGTATAACAAAAATGTCATAAAATCTAAAAAGAAAATATTTATTTGGTTCTTTCAAATAAGGAGCTATTTCTTTCCTTTTTTTTCATACATTTTGAGGATTTGTTGAATAGCGCCATCCATATCCTCTTCGAGAATCTCAGGAGAGACGGACCGCTTTAAGAGGTTATTAATGGTGCTGGATATTTCCGTACTGACCTCGTCAAAACTGTCCATATCACTATAGCTTTGCTGATATAACCTTTTAAGTTTCATAGCATTAAGTTGAGTTTGATCATTAAGTGTAACGCTATACTCTCTATTATTTACTTTTATCTTTTTTTCTTCCATAAGATCATACGCTATGTTAAGGATTTAAAAAACTTTCTATGTAAAATTTATATTTTTTAATTCATAAACAATAATAATAATAATTTGATCAAATTGACAACAACAATTATTTCAAAAAAACAATACAATAACTTTCCAAGGCCTTATGTAGATGTCGAGATTAAAAATAAAGCGATATATTTTCCATTTAATATTATTTGGATACATATATAAAACTTATAAATTGAGGGATTATTTTATAAAAATCCTGCAGTTATGAATCTGTCAATAGCTTACGTGCCTTATAACATTTATCTCCCTTGGACATCTCTATTTTCATAAATGAAAGGAGATTATTCATCGTATGAAATTTCATATTGTAATCAACTTTATTGTATGCTAAAAGAGATTATAACAAAAGAGAAAGCTAGGGGCCTTCTACTATCAGGAGGATTGGATAGTAGCATCATAGCCAGCTTTCAAAAACCTGAATATACCTTTACGGTTACTCTCGATGGAGCCGATGCGTCAGATTGTGAATATGCCAGATTAATTGCAAATCAATATGGCTCAAATCATATCACAATAAAAATAAAACCTGTGGAGTTATTGAAGATTGAAGAACAAATAATAGAATTATTTCGAACCTTTGATCCCATTTTTATTCGTAACTCTAGCGTTATTTTTGCTGCAGTACAAAAAGCTAAAGAACAAAGAGTGACCACCCTTTTGACAGGGGATGGAGGGGATGAATTATTTGCTGGATATAACTACCTGAAAAGATATTTCAAAGATACCCAAAAGTTAGAAGAAGAAGTAAAAAGATTATGGAATATAATGCATTTCCCATCAGAAACAATAGGTAATTTTTTTGATGTTAAGATAACTTCTCCATATCTTGATGAAAAATTTATGAAATTTGCAAAATCTATAGATATCTCAATGAAAATAGGTCAGTATCAAAATAAATTATGGGGCAAGTTTATCTTGAGAAAGTGTTTTGAAAAATGGCAACATCAAGAAAAACCTGCCTGGAGAGAAAAGGAGGCTCAGGAAGAAGGTTCAGGATTTTCAAAAATAGTAAACTATTTTGAAAATCAATTCTTTACGAATAAAGAATTTTTAGATGAAATTAAAAGAATAAAGGAGATTGAAAGTGTTAGAATTCGGAACAAGGAACATTTATTTTATTATTTAACTTATAGAAAATATTTTCTACCACCACGATCCCAAAAAGTTTTAATGAAACAAAGAATATGTCCTGATTGTAATTGTAGTTTTAGGTGGACGGGGAAATTTTGTCGAATATGTGGTGCATATCCGGTCAATCCTATCATTTATAGAGGATAAAATTATATGGATATATTTGGTGATGCGAGATATTTCACATATAATTTTTATTGACGTTTTGAATTATATTAAAATTTAGTATATCTTCGAATAATTTGAAAGATAGTATCTTTATTTCAGTATCTTTACGTATAGATTGAACGCTCACTTAGTAGCGATGGGACTTTAAACTTTGATTTTCTAGTTCGGCAATATATCTCTCTGAATGCTATATGCCAATATACAATTATAAAATATAATTTACCCTTAACTGTGAAGTTTCGCGTCTAAACTTGCAATCACAAAATATACGAATCTAATGATGAAGAATTTAGTAATTAAATACCTACCATTCACAGTTGAGTCTAGTTACCTTTTTAGTCTGTATCTCTAGTTACAGTAAAAACAGTTACAATCTCATTTTTAAACAAATTTGTTACATGATTTTTGGTGAATAAGATAACCGATGTCGTTTAACAAACGGTGGGTAAAACCTACAACTAATGAAGGTGTAGCAAATAAACTTCTTGAGAATAAATTTATGGATAATATAAAATCCCCTGTTCCTTTAAAGCCGAAAATTGAAGAGGCTCAAAAAAAATTACAACTTCAAATTTCTAAATTAGATGGTATTTCTAATAAAATGCATGAAAAAGACCATTTAATTTTTAAGAGAATTGTTTATGCAATGCAAAATCATGATAGCCAATATGCAAAAGTATTATCAAATGAGCTCTCTCAAATCAGAAAAATGAATAAAATGGTTTGTTCAGCAAAACTTGCAATGGAGCAAATTCAATTAAGACTAAATACAATAACTGAATTAGGCGATGTAGTTGTTACATTGAGTCCTGCAATGTCTGTCATAAAAGGGATTCAAGGAGGTTTGTCATCTATGATGCCAGAAGCTGACCAATCATTTGGACAAATATCTGATCTATTGTCAAGTATTATGAATGATTCTTCACAAATACCAAATACAGAAATATCTGGAACAGGTATGATCTCTGAAGACTCTATGAAGATATTAGAAGAGGCTAGCATGGTAGTAGAACAAAGCATGAAAGACAAATTCCCCGATTTACCTTCCTCGTCAGAAGTAGATCAAGAAAATTCCGAAGCCTCAATATATTGAGGGATTGAAAATATTTTTTATCTAATTGGTAACAATAGTTTCTATTTTCTTTTTTATTCTTGAAATTGTAGGATAGCTATATCCTTTCTCCCGGAAATTCTTAATCATTTTTTTCCAGTTGTCTAATCTCCATTGCGCCTGTTCTTTACTTAACATATCCGTCTCTTTTTTTATTATGCTTTTCCTACCAGGAAATAAATATCCACCAGTTTCAGCAGCGTATCTCTTATGGGCAAATCTTAAACCAAATAAGATCATATTTACAGGAAGAGTCTTTAAATAGACTAAAAATTCGTCATATGATTCTGCAGGCACGTTAATACTCACTTCTACTATTTTCATTAGTTCGTTTTTGCGATTTATCTTTTTATTTCTTTCTAGAGTACTTAGAAGATCACTAAACCCATCGCAATATAATCAATACTATAAAGATATTTTTTATCATGTTGTCTTTAAAAATTTGTTTTTAACTTTATTTTTGTAAATGTGTTGAACCATTTTTACGCCTCAAATTCTATTATATATTGTATATGAATTAATTCTTATGAAATTTATTATATTTTAATATGTTACTAGTAATATATTATATTAAGTTATATTTTTTGCCTAATTTGTCTAGACAATTAATCACATAAGTTAAATGTATCAATTCTATAGACATATTAAGAGAGATTCTTAAGCGAGCTTTTCCTAAAGATACAGTCGGATATCTAATTGCTTGGATAAATATACCTTTTTTGAATAACTCCTTTGAGAAATTGGAAGCTACCTTCTCATCACCTATAATAATTGGAATGATCTGACTAGATGTTGCACCTATATTGAACCCTAGTTGATTTAATTGATTTATAAACCACTTTATTTTAATAAAAAATTTTTTTTGGATATTTTTATTTTTTTTTAAAAACGAGACTGCAGTAATTGCAGCTAGACATAAATGTTCTGGAATTGCAGATGTATAAATGAATTGCCGCGATTTATTAATTAACAAATCTGTAATTAGATGAGATGAAGCTACATAGCCACCAAAACATCCTAAGCCCTTACTTAAACTACTAATGTGAATATCAACATCATTTTCGACTCCAAAATATTCTGGAATTCCGCCATAATTACCATAATTTCCGAATACAAAATCAGAATGTGCATCATCTAGGATCAAGATCGAATCATGTTTCTTTGCCAATTCTGATAGCAGGTCAAGTTTTGCCATATCTCCATCCATACTAAAAACTCCTTCAGTGACAATGATCTTTTTGGCATTTGAATTTTTTAAGAGCCTCTCTAAATGATCAAGATCATTATGTTGGAAAATCTGAATCTTATTTGCTTTAGCTAACCGACAAGCATCTATAATACTGGAATGGTTTAGGCTATCGCTGAAAATAGTATGTTCTGAGCTAGAAATTGCCGTAATTGCTCCTAGATTTGCCATGTACCCTGTAGGATAAATAAGGGCATTTTCCGAACTTCGGTGGGTCGCTAAAATTCTTTCTAATTTTATAATATTGATGTTATTTCCCGCTACTAATCGTGAACTGCACGGAGATACCTGTCTGAGAGAATTTCTTATTTTAGCCAAAACTGAGTTATTTTGAGATAACCCTAAGTAATCATTAGAGCATAAATTAAGGACCTTTTTTTTTCCTACATAGAACGAATTACCCTTTATTTGCGATGTCAAAAGTTCCCTATAGGTATTTTTTTCTCTATATTGTTGTAATTGATCATTTATATAGTCATACTTCGAGGCCAATTTCTTTTATCATTTCTATATCTTTCTTTTGCTTATTTCCTGCTGTAGTAAGATATCCACCACTTATTATTCCATTAGCTCCAGCTTGCAGTGCATATCTTCCGTTATCCTTAAAATATACCTCTCTTCCTCCTGCTATTTTTAATATGGTCTTTGGCATTATAAATCTCCAAACTGCTATTGTTTTAATAATATCTTCAGCGGTTAAATGATTGTTATACATAAGTGGTGTTCCTTCTCTAGAAATTAATATATTTATAGGTACTTCATCGGGATCAAGGTCTGCAAGTGCGAAAGCCAACTCTAGTCTTTGTTGAGGACTTTCACCCATTCCTATTATTCCTCCGCAACAAAGTTCAAGTCCGGCGTCTTTAACAATTTTTCCAGTATCCACTCTGTCTTGATAGTCATGAGTTCTACATATTTGAGAAAAATAACTTTTTGCTGTTTCAAGATTATGATTATATCTTTTTACTCCTAAACTTTTTAGTTTCTTGGCTCGTTCTGGGGTCATAAATCCCAAAGAAACGTTCACATCAATATCTACACTATTTTTAATTTTTAAAATGGATTCACAAATTTGTTCAAAATCTTTCTCGGGCGGAGATCTATAAGCGCAAACCAAGCAAAAGCTTGTAGAGCCCTCTTTTTTGGCGTTTCTTGCGTGTTCTATTAGTTTTTCAGAAGGAAGGAGTGGATACTTGGATATTCCAGTATTATAAAAAGAGGATTGGGCACAAAAGGAACAATCTTCAGGACAACTACCCGATTTTGCATTAACTAATGACTCAACATCCACAACCTCGCCATTAAATTTCCTGGTTATAGTATTGGCACCACCGGCTAAAGTTCGGATATCATCTGTTGACAATAAAGTGTAAGCTTCATTGAATGATATCTGTTGATTATTAAAAACCTTGTCGATTAGCATATAAATAAAAGGATTAAGGGTAGAATTAGATTTATCATTACTCCTTAAGTAGCCACTATTCATGTATCTATATCTTCCAAAACCTATACTTAATCGTTATTTTTAGTTCTATATTTCTAAACTCGGGTCTAGAAACATTAACAACTTTTTAGTTATTTCATCTCTTTAGAACTATACTCCAAGTTCGTATTTGAATACAATCATATAATTCAAGCAACTATAGAGCACTTGTTTCAATTATAAGTATAAAGAGGAAAATGCTAAGTTATATCCATAATTTCAGATAAAAGCCTAAATAATCATATCGCAATTCCGAGAATAACAACGGTTTTCGTTGTTTGTTTAGTAATTTAATGTAGTTCATAAATGGACCCTTTTTTGATACGTATAAATAATACGATCTTTTCTTTACCTTTAAATCGGTTGAAATTATGACTAAATTAGTTCAAAAATTATTACCTTTTTTATACTGTTTGGTATTGCTTTTTTAACATTACAATTTAGATATCATTTTTAATGCTATTTCGACATGCAAAAGTATGCTATAGCATATCTGAGGGTAAGTACTGA
This sequence comes from Nitrososphaeraceae archaeon, assembly GCA_036374075.1. Lineage (GTDB taxonomy): Archaea > Thermoproteota > Nitrososphaeria > Nitrososphaerales > Nitrososphaeraceae > TH1177. Next base: position 12,743 of record DASUUM010000031.1, read on the forward strand.
TGAACAGACAGTAGAGACGCAAAAGATTGCAATTACCAAATGGGCTAAGGATCATGATTATCACATGTTGTATTTCTTTGAAGATCCTGCAGTTAGTGGAAAAATACCTGCGACTTCTAGAAAAGGATTTCAAGATTTAATGGAATTTGTAAGGTTATCGAAAGTGGAAGCTGTATTAGTCTACGAGCTGTCAAGGGTAGGAAGAACATTTTGGGATACACTTGACGCAATAAAGGTCATCGAAGAACATAGTCCGCTGATATCCTGTTCCCCTAGAGAGTCATTTTTGCAGACCACAGACCCAAGCATCAGAAAACTAATGATAAGTATCCTAACGTGGGTTGCGGAAAGAGAAAGAGAGATGCTTGTTCAACGTACAAAGGATGGGATGAATAGAGCGAGAATTGCTGGAAAGGAAATCGGAAGACCTGAGAAGGTTATTGACAAAAACAACCTGATTACCTTACTAGCTGAAAATATCTCAAAAGCAAAAATCGCAAGGGAACTAGGGATATCAAAGGCTACTCTTTACAAAGAGTTTAGGAGATTGAACATACATTCCAATGATTCGAAAACTATTTTCCATCAATAGGTTTTATTATATCGTTCAGAGTATCAATCAAAATATCTAATTGGTTTCTTGGCATAGCAAGTGGAGGAATCAGTGTAACAATATTTCCAAGAGATCGGAGTAAAACTCCTCTTTTGAGTGATTCTCTCATTATATAGTTACTAAGATCAACTCCATCAATAAAAGATAGCGGTTGTTTTTTTCTCTTTCCTTGCGACATTTTATTTTCACTTGTTAATTCAATCCCTACTAAAAGTCCTTTATGTCTAATTTTATGGACAGATTGATAATCTTCCAGTTCTTTCAATTTTTTTTTAATATGCTTACTGTTATCTCTTATTTTTTGGATAAGATTTCTTTTTTCATACATTTCCAAATTAGTGATGCAAGCTGCACATCCTGCAGGATGGCCAGTATACGTATGTCCGTGGAATAATTGTTTATTTTCATTATATTTACCTAAGAATTCTTTATAAATTTGATCTGTTGTCAACGTTACTGCAATAGGAAAATATCCACCATTCAATGCCTTTCCATAACAGACAATATCTGGTAAAGAGGATTGTGAGATATATTCTATCATGTTTCCTAACCTTCCAAATCCTGTAGCAATTTCATCTAGAATAAGTAGAACATCATATTTTTTGCAGAGATCAGAGATTCTTTTTTGATAGTTTCTCGGATAGATCGATACACCTCCTGCAATTTGTGCCCCGCTCTCCATTACAAGTCCAGCTATATGGTTTGAATTTTTTTGGAGTATGTGTTCTGTTTTTTCTATACATATATCAACGATCTCCGAATCTGTAAGAGCGTTATCTAAATCATTTTCAAAAGATGATGGTGCAGGAGCTCTAAATGTTTTAATTAGTAAGGATTTATAAGGACTGAAATACCTATCAACGTAACCCATCGACATTGTCGCAATTGTATCTCCATGATAACCATTCTCAAGAGAAAGCAATCTGTTCTTTTTGGGAAATTGTTTATTTTTCCAATACTGAACAGCAATCTTCAATGCTACTTCCATAGCTGTCGAACCATTATCTGAATAAAAAATTTTGTCCATCCCCTTGGCCAATTTTAAAAGTTTAGTTGCAAGTACTATTGAAGGTTTATTTGCTAATCCAAATAGAGTAGAATGAGGAAGTTCGTGAAACTGTCTCCTGATTGCTTCAATAACAGGATTTGAACCATAACCCCATACACTGCACCACATGTTCGCAATTCCATCAAGATACTTCTTTCCATTTTCACTGACAAGATAAAATCCATCTCCATGAGTTATTACTGCATTATCTTGCTTGTTCCAATTTTGCATTTGGGTATAAGGATGCCAAACGTATCTTTTATCAAGGAAAGCTAATGATTTAGTAATACCTCTATCATATATTTTGGGATTTTTTTTGTAACTTTCTCTTTCCGTCATTCCTCTTTGGAATTTTAGTTGAGATAATTAATAAAATTTATTAATTAAAATAAAAATGTTTCTAAATTCGAGTTTTGAAACATTTAAATCATAAATTGTTTATTACCGTATTAACTTCATCCTTTTTTGCTGGTTTTTTTTTGTTATACTCTTTCTTCTTCTTCATCCAATCAGTTATTGCTTCAATGATTGACTCTTGGATGGCTCCACGGTATAATCCTTTTTTAGTTACTATTACCTTCCTAAATTTTTTATTTAATGTATGTTCTAGTTCAAAAGTAATTTTTACCATGTTCCCATATATACATGATCCCTCATTTATGGTTTCCTGTTTTCCCATATAAGCGGTATTCTATAATCCATATTAGAATGGAGAATTTTAACAAAATAACATTATAAATTGTAATTGATATATCATAGTTAAAAAATAAGATCCTAGCATAGAAAGCAAAAATACTAGACTAGGCAAGTATTAAAAAGATAAAAAACCAATCGAAAAATTGAGTTTTAGGAAAATCGAGGATACTAAAGTTTACATCATTAACAAGGAGAAGAGTATGTATCTACTTACAAAAAAATACTATCTGAAAAATAGCTCAAGAAAATTTTCCATTTTTCGACAATAGCCTATGAAATATAAAAAAAATAGATTTTCATAAAATCAATTTAAGTTAAAGACAATTTGTACAGCCTAGAAACAGAAGCTGTATCCAAATTGTTAAGGAAAATTTAACCATATTTACTTCATACAGCTTCACTTTTGATATCATATCTTGATTAAATTATAAAAATATAGTATGACAAGCGAGATCATGATTGCATCCAAAAAAAGTTGGAAGAGCACTTTATATCATAAATGTTTTAAGATTGGTAGTTATTTAATACTAAATAATTAAACAATAAATTGTGATTGTGAAGGTTAATATTATATTAGTAAAAAGTAAAGTCTAAGTACCGAGCAAAACATACGTTTCGTTCTAATACTTAACAAGAAGAGATGGTATCCGAATATGTATAAGTGGTTTGAGAAAATAAATTAAAATTGATGTAATAGAAAAATTGGGGAATGAAGATAGAAGATATAATTAATAAAAGTTGAATTTTCAAAATTTTTGAAACTTTATGATTTGAGTAAAAAAATAATCATTAATCTACAGATCTAATCTCCACCAGTTATTGGCTCATTTACCAACACGTCCAATCCGTTAGATAGTTCTTTGAGGTTTATAGTAACATTCTTGAGGATATTTAAAGCAATTGTAATATCCCCAGATTCGATTGCGCTGATAGATTGGACGACGTCATCACTTGTATTATTAATCAAATTAGATAATTTCAGATATAGATCAGATTGTTCTGGATCTCCAGCAAAATTCTGAGACTTTGCATTTCCTACATTTATTGTAATAATACTAAAAGAAATAAATATTATGAAGAAGGCTATTGTTGAGTTGTAATACTTCACGTCTTTATATAAGATTTAGTAATTATATAAATTTTTCAAATAAAATAACTCAACTCTGATAACGTTGGGATAAAATTTTGAAAATTCACTTTAACCATTTGAATGTACTATTTTTTTTTCAATAATTAGTTTTAAACCTTCTCAATCACTTCAACAAGCATAGTCACTGATTTATTGTAAATGAATTATAAAATATAATCAATTATCTTTTTAGTTTCGAA
>DASUUM010000032.1:0-14499 GCA_036374075.1 Nitrososphaeraceae archaeon
AACATATATTATCAGAATATTGTAAAATTATAATAATATTATAGTATTAAATTAGTCAAATTATTTACCAAATTGAGATCCAAAACATTTAACACTAACACAAAATATTCTATACTATGAGTAAATGGGAAGAAAATAATCAAGATGATTATGATGATTTGAATATTCTTACTTTTCCCAATATAAAATACCTAATTGAAGGATTAAATGTATTGCTTCAGACTAATTTGGATGGCGAAAAGAGATCCCAAGTTATTAGTTTAAGAGAAAAATTAATCAATAGATCTAGCTCAATAATAAACGATTTTAATTGATTAAAAAAATATTACTTTGTAAAGACCATTATTGAGATTTCCAATCTTTTACAGTATCTCTTAAGTGAGTCAAGGATCGAATTTGACCACCATTAATTTTTTTATATAACGACCAGTATATTTCACGGTTAACATCATTTCTATCTTTTAATACTTTCAAATGGTATCTCATTGCTCGTATTTTTTTCACATATAGTTCTTTTTTTCCTGTCCTCGCAGTTTTGCGACCTTTCTTAGATCCAGGGCCAGCTCCATGCTTCTTTTTTACTTCCAATTTTGCTTTAGCTCTACTTCTCGAAGTTCCTTTGGGCTTTGATGTCCATATAACACCATTTTTTATTAAAGATCTTATATCTTCTCTTGTTATAGAATCTGCTATATCGTCAAGCTTATCAGGTTCAAATTTAACTCTATTAGAACCAATATTCAGCATTCTAGCAACTAATTCTCTTTTCTTTTTTAGATTTACAACCATATCTTATTCACTATCCTTTACTTTAGATGTATTTTTTGTTTTAGAATCTTTTCCTGGATTCAAAACTTTAATTCCTAATTCAGCAGCTTTAATCAAAATTTCTTTTCTCTTTAATTTTCCAACAATATGTCCTATCCTTATGGCATCTTTTTTTGAATCTAATGACAACAGGTCATTGGTATTATATACTAGATTATCAGTATATCCGGATGGATGAAGTCCTCTAACGGCCTTTGGACCTCCATAACCAACTTTTACTAACCGAGGGACACCAGAAACTTGTAGTCTCATTTTATTATCTTTTCCTTTAGGTTTCCTCCAGTTTTCAGCGAGCCTATCATATCTCCAGCTTTCTTGTCTTACAAATTTAGGTCGATGTTCTGATACTTTCTTCCTTTTTTCTAGTAGTTCCTTATTAATAACCATGATAAGCAGTTAGAATTTAATTCTACTTTTCAATAAATACGTTTCTCTCTAACAAGAGAAGTATCATGGTCAATATATAGCATAAAATAGATTAATAGACAACAAAAAGATTAATAATTACCAAAAAAAAATACACATATGGGAAAATATGAATTACCTCCGTTGCCATATAGTTATGATGCACTAGAACCACATATTGATGCAAGAACTATGGAAATACATCACACTAAGCACCATCAAACTTATACAGATAAACTGAATGCAGCACTTGATAAATGTTCTACTGATATTCAAGAAAAAGACATTGTGGAAATATTATCTAATCTCGATCAAGTTCCAGCTGATCAAAAAAGTGCCATCAACTTTAATGGAGGAGGATTTGATAACCATCGAATATTTTGGCACAACATGCAATCAAATGGAGGAGGCGAACCAAGCGGACCTATTGCTGATGCAATCAATACATCATTTGGAAGTTTTGCAGCATTTAAGGAAAAATTCTCTTCTACTACTGCATTGATTCAAGGTAGCGGTTGGGGATGGCTTGTATATAACCCATCAACCAATAAAGTAGAATACAAATCAATGCCAAATCAAACAAGTCCACGAACAGAAGGTTTAATACCACTCTTAGGATGCGATGTATGGGAACATGCCTATTATCTCAAATATCAGAACAGAAGACCTGACTACATTTCTGCCTGGTGGAATGTTATAAACTGGGAAGACGTTTCGCAACGTTTCAATAAAATTTCCAAATAAAAATTTTTTTTATCTTTTCAATCTTTCGGTGGATGATTAATTTGAATTAGATTGTACGAAAATATGAAATTATTTTATTAATTATTGAATCAAATGTTTTATCGTTATTGTTAGAATTAAATTCAAGGTGAAAAATATTATTATCATTATTTAGAAAGATATATTCATCTTTGTTTATAACTAATCCTGATTGTGGAGAAAATGAATATTTCAGATATTTGTTTTTATCATAAATATCTTCTATTTTTGATATGTTGATATTAGCAATAGATTTTTTTAGCTTTTCTAAATATAATTTAAAGTGATTAGAAAAAGTGTCTGTTGAATCGAGGATTTTTGTTTTTATAGTAAAATATTCTTGAAATGTATCTATAGGAGAATATAATGGAGAAATAAAACTAGTTACTACATTTAAATCCCTATCAAAAAATTGATCTTCAAATTCTATATATGTCCAATCTGATGGATACATTAATTCAAAAGAATAATTTTTATTTTGATATACTTTAAAATCAGTTGAATTTTTTAATAATGTTTGGGCAGAAATTTCAGTAAAATTAAAGATAAATAATAAAATTGATTGTAATAATAATGACAAAAATAATAAGTTCATTTTATTTTTTTTGTATGCATTGATATTATATATATTATTAAAATAATAGAATAAAAAAATTTTGTACAAATATAGTTATTAAATAATAAAATGGAAAAAATTAGGTAAGAGATACTTCGATATAAACATCATCAGGGATCCTTAATCTCATAAGCTGTCTAATAGCTTTATCATCTGCTCCTAAATCAATTACTCTTCTATGAATCCTTAATTCGTATTTATCCCATGTATTTGTACCTTGTCCACATGGAGACTTCCTTGTTACTACTTTCATTTTTTTTGTAGGTAGCGGATAAGGACCTTTTAAATTTATACCGCTTTTTTCACCTATTCCTTTGATTTCAGAACAAACACCTTCTAATGTGGAAAGATTGGTACTGGTTAGTTTTATTCTAGCTTCCTGAGGCATTATTAGATTTCACTTCTACTTCTTTTGATATGTTTCTGTAATGGATTTAATAACTCCAGCAGCAATTGTAGTGCCCATATCTCTTAAGGCAAATCTGCCAATTTCTGGAAATTCTTTGAAAGTTTCTATGGCAAGAGGTCTAACGGGTCTGATTCTCACAATGGCTGCATCGCCGGTTTTAAGGAATTTTGGTTTTTCTTCCAGTACTCCTCCTGTTTTGGGATCAATTTTAGCAACAAAATCTGACAAAGTTGCCGCTACTTGAGCTGTATGTGCATGTAATACTGGAGTATATCCAGGTGCCATAGCAGTTGGATGATGGATCACTATTATTTGAGCTTCAAATTCTTTAGCAACATTTGGAGGTTTATCTACATGTCCTATAACGTCACCCCTATGAATAGATTTTTTGTCTATTCCTCTTAGGTTAAATCCAATATTATCACCAGCTTCTGCTGAATCCATCTGAGTATGATGAGTTTCTATAGATTTGACTTCTCCGGTTACTCCTGCAGGCATCACAATTACCTTATCATTAGCTTTAACAACACCAGTTTCTACTCTGCCTACTGGAACAGTCCCGACACCTGTAATTGAATATACATCTTGAATTGGAATTCTCAATGGTTTTCCAATTGGTTTTTCTGGTGGATCAAAAGAATCTAGTGCTTCTAACAAAGTTACACCTTTATACCAACCCATGTTTTCAGATTTTTTGACTAAATTATCACCTTTCCATCCAGACACTGGAACAAAATTTACTTTACTAGTATTATAACCAACCATTTTTAACATTTTTTCAACGACACCTTTTACTTCATTATATCTTGCTTCTGAATAGTTAGAATCATCCATTTTATTTAAAGCAACAACTACTTGTCCTACTCCCAATGTTCTGCATAAAAATGCATGTTCTCTTGCTTGACCTCCAGGTTCGGTAGCAGCTTCAGTTTCTCCCGGTTTTGTAGAAACAACCAGAATAGCCACATCAGCTTCTGAGGCACCGGTAATCATGTTTTTAATAAAGTCTCTATGACCTGGGGCATCAATTAAGGTAAAGAAGAATTTTTTAGTTTCAAATTTCTGAAATGCTAAATCTATTGTAATTCCTCGATCTCTTTCATCCTTAATGCTATCTAAAACCCAGGCATATTTGAAAGTGTCACCTTTACCAGTAGCTTCTGATTCTTTTGCAAATTGTTCTATAGTTCTTTGATCAATAACTCCTAAATCAACCATCAAATGGCCAACAATAGTAGATTTACCATTATCTACATGTCCTGTAACCACGAGATTCATGTGTGGTTTCTTGCTTGAGCTCATACACGGAAGAGTATTCATCAGCTTTATTTATATTTCGTTATGATTAGCAATAATTGAATCTCTTTCTAACAAAGGAAGATAATAACATTAAAAAAGGTTATTTTACTTTTTATTTATTTATTACAGTAAAAAGAATATTAATAGCAAATGATTATCTAATTTTCGTTGATCAATCGTGAAAAACTTTCTGATAATGAAATTGAAGTTAAATTAAAAGAAATAAAAGAATGGAAAATAGAGAATGGAAAATTGTGTAAATCTTTTGAATTTAAAAACTTCACTCAAGCCTTTGGTTTCATTACAAAAATAGCACTAGAATCAGAGAAAGTTGATCATCATCCCGAATTATTTAATGTTTATAACAAAGTTAAAGTTTATCTATCCACCCACGCAATTAATGGATTAAGTGAATATGATTTCGTATTAGCAAAAAAAATTGACGAACTTTAAGATTTTTACAAAATTAATTAAATAATAAAAATAAATTTTCATATATCTGCATATAAAGAGAATTCATATGGATGAGGTCTTAAAGTAACTTCTCTATATTCATTTGTTCCATGTTCTATTAACCTTTCAATTACTGAATCATCAAATATTGGTTTGAGAAACTCTCTATCTGACTCTAAAGCTTGAGATGCTTCTAATAAACTAGTTGGTAATTGTTTTATTCCCAGTTGGCGTCTTCGTATTGGAGTCATTTTGAAAATATCTTCATCAATGGGATCACCTATAGATATTTTTTTCTTTACTCCATCTAAACCAGCTGCAATAATAGATGAAAAAGCTAAATATGGATTACAGGATGGATCCGGAGCACGAAATTCAATTCTTTTCATATTTGCAAATTTTTCACCTCTAAAATGTCCTGGAATACGTATTATAGCAGACCTATTACCTGTACTCCAAGCAACATAAACAGGAGCTTCATATCCAGGAACTAGTCTTCTATATGAATTGGTTGTAGGAGCTACAATTGCAGCAAGTGCAAAAGAATGTTCTAATATGCCTCCACAAAAATATCTAGCTAATTCAGAAATTTCAGCATATTCATCATTTTGATCAAAAAATAGGTTAGTATTATTATTCCAAAGACTGACATTAACATGTAAACCAGATCCATTATCAAGTGCTATTGGCTTTGGCATCATAGTAGCTATCATATTATGTTTCTTGGCAACATTTTTTACAATATACTTGTAACTCTGAACTGAATCTGCCATATTTACTAATGAATCATATCGTATATCTATTTCACATTGTCCAGCCGTTGCAACTTCATGATGATGTGCATCACATGCAATGCCAAAATTATTACTTAGAATATCTACACATTCATTTCGAAAATCAACTAAAGTATCTGCAGGAGCAGTTGGAAGATAACCTTCCTTTAAATTCACAATATATCCAAAACCATTGGAAGCCCATGGAGCTTCTTTTGAAATAATCTCATAACTTTGACTGTGATAAGGTGAAAGAGTATTTACTAACAGATTGTCAAAAACAAAAAATTCAACTTCTGGTCCCCAGTATGACACCTCATATCCGTTTTCATTAATATATTTTTCAGCTTTCTTTGCTATACCACGAGGATCTCTTGAAAATTGTATTCTATTAGATCCCCCACTTAAAATATCGCAAATCAATCTGCATGTCTTGTATTTCTCTATCCATGGAATTATAGCATAAGTAGAAGGATCAGGTCTAATAATTAAATCAGATTCATGAATATCAGTAAATCCACGAATTGAAGAACCATCAACTTTCGGTAATCCATTTTCAAAATCTGTTTTTTTAAACATATTTCTAGAAATAGTAATATGATGGAATTTTCCAAAAAGTCCAGTAAATTGTAAATCTATAAACTTGATATCATCTTTTTCTAATTTATCCATAACATCATCAGTACTAAAATGTTGTTTTTCAATTCTTCCTTCAATAATCTTATATGGCAAATCAGTTGATAGTAATTAAGGATCTCATAATTAAGGCTTTCAGAAAGTTATGAAGAAAAACGGAATTATTTATAAATTAATTCTGTTAAAATACTAAATTAATGTCTGACAATATGGAAGATTACTTTACTGTGGAAATGGCATACAATATTCTTTTAAAAGAATATCAAATTTCATCTTTACAAGAAATACCTTATGATACTTATCAGAGATTAGCTATTACAATTGGTAATTTAAAATCAAAAGAATATGATATTATTGAAAAAAAAATTGTGCAGAAAGTTATTGAAAATCTCTCAATAATATCAAATCTTTTACTTCAAACTAGAATTGAAAAAATCATTATAGGAAATATAAATTCTAATCTAGAGATGAATTATTCTAAAATGACAGATGAAGAAAAATATATCATCGATCGAGAAATTCAATCAAAAAGAAAGAGAGCACAAATAATAACTCTGATAACCAATGGTCAGCCAAAGATTTTAGAAAAAATAACAGATATAATTAAACAAAAAAAATTACTGATTAAATTTATAAAACCAATGGAACAATTCATCGGCGTAGATATGTATAAATACGGTCCTTTTTGTGTTGATGATATCGCTAACTTACCTTTTGAAAATGCATTATCTCTTGTTAATAGTAAAATGGCAACTGAAATGTTTCCGATCTTTGATTAATATTTTATAATCAAAAGGAAAGAAAAATATTTTATGAACAATATTATTAATTTAAATATTGACACATAATGAAATAGACATTGATCAGTTTATCTTGCTGACTATTTATCCTAGCATTGCATTATTTGGAATTACTTTTTTTGCAAAAAAGGCTAGGTTAGCATCATCTATTCAATACTGCTTACAGGCTTTTATCTGTATTGTATTTTCAGCTATATATTTAATTTTAATCCCTAATGGAGGAGCTCAAGGATTAGCAATAGTACTATTATTGTTCAGTAGTATATTACTATTAATGGCAAGAAAATATAAAATTCATCCTGAAGAAAATGATAAATCGTCATCTAAAGAAATTCCTTTTAATTAAATTTATCTAATAAATTTTAAGAATTTATATAATGATAAAATTTTAAAATAAAAGGGAATGCCATTTTAAGAGTATTCTAAATTGGAAATAAAATTTATCTAATTTTTTCTTATGTAGGATCCTTATTTTCTTCTTCTTTTTTTATTTCATTTTCCTTTAAATTTTCTTGATATGATGAAACTAAAACAACATTATCATCAAGAGACATTCGTACACGAACTTTTCTTGGTGGATTTGTTTTGCCATTTTTCCAGATTTCTCTATTTAATTCTTGATCTATTTTTATATTTTCATTTTTCATATGACGTTTGGCAAATTCTTTAATCATATTGATTACTCTATCAGTTCTTCTATATTGAGGAGTTAACCAGGCCTTTCCAAGATTAATTGTATATACATGAGTTGCATTTTCTTCAGATTTTGACATATTTCATAAATCACCATTTTTAACCAACATTTACATCAGATCTTCTCCATAATCTACGTTTTGGATTAGATCGAACTTGTCTATGTGTTCTAATAATAACCCAAGCTGGCACCGGTCTATTTTGTTTAACCTTTCTAATCAACCTCTTTTTTCTCGATGTATTTTTTCGGGCAGCCATCCACTAAATAAATAATTTTCTCACTTTTAAGTGTTGATATAAAAATGGATTAAGATAATATAAAACTAAATTCATATTAATGATATAATGAAACTTTGTAATTTATGTTTTGAATTCTTTAAGACTAGTACAAATGAAAAATATATCAAGAATGTTGAAATTGTTGAAAAGAATCAATGCAATGGGTTATACCATAAAAAATTAATAGATAGCTTTAAAACATAAAAATAGCTTAAAAATTATAATTACATTCTTTACAATAATCATAGATATCACCATCAAGATGGTTAAAATGAGTTTTACATGCTCTACAAGTATGATGGACTTCGTCAAATCCATCAGAAGCTATAAATTTGAAATAATCTAAATTTTGACTTTTACATTTTATACATCTACAACTGCAAAACATAAATAATAAATAATTTTTCATCTATAAATTAGTTTGTACCTCTATATATAAAGATCAATCAGATTAACAATATTTAATAGATTTAATACTACCATTTTATGAACACATATAAAATATATTGACAAATATGTTCTACGATTTTAATTGAAATCTAAAGGTTCAGCAAAAAGTGAATATTGAGAAGAATCTATCACCTTGACCTTAATTATTTGTCCTATATTAAGATTTAATTTCTCAGCATTATTTATAATTACAGATTTATAGGCATAATTTCTTCCTTGCACTAATGTATTTGTTATTTCATCAATATATATATCCCCAATCCAATCTTTCCATAAAGAATTTCTTTTTCTTGAAATATCACGAGACAGATTATGTAAAATTTTAGAACGAAATTTTTTTTGATCAGAGGATATATTCTTTAGCTTTGAAGAAACTGTACCTGATCTCTGACTATATTTTGATATATTTACGATATCTGGTTCAGTTTCTGTAATTAAATCCATTGTAAATTTAAAATCCTCGCTAGATTCGGTTGGAAAACCTACAATAATATCAGTTGCTATTGTTATTTCGGGGATAGATTTTCGAAACTCATATACAGCCTTTTTAAAAATATTAACATTATGGCCTCTATACATTTGTCTTAAAATTTTATTACTTCCACTTTGAACTGGTATATGTATGAATTTAAAAATCTTCTCTTTGTTTTTATATAATGCTACAAGATCGTATAAAATCTCAGATAAATACATTGGATTCATCATTCCAATCCGCAGTTTAAAATTTCCCTCTAATTCACTACATAATTTTAACAATTCAACTAGATTTGAATTAATATCTTTCCCATAACATCCATTGTCAGTTGATGTCAACCAAATTTCATTACAACCATCATTAATATCATTTTTTATTTGGGCAACTATAGATCCAGGCCGATAACTTTTAAGATTACCCTTTGAAATTTTGGTTTGACAAAAGGAACAATTACTTAAACAACCTGATGCAATCTCTATAATACTAATAGATTTATTCAATCTTATCTTTGGTAGATTTATTTTCTCAATAGATGAATCCTCAAGAAATACAGTTTTATTGTTTGAAAGTGCAAGATTAGCAGACTCAATCGATCTATCTAAAGAATTTGGACCTAATAAGCTAACTTTTGAATTAATTCTTTCTATTTTTTTACGTTCTGTTTTTGTAAGACAGCCTGCTACTATTAATGGTTTATTATCTAAAGTCAATTGTTTAATGCGATGAAGCATTTTATGTTCAGTCGAATCTTTAACTGAACAAGTTACAATTATATTTAGATCCGCATCGTCAATACAATTAACAATATTATACCCATGATTTTTTAACATTCCAAATATAATTTCTGAATCTGCAATATTGGCGGAACACCCATATGCCTCAATCCATACATTTTTTTTTAAATGTTTATTTGATTTTATTACATTTTCATTTTCTGATACAATATTTTTATAATTATTATTATTAACTTTGGAATCTTTGTTCAAAATTGAAATAGATTTAATAAGATCTGATTTTATTTGTCGCATTAACTACAATTTAAATCCTAAATCAATATTCTATATAACTATTGAGATTATTAAGTAAATCAAGAAAAAGAAATAAAGATTTAAAATGAATATTTTTTTTCTAATTTATTATAGTTAGGTAAGTCAACAAGATTATTAAATTCCTGAAAAGTAATCATTTTATTTTTCAATTCTTTAGTCGTACCTGTTTTCTTTAAGGTTTGAAGAGTCTGTTTTATTGCAAAAGTTGATGAATATAATGCAGATAATGGAAAAACGACCATTTTATAACCCATTTTTCTTAGCTGATTAGCGGTTAGATTAGGAGTTACTCCTTCTTCTATCATATTGGCTAATAGAGGAGCCTTAATTTCTTTTGCAATCAATTCCATTTGATCAATAGTTTTTGGTGCTTCAATAAAAACTACATCAGCACCAATTTTTCTATATTCTTTTCCTCTTTCTATTGCTTCTTCTATTCCAAATTGCGCAAGAGAGTCTGTTCTCGCGACTATGATAAATTCATTATCTTCTCTTGCATCTATTGCAGCTTGTAATTTTAGAATATATTCTTCCTTTGGAATTACAGCTTTGCCGGTCATATGGCCACATCTTTTAGGCCATACTTGATCTTCTAAAAAAATTCCTTTTGCACCAATTCTTTCTAGATCTTTAATTATTTTCCAAACATTTAATGGGTTCCCGTAGCCTGTATCTATATCAACAAGAATAGGAATATCTACACAATTAATAATTCTTCTAGCATTTTCCAAGGTTTCTCCTGCATCCAGAAATCCAAAATCAGGCATCCCTAACAGAGAGGCTGATGTACCATATCCTGTTTGAAAGGCTGCTTCAAATCCTACATACTCTGCAATTTTAGCTGTTAAAGCATCGTATACTCCAGGAAGTATTATAATATCATCATCATTCGCTATACGATCTCTTATAGATTTTTTATGCATTACAATAAGAGATTAATTAATTTAATAAATAGTTTAAAACTTATTTGTTACTATTTTTGATTTCATAAATATCATAATTAGTTTCAGAATATTTAGAAACACCTACCATACATTGTCTGCAAGAATAATATTTTATAGGTGGATCATGACTAATAGATCCATTGAGCCATACCATCATAGTTCCGCATACAGGACATTTCATAGTCATTGATCCGATAATTGTAAAAATTCAATATATATTTTTTTAATACTGATAAGGTTTAATTTCAATAATATGATATTAAAAGAAATATTAATAAATCGCTAGTGATATATTTATATTCATGATATCTCATTGGTTTTCAAGAGTAAATAGTGTTATTCCCAGAGGATTCTCAAGACAATATATTTTAAACTTGTTAAAAGAGAAACCAATGAGTGGAAAAGAAATCATAGATTTTGCAATTTATGAAAGCGAAGGAAAATGGAAACCATCCCCTGGTCTGATTTATCCTATGCTCGGTAGATTATTAGAGGAGGGATTAATTTCAGAGACAGAAAATGGAAAATACAAAGTTACACACAAAGGTGTTGGAATTGCAGAAGATATTCAATCAATACAAAAGATATTACAAAAACAGTTAGATGTGATGTTTAGATTTGGAAGTATAGGAAGATTTATGGCCATGGATCTAATTGATAGAGTATCATCCATCGGATCTACATTAAGTTCGAATTTAGACAAAATGACTGAACAAGAACGTGAGAAATATAAAGAATTTTTAATAACAGAATTAAAGAAAATCGAAGAGCAAGAAAAGGAATTAAGATAAATTTTTTTAGATATATCCATATAAAGAAATTATAAACGCTTAAAAAAGATCAATATAAAATAGTATTGTGACGTCGGAACTCTTTGCATCTATTAATGAATTAACAGAAAAAATTGATCAGATTGAAAAAGACATTCAATATGATATGAATAAAGTAATAAAAGAATATGAAAGTATTAGTGAAAAAATGAATGAGAACCAAAGCTACTTTCTATCTGGAATTCAATATGGATTACCAGGAAAATCATATTTACTAACTTCAAAAGGAATCGAGGTATTAGGAGAAGAGACAATTGAAATTAGTAAATTCATTAATGATGTTATAAATTTTGCAACTAATCCAAAGAGAAAGATAGAGATATTACGAGATCTTGTTACTCATTTACAGAAATCTGTTGAAACTATGGAAAATAGTTCTTCCTAAAGAAAAATTTTGTAGGTTTAAAAAAGTTTTATATGATATCAACTATAAGATTTAAAGGTATTTTGTTACTACGTAAACCTATTCTTAGTTTATTGTTTTGATATTCAATATCCCCAATATTATCAAAAATACACCTTGAAGAAAGATGAATTTTACTACATTGAAGATAGATCTTATATGAGCCCTCTTTTTCATTATGGGAACCAGACAGGAATTTTACTTTTCTTAAATTAACTAATTCATCCAATTCTCGACATACAGGCCGTATCAAAGTCCAAGCCTCTTCTTCTCTCAAAACAATAGAAAGTAGAATCCTTACAAAATAAAAAATGTTACGTTAGACAAAAAAAGTGATAAAGTTATCCAAAATTATTTTACAGTAAATTCGAATTTAGCATATTCTGGATTTATAGGTATAAAGTTTATTCCTAAAACGGGTATATTAATTGAATATTCCCCTGGTGAAGAAAAGGTAAAGGGAATAGTAATAGAACCTTCAGCTGTATGAAGAAGGGGTTGGCTAATTTGCTTTGCAGCAGAAAATATTTCTTTTCCATTATTTAATATTTGAAAATCATAATCAACATGAACCTGAATTTTATCTGTACCAGGTTCAAAAAAATTGATTTTAAATTTAACTTCATTATTTGTATTAATGACTTCAGGAGAAGGAGAAATATTTACATCTAAGGATCCATCAGTAGTAGATTGAACTAAATTTGGATCCATAACACCAAAAGAATCTGCAAATGTTGCACCTCCTATAAAGGTAATTGCTATAAAAGATCCCAAAATTACAAAACAATTTGAATATTTTTGTGTCATTAATGAAGCTAGAACAATAGAATATATGTATTTATTTATTACACTATTAAATATAAATATAAATAATATATTAATTGTTGATAACTTATATTCATAAAATAATTCATTCACGAAATGCCTAAAAATATTGATTATTTTTAACTAATACACTAACAATAAGACTTGAATGTATTAGAAAAACAATATAACAATTCAGTAAATAGCAATAACAAGCTAAACTTCGTTTATAGCTAATTATAGTCACTTAAAATCAAAAGTAAAATAATAAAGATAAGTTACAAATTTGAAAATGTAGTTAAATAAATTGTGAATGAATAAAAGGTGGTGTTAAGTTAATGACTTTTATCACCTCCTACAAGATATATCAATAAGCTAAATTTTAGATGAGATCTTCTTATACCATTGTGCATGAATACGAATAATCGAATCCAATTGTAGACATGTGAGAGTGTACAATCAAATTTCCTGCAAGGATAACAATCATCAAATTGTTCTGTTCTATCCTTTACATATTCAATCGCTCTTTCAATTATACTCTTTTCATAAGGTGAATGTAATCGATGTCCCAATCTCAAAGAAGTACAGGCTTCAGGATACCAACTACCACCATCTGAATATACTATATGTCTACCATATTTTTCAACCAGTGAATATAGAAAGTGTTCAATAACAAGCATATTTCTATGTCTTGAGATGTAAACACCAAGTACAACTCTATGTACTGGTTCAACTGCTACCCATAACCATGCTTTTGTATCTCCGATTTGTATCATTGTTTCATCTACCAGAAATGCAGATACTCTTTTACAAGGATAGGTTTGTTTGGGATTGAACTTTTGTAACCATTCCCAGACAGCAACATGACTTCTCTGTACAAATGGTTCTATTGCTCTTGATACATTACGAAAACTTAACCCCAGAAAATACAAATATAATCCATACATAACTATCTCATTGGATGTTCTCTCACGTTTAGAAGATAAACTCAATAGAATATGAGAGGATGTTCTCAGCTATAGCTCTTTTTTTGCTTAACTTAACAGAACCCTTCATTTCCATTAAAATTAGCAACTTTGAATTTTGGAATTCTATATCTATATTCTTTTATTGCACCTTTAATGACAAAAAAATATATCACCTGCTTTTGCAACTACATCTCCACAAGCCTTGCCATCGCTTGTTCTTACTCCTTTCTTTGATTTCGCTATCTCAGGCCAATTGAAATTCATGCTCATTTGTAGTACACTAATTTAGTTGGTAAAAATAATTATTTATGTGTTTAATACCTTATTATTAATTAATTGTATCTAATAATAACAATAGATTTTCCTTGATTCGTTTATCCACCGAATATCCACGGTACCGTTATTGTTGTCAATGCTGTAACCATTATTATTCCAATAATATCTAATGGAAAGCCTGCTTTGGCCATTTTAGGAGCTGTTACATATTTACTTCCAAAAACAATGGCATTAGGAGGAGTACCTACTGGCATTATAAATCCATAACTTGTAGCTATTGTCAAAGGAACCATAAGCAACAAAGGATCTATTGATATAGAGGAAGCTAAAGATACAGCTATTGGAAT
>DASUUM010000033.1:0-2237 GCA_036374075.1 Nitrososphaeraceae archaeon
TCTCTCTTATCTCTTTTCTTTCACCAAAATATGCTCCTATTTTTTCCTTTGGTATACCATATGATACAAGTCGTTTAATGTTCTGGTCGATTAAAATGATCCTAGGAACAATTAATAGGATATTTAGAAATGGAAGAGGAGAAGATAGAGAGGATGTGGATACAAAAGCAAATCTTTTTGCGCATTCAAGAGCTATTTCCGTCTTACCAGTTCCAGTACTATATAGTATAGTACCTCTAAAGTCATTATCAATCCATGCATTTACTGCTTCGATTTGATCTTCCTTAAGAGAAAAAGGAAATTTTAATTGAGAAATAGCTGCTGATTCTGACATATCGGTATTTATTATTATGGTATAGAAATATGATCAATCAGTTCATATAAATTAATAACAAATTAAATTAATTTAATTATTCTTCTTTATTTTTTTTGATTGATCGAATAATTACTTAGTACCGGATACCTGTATCCTTGAATTACCTGTATCAGCTACAAACACTTTTCCTTCTGGATCTATTGCAAGATCTTCAGGCCTATTAAATTGTCCTTCTTGTTTTCCTTTAGATCCGAATTTGCTTATGAATTTTCCATTTTCATCAAATACTTGAAAATTAGTTGATCTTTTATCAGCTACAAAAACCAGATCTTCTTTTTCATAATAATCTATTCCAGGAATAGTACCTGAAAATTGTCCAGATCCATTTCCAAATGATCCCCATTGTCTTATAAAATTAAAGTCTTTGTCAAAAACTTGAACTCGTGAATTTTTCATGTCAGTTACATACATTGTATTATCGGAATCAAAAACTATTCCATGCGGTTCAAGAAATTTTCCTTCTGTTGAACCCTTAGATCCGTAAGATTGTATAAATTTACCATTTTCATCAAATTTTAAAATTTGATGTGCATTTTTATCAGTTAAATAAACATAACCATTGTAATCAACAGTTAATTGATGTGGAGTTCTTTCAGCTCCTTGACCGCCAGTATTCTCAAAGCCCCATTTTAAAATAAATTTACCATCAGGAGTAAATTTCTGTACTCTATGATTTTTGAGTTCCAATGTATAAACATACTGACCAGACGGATCCACGTATACATCATGTAATTTGTCAAATTCTCCATCTCCAACTCCTTCTTCTCCCCATTTTAAAATAAATTTACCATCAGGATTATATTTTTGAATCCTGTCATTACCAGTATCGGTTACATATACATATCCATCTTTATCTATATCAATACTATGAGGAGCTATCAATTGTCCATCTTCACTTCCTTTGCCTCCAAATTTATATAGAAATTGATAATCAATATTATTAATTTCACCAAAAATATTTCCATATAATGAAATACTATAAAATATAATAGATAAAATCCCGCATATTACAAAATTTTTCATCATTTATAACGATATAATTGATTAATATTTATAAATGCTGATATATAAAAAACTATATGATATTATGATATAAAAACAGATAATCTTTGTATCTATTTCAGAATTCAATCATTTGAAAGATTTATAATCTGCAACGATATAGGTTAAAATCTGACTAATTTAGGTTTATAATATAAATTGTGCGTGTTATAATGCAGACAACTTAAACATGCTAAAAATAGGCTTTTAATTGTATATAGAACCTTAGCATAAATTATACTATATATCGATTTTGTTATGTTT
This sequence comes from Nitrososphaeraceae archaeon, assembly GCA_036374075.1. Taxonomy (GTDB): domain Archaea; phylum Thermoproteota; class Nitrososphaeria; order Nitrososphaerales; family Nitrososphaeraceae; genus TH1177. Next base: position 1,682 of record DASUUM010000033.1, read on the forward strand.
TAACTATAAAAAACTTATATAAATCGGTATACTTGAGAATCGATTCTTTTAGGTTCGTAACTTCAATAGATATATATAGATGACTTTAATTTTCTACAAATCTACAGATAACTTAAAACGGTATGGATAAATTAGTCTAGTTTATCTCTTACTATGTTATTTAGGGTTTAAAATTGGATAGTAGTAGCAGTATTACAGTAAAAGAAGAAGAATTAGGAAATTGGAGAAAAACTCATTTTTCATCAGAGATAAATCCATCTTTTGAAGGACAAACAGTTACTCTAATGGGATGGATATCCAGCATTAGGGACCATGGCAATATTCAATTTATCATGTTAAGAGATAAAGATGGAGATACCCAAATAATTGCTAAAAAAGGCCAATGTCCGGATTTAATATACGAGCAAGTTTTGCAATTAAAGGAGCATACATCATTGGGAATACATGGAAAAGTTATTTCTCAAAGAAAAGCACCTAATGGAATAGAGGTAATTCCATTAGAGATAAAGGTTTTTTCAATTCCTATTCAGGCTCCACCATTTATGGTACAGAATAG
>DASUUM010000034.1:0-2558 GCA_036374075.1 Nitrososphaeraceae archaeon
TTCTTTCTCCTGTTTTTCCTCTTAAAAACAATATTCCTCCATTTGTATCTATTCTACAATCTAAATTAGAGAGTCTAAGAAATTCTTCTGGGCGACTGCCTGATTCATATAAACAAGCTAAAAATGCTTTTTTCTGTAATGGTAATCCAGAGTACACTCTTGTCTTTTTCTGGTAGATAGGTAACAAACTTCAAAACATCCTGTTTGTCAGCCTCATTATCTGCTAGTTCTGTGTGTATTCTCTGGATCCAACGTTCTAATCGGACTTTTCTGTTATAGAGATCTCTCATTTCGTATTTGGAATCACTTGCTTGATATTGTTTGCCAAGAATAAGGCTTTCGGTTGATGATGAAGGACAACGAACCGAGGTTTCGATGGAGGAGGTGGGATTTGAACCCACGAACCCCTGAGGGACGGGATTTATCACTAATTTTTACTGTTATCTTGAGTCCTGCGCGTTTGACCAGGCTTCGCGACTCCTCCACTAAAATAACTATTATGCTTTAATATTAGAATTATGATATTTAATTATATAGTTTATAATATTTTTATATATATAATCGATATTGTCATACAATAAAAATAACGAATCTACAATATTGGAAGATTTTGCTAAAGAAGTAATGAATGGACTAGGTAAAAAAAGAAAGAAACTAAATCCAACATTATTTTATGATCAGAAAGGTTCTGAACTTTTTGAGCAAATTTGTGTACAGCCTGAGTATTATTTAACTATTACAGAATATAAAATTATCATAGAAAATATCAAGTTATTATTAAAATTATACGATAATAAAGAAGTTTCTGTTGTAGAATTAGGAAGTGGAAGTTCAAGGAAGACAAAAATTTTGTTAAAATATTTTTTAGAAAAACAAAATGGAAATCTCCATTATTTTCCTATTGACATTTCTAAAGATTTCCTATATAAAAGTTCTTTGAAACTGCAGAATGATCTACCAAAGATTATTATTCATCCTATAGCAGCTGAATATTTTGATGGTATTGAAACAGTAACAAAATTTCTTAATTCTCAGAACAATATTCCTAATAATAAATTAATATTATTTTTAGGATCAAGTTTAGGAAATTTTGAACCAAAAGATGCAATAATATTTTTAAGAAATATAAGAGAAAAGGTCAATAAAGAAGATTCATTATTAATAGGATTTGATCTACAAAAGAAAAAAAATATTCTCGAGGCTGCATATAATGATGTAGAAGGAATTACTGCCAAATTTAATTTAAATATTTTGGATAGAATAAATAAAGAATTAGATGGAGAATTTAATTTAGAAAATTTTGAACACTTTGCCTACTATAATCAACTTAAAAGTAGAATTGAAATGCATTTAATTTCAAAAGTCAAACATAAAGTAAAGATAAATAAATTAAACCAGGTTTTTGTCTTTAAAAAAGGAGAAACGATACTCACAGAATACTCTTACAAATATACTCTAAAATCAATAGAAGAATTAGCAAATAAAAGTAACTTTAAAGTAGAAAAAAATTTTGTGGATAAAAATGAATGGTTTAATATAGCATTATTAACACCATTTTAAAATTAATTAACTAACTTATTTAGCACATCGAAATCCTGCAAATAGAATTCGCTCATGTGGTTTAAAATAGTTTCTATAACTATTCCGAATCTGTCGTCTTGGTGTAGCAAACGATCCACCACGTAAGACTTTTTGATTTATTGCCCATTTATCAGTATATTCAGGGAACTTAGATTTAAAACCTGGATACAAAGAATATTCAGAACATGTCCATTCCCAAACATCACCGATCATTTGATAGCATCCGTAGAAACTCTTGCCTTTTTCATATGAACCACATTTAGATGGTCTCCATAGAAAAGATTCTAACAAGTTTGCATGTTCTAGAGTCGGAATTCGATCTCCCCATGGATATTTTGTTTTCTTTTTTATATCATCATTCCAACTAGCTGCTTTTTCCCATTCTGCTTCTGTTGGTAACCTTTTCTTTGCCCAATTTGCATATGCATCAGCTTCATAGTAGCTAACATTCATTACTGGCTCATCTAAATTAATAGGAGATACGCCGAAGAAATCTTTTTTCATCCACACATCTCCTTTTTTAAACCAATAAAGGGGAGCACACCATTTTAATTCTTGAACAAGATCCCATCCATCTGAAAGCCAATATTTGTATTTTTCATAACCTCCTTCTTCTATAAATTTCATAAAATTACCGTTATATACAGGAGTTGAATCAATTTCATAATCATAAAGATATACTTTATGTTCTGGTAATTCGTTATCATATGAAAATCCATCTCCGGTAAATCCAATATCAAAAAGTCCGCCTGGAATTGTTACCATATCTTTTTTTCGAATACTGTGTACTTTTGTTTCAATATTATTATTATTTATTTTAAAAGGCCTGTAATTATCAGCAGAATCTGGAAATCTTTCAAAATAATTTTGAAAATCATATATCATCAGTTCTTGATGTTGCATTTCATGTTGATTGGCAAGTTTTAAATCGTATTGGATTTCTTTAGTTAAAGAATTTGATGCTTCAATTTTTTCTA
>DASUUM010000035.1:0-4629 GCA_036374075.1 Nitrososphaeraceae archaeon
ATTGGGAGCAAATTCCTTCACTGACAAAGAAAAGATAAATGGTAATTTTACCGGACAATTAGATGATATTCAAGTATGGGATTATGCTTTTACTAAAGAACAGGTAGCAAATTTGTTTGATACAGAATCAAAGATAGCTAGATAGCCATTTCGTTCATCCTTATATGTCATTCATTTTATTGGGATGGATTTAAATTAGTTAATTATTTAACATGATATGAACAATTATATTTCAAAATCAACTTATACACTGTAACCAATATTTATTCAAATTAACTAAATTCGACTTAAATTATATAATAAGATATATCATAACATCAATACTTAAATATTAATTTATTTGTTTGGCTTTAGATTCCTGATGGATTTCATTCTAAATATAATAATTTCAGATCCTATGTTATCTATTTTTTATATAAAACCGTTCTTGGCTTTCATCATAGCCAAGGTCAGAAATAGTTATAACATTGTAACCATTTTCATACAGATATTTCATTTCTAATTCAAATAGTTCTGGTGATGTATCAAAGTCCTTATTGGTATCTAATCTATGGTAGGCAACAATTGGAATTGCATTTATCTCTCCATCTTTATTAAATTCTGTTTGCCTTTCTAATATTTTAATAAAATTTTCTAGTACAGCCTCGTTGACCTTTTTACCATGAGGATCTTCATTTAGGTATTTGCTTTCGTAGATTTTATCTTTTTCTCTATCATGTGACCATTCTTTAATTGCAAATTTATTTGTAGGTTTAATAGTTCCATCAGAAGAATATGGATTACAATCAGTGGCTCCTTCATAATTATTCTTACCGTAATCAAACTTTTCATATCCATCACAGTTTAGAAACATATATTTAGCATGACCCGTAAATCCGAAATCAAAATATTTACTAATAATCTCTGCTATTTTTGGATCATCTCCACCTTTATTATAGGGAGCTTGAAATACTGTGGGATTAAAGCCTTTTTCTTGTAAGCATTCCTTTCCTTCTCTAATTATGGACTCTATTTCTTCATATGTATCGAGATCAACAAGTTTTATATGAGTTGATCCATGAGATTGAATGTCATGTCCCTCATTTTGTAATTGCCTTAATTGCTCCCAAGTCAGACCTTTTGGACTTTCAGTACGATCACAGGCAATAAATAGAGTTGCTTTAAAATCATATTTATCCAGTATTGGCATTGCTTTCGTAAATGTTGTTTTGTATCCTCTATCAAATGATAATATTACATATTTATCATTTTCATCGTTATTGTTATTAATATCATTTCCTTCCTTTTGCTGGGCATTTGCTAAAGGTATATTATAAAATTCTAAAGAGGGATGATCTTTATCATATAAATAATAATTGCTTAGGTAGTAGATATCTTTAAAAAGCGCCTCAAGACTAAATACAATATTAGCAGAGGTACGATTTGAAGATAATATTACATTGTTATTTATTTCGAAATATCCAACTACAAAAAAAAGGGAAGCAAAACCAATAGATAAATACCTATTCACGATAACCAACCTTCTAAGTTACTTTATGTGTCTATGTTATAAAAAGGTTTGAATTAAAATTTTAACCAAAAGTACTGTATTATTCTTTACTATTTTTAAAAGTAGTTCATTTTTATAGAAAAATTTTATACAAATAAAATCTTTTAAAATCCATTATTAAAAGATATATTTTTAGCCCCATATTCAAGAATTGAATTTTGTAGTATAATATATGGTATAATAAAAATTGAGGCGTATAGTAAACAATTCTATGTTTAGAAAGAGTACATGATATTGAAACTAATCTTTATTTATTCATATGACCTTTATAATACGTAGATAGAGATATTCTATAGTAAATTTATTTAAAAGGATATTATACTAGTATTACACCATCAACAGCAGCGATTATATGATAATCGGACAAAGACTTGGTATGATTAGTAATGATGATAAATATAGAATAAATACACCAATGATGTCTGCATTTTCTATACTATCCCTTTCCAGAGTAAATTCAACGACTGCAACTTTTGCTTTAGCCTTTATTTTGGGTTTATCTTTGACTTTACTATCAATTGTAGGTTATAATAGTGGTTTTTCTATTATTAGTTCTGCCTATGCTCGCCCAGCAGTATCACCTGATGGACCAACTCTCAATGATCCTAACCTAATTGTCGAAACAGTCTATCAGGGACTAAAATCACCTACCTCAATGGCATTTTTAGGACCAGATGATATTTTGGTTTTGGAGAAAGGTCAAGGAACTGTTCAGCGTATTATAAACGGTGAAATTTTACCAGAACCATTACTTCAGGTTGATGTAACGTCTAAAGACGAAAGAGGTCTGCTGGGGATTGCTATTGCTTCGCCGCAGGAAGAGGATGAGGAGGAGAATAGAGAACAGGAAGAGAGTGCGACATTGGCAACAACAACAACTGAAACAACTACTACTACTACTCGAGGTGGATCTCCTCCTTCTTCCCCTACATACGTTTTCTTGTTTTTTACTGAAGCCGGAGACTCAAAAGACGACACACCAGCAGGGAATCGTGTTTACAAATATGAACTAGTAGAAAATAATACTAAATTAGTAAATCCTACTCTTATACTAGACTTACCTGCTACACCGGATGATTCTCACGTTGGTGGCGCGCTTCAAATCGGACCTGATAATCATCTTTATCTTACTATTGGAGATCAGCGACCAACTGCATTTGATAGAACAAATGATCCAGATTCTCAAACCAAAGCTCAAAATTATGCAGATGGTATAGAACCTGATGGAAGAGCTGGTATATTGAGAATTACCCAAGATGGTGCAGTAGTAGGTGGCAATGAAGGTATTTTTGGGAATGAACATCCACTCAACAAATACTACGCCATTGGAGTAAAGAATAGTTTTGGAATAGATTTTGATCCTGTTACAGGATATTTGTGGGATACAGAGAATGGTCCAACCTTTGGTGATGAGATTAATCTTGTTGAACCGGGTTTTAATAGTGGATGGGCATCTATTCAAGGATTTTGGACATTAGATGATGGTCATAAGAAAGTAGAGGAGGTAATTCCTACTTCTTCAATAAATGCGGAGGAAGAGGAGAGAGATTATGGTTTGGTGGATTTTGATGGAAAAGGAAAATATAGTTCTCCTGAATTTGTATGGGATGTTGCTCCTACTGCTATCTCTTTTCTTAATTCAGATAGATTAGGTGAGCAATATGAACATGATATATTTGTAGGTGATGCCAAGTATGGCAATCTTTACCACTTTAAATTAGATGAACAGAGAACAGGATTACTACTGGATGGACCTCTTGAAGATAGAATTGGAACTATAGAAGAGCTTGAACAACAGGGAGCAGTATTTGGTCATGGATTTGGTGTTATTACAGATATAGAAGTAGGACCTGATGGCTATTTGTATGTACTTTCATTTGGTAAAGAGGGAAACCTGTATAGAATAGTTCCTGCCACAAACAGTTAAGAGATAGTACAATAAGAAATAATTTCATAAGCTTACCAGGTATACAGTATTGTAGATATTGATGATATTATTTTTTCAAAATTGAGAAAAGAATGTTGGTATATATAATAAAAGTATACCGATGGATATTGAATGACATTATTAAGGTCTGGAATACTAATAGTTTCTATTATTCTTATTATTTTCTCTCTTACAATAATGATAATGATGACGGCAACTCCATCAATTAGCATAGAAAAAAGCGGAATTACTATTAAAAATCAGTATGCATATGCTTCTTCTACTTCCTCTTCTTCTTCATTACCTCAAACAGCTGTTACTTTAGCAGATTTTAATTTTGCTGCTGTAGGTGATTGGGGATGTACATCTGACACAATAGATACTGTAAAAAATATTGTGGATAAGGACCCAGAACTTGTTTTGGCACTTGGAGATTTATCATATAACAGTACTGCCAAGTGTTGGCTTGAAATCATAGGCCCTATAGCAGATAAAACTAAAATAGCAATTGGAAACCATGAAACTGACTCAACAAAAAAACTTGAAGATTATATGGATTATTTTGGATTAAAAGACCAATACTATTTCTTTACGAAAATGTTCACTTCACTGTAATCTCAACAGAACTTCCATATGAAGAGGGTTCCGAGCAGTACACCTTTGTAAATAATGACCTTTCTAAGGCATCCTCAAATCCTAATATAGATTGGATTGTCGTCTATTATCATAGTCTAGCATATACCTCACCAGCAGATACTGGTAAAGGCAATAGAGCAGAAAAGGAATTGAGAGAGACCTATCATCCACTATTCACTGAATATGACGTAGATTTTATATTGCAGGCACATAATCATAACTACCAAAGGTCATATCCAATAATATTTAACAACGATAATCCAAAGAATCCAATAATTACAGATAATGGTACCTATAATAACAATAACTATAATGACCCAGAAGGCCAGATATTTGTTACAGCAGGTACAGGAGGTGCAAGTGTGTATCCTTTGACCGGACAAGCTGATTACGTTGCTAACCAGTATGTGGGATTTGGCTTTTTGAATGTAGATGTGATAAACAATGGAACAACCTTTAGAGGTAAGTTTTATGCTAATGATGGAACAACAATAAAAGACCAATTTACTATTACAAA
>DASUUM010000036.1:0-2934 GCA_036374075.1 Nitrososphaeraceae archaeon
AAATGGAATATTATTTAAGGGTGGGGAATTTTTGGAAATGGCAAAGAAGATTAATGTTGTTGTTTTTGATAAAACAGGTACTTTAACTAAAGGAAAGCCAGAAGTAACCGATATAATTATCCTGGATAATAACATCATATACAAACAAGAAGAGTTACTTCGATTAACTGGAATTGCAGAAGCAGGGTCAGAGCATCCATTAGGACAAGCAATTGTGAGAAAAGCGAAAGAAAAAGGATTGAATATTAACAATCCTCAATCCTTTGAAGTAATATCCGGACATGGTCTTAGATCTAAAGTTGATGATAAAATAATACTCATTGGAAATAGAAAACTCATGGATGATAACAAAATACCAGTTACAGAGAGCTTGGATCACAAATTAAGTGAATTAGAAAATCAAGGCAAGACAGCAATCATTGTATCTATAAATAGCAAAATTGCAGGAATATTTGCACTAGCAGATACAATTAAAGATAATGCAAGAGAGACAATTGACTTACTCAAGGAAAAAGGAATTAAAACAATAATGCTTACTGGAGATAATGAAAGAACTGCCAAGCAAATTGCCTCAAAATTAGGAATTAGTAAAGTGATAGCACAAGTATTACCACAAGAAAAAGAACAAGTAATTGCTAAATTAAAATCTGATAAAGAAGGACAGTTAAAAGTAGCAATGGTTGGAGATGGCATCAATGATGCACCAGTATTAGCAAGAGCAGATTTAGGGATTGCTATTGGATCAGGAACAGATGTTGCCAAAGAGACTGGCGGAATAATATTGATAAAAGATGATATAAGAGATATTGTAACTGCACTGGATTTAGGAAAAAAAACAGTATCAAAGATAAAGCAAAATTTGTTTTGGGCATTTGCATATAATACTGGCTTAATACCTATAGCATCTGGTGCTTTGGTTCCTATAGTAGGTGCAGGAATGTATGCTTGGCTTCCAATTCTAGCTGCAGCTGCAATGGCTATGAGTTCAGTCACAGTTGTAGGTAATTCACTTTTACTTGGCAAATACAGACCAAAGTTTGCAACAACAACAACAAAAACAAAAAAGAAAAGAAAAGAGGATAAGATTTATTCAAATAAGGATTTTAAAGAAGCATATGTTCCTCAATAGTTATCATCAAAATTTACAACAAAAATCTATTTTACAATTACAATAAAAGATAGAATCATGATTATATATTTGAAAATGGAAATATATAGATGACTAAATTAGTGAGAACAACAAGATAAGATGATACTACCATTATTATTATTATTATTATTATTTATATAATAGTTACAACTTGATTCCTTAAATTAGACAAAAATGAAAATAAAACATAGGAAAAACTATACTAATTGTAGTATCTATGTGATAATAGAAAATTATGATTATATTTGAAGTAGGATTTTGTAATATTATTATATATCACTATTTTTATTATTTGTTTTAATTTTAAAAGAAATCTATTTTAGTGAATAAGGAGTATTATTAATATGGTAGTTCATATTAGTTATCATAGTCATTATTATTCTTATTCTTACTCCTACTCTTACTTTGTTACTTTATTACTAGCGTCATTTCTATTTTTTCTTTTTTATAGTTTAGATAATAATACTAATAATATTTATGCACAAAAAGAAGACAAAAATAATGCTACTAGAATACATATAGTAACTATTCCAAAAGGGTCGGCAAATCCATCAATAGATATAACCAATCTCGAAGAAAGGAAATGGTACAATCCTTCTAAACTTAAAATTGAATCTGGAGAAATAGTAAAGTGGATTAACAACGATAGAGAATCTCATACTGTTACAAGTGGAGTAGGTTCAGGTATTCAAAGTTTGTTAACTAACAAGTTGGGAACAGCTAATGGTATATTTGATAGTGGATTATTTGCGCCAGGAGAATCATGGTCATACAACTTTACCAATAAAATTGGAATATTTAGCTATTTTTGTACTCTTCATCCATGGATGACCGCAGTAGTTGATGTTAAAGAATCCCAAAAAGATGAACAAGAAGAAGAAAGAGAAGAAAATAAAAATAAAATTATCCCAATCCCAGATTATCCAGTTGATGACAAGGGTAACAAACTCTCTAGATTTCCAGTTCATACTCTTTCAAATGATGAAAAATATGATATTGATATGAGCTGGAGTCCTAAAGTTTTACAAACAAATAAACCTTCAACTTTTTTGATAGACTTTTTTGAAATGCCATCAAATAAAAAACTCCATCTTGTACCATATGATATTGTAATTATACAAAATAACAAGACCTTAGAAAAGGCGTCAGGAATAACTGAAGTAGGTGCAGATACTATTCAATATACTTTTTCAGAACCTGGACCAATAACTGTTAGAATTGAAAATATTGGAGATACTGAAGCATACACAGAATTTAACACCTTGGTATATCAGAATCCTGATACGACTTCATCATCAATATCTAAATCTGAAAGCAACAAACAGAAAGCTGGTGGTGGTATTATTTCACCAGTTGGTCAATTTAGCACCGGTCTAATATCTCCCATTTTTCTTGTAACTTTAGTATATGCAATAATAATTGCTATCCCAGCAACAGCTGCAGTTGTTATTGTTTTATATAAAAAAGGCATAATATGATTTAATAGAACCTGATAACACGAAGAATATAGTTTGTTTTTTTATTAAAGAAATATTCTTTAACCTTGTTATATGTTAAAACCCGTGATAAGAGGCAACTGTTGCTAGAACAAAGGATTTTGTTCTTTAAGAATATGGATTTTGTCTTATTATCAATGAGAATAAAAGCAGAAAACAGATGAGAAATAAAACTGGAGATATAGAAATTTTCATCGTTTGTTTTTCTATATTTATTGCTAATTACAATAATTCTTGATCTATATTTTTTCTTTTATCATCTCTGTATGCATTACAAAGAAAAAAGTT
>DASUUM010000037.1:0-13919 GCA_036374075.1 Nitrososphaeraceae archaeon
TTGAGGTGGACAAACATTTTCACATGCCAAACAGAAAATACAATCTTTTTCTCTGGCCATTAGAGGTTTTTTATCAGAGCCTGGATGACCAGGTGTTTCCATCCATTCATATACATTTACAGGACAAGCTTCAATACATGCTCCATCACCTATACAAATATCAAAATCTACACAGACACTGTCTCCCCAGATACCCAATTGTCCTGGAGGATCAACAGGTCCCCAGACACTAATACCTTTGAATGTTCCTGCTTTTTGTCTTTTGGTTTTAAATGTAGTATCAATAGGGCCTTCGGCTTTGGAATGATCAGTTCCAGTGCCAGTAAGAGAAATAGTTGTTTCACCTATACTTGGTTTACTAATTGTAGGAGCTGCTGCTGATAAATTACTAGCAGAACCTTGTGGAATTTGTACAGTAGATTGCATCATAGAAGGAGGGGTTGAAGGGAAATCTTGAATAGATTGAGCAGCAATATATTTTTGTCTTTTAATAATACAAAGCTGAGAATGAACATCTTTCATACTCTCAAGCGTTAATTCATTAGAATGAGCTAAAAGGGAACCACAATCCTGACAAATAAATTCACGAGCCATATTAATTGTTAGATTATGTCATTTATCAATATTTGGTTGCAAATACCTTCTGGATAATTATTATATAGACTATGCAATTATCTAAATATACAAGCCACCTGTTAATCTAATTTAAAAGTGTCAGGTTTAGGCTATTTATACTGGAAACAAGTACTTTCTACTCTTCGTGATATTATTCCCGTATATGATAAAGTTAATAGAGTAATCTCTCTTGGAAAAGACGATTCTTATCGATATTTAGGCATAAGTGAAAATGTAAAACCAGGTGATCTTGTACTTGATGCGGGATCAGGTTTTGGAAATATGTCATTAATGACCCAAAAAATTACTGCAAATGAGATAATAATAATAATGTACGATCCCTTGCTTGAGATGCTGCAAAATTCTCGAGAGTATATAATTGTAGAATCTTTATCTTGTGGAATATTTGAGAATATCCCTTTTAAAGATAATTCGTTTGATATAGTAATGTGTGGTTATTCTTTAAGGGATGCAATTGATTTAGAAAAAGCAGTTTCTGAAATACATCGAATTTTAAAAAAAGGTGGAATATTTATAATAGTAGACTTGGGAAAACCCGATAAAAAAATTATACGCATGGCAGTTAGTATATATTTAAAATATATTCTAAAAATTTTTGCATATATTGTAGCAGGAAAAAATGGCCTTAAATTTAAAACATTATATGGTACATACACAAAATGGCCAGAAAATCATATTTTATATTCACGATTAAAAAAGAATTTTTCTAATGTCAAATTTAAGAAGAAGATGATGGGAGGTTCAGTTATTATTTCAGCTACAAAGTAATTTAACAAATTATATTTAAAGTATATTTTTGAATTAAATTATATATTATGTATTAATTCAGCAAATAAATTATTATTATCATTTAATAATAGAGAATTATATTATTTATTTTTAAATAACGATCTTGTTACAATTATTATTCCAAAGATTGGAAACAATGAAATAAATAAATACGGAAATATTGCTAAAAAAATCGAAGGTTCAAAAATCCCCATGGTTTATTCCTTATAGATCTTGAAAATCATTTTATTTATTGTCTGAACTTTGAATACGCTTCATTTAGGTATACATCTAATTTGTTTTTCCAAGTAGTAAATCCTTCTGGTTTTAGGGGATAAGCATGATAATGGTCTATTAATTTTTTATTTAATTGAGATGTATATTTTAAGTCTTCAGCTAAAGTTTTATTTAATGCTCCTCTTATTAGCATTCCAACCTTATCTAAAGTACCGAATTCTGGATGTTCACCAATAGAAATTTTCTCTATATCAAACTTTGAAAGAAAATATTTCATTCCATAATCAATCTGTTCATTTGATAAAGTCTGTAACATCCGTCTAAAAACTTCTAGTCCGGCTGTTTTATATCCATAATCATTAATAAAATCAATATTATATTTCCAAAGGCATTCCTCAGAGACATCTGATGCTTGAAGAGCTTCAACAGCATTTTTTCCAGCAATAGTTGCTGCAATTATTGCAGGCCCAATCCCTCCTGCATCCAAAGGTTTTGGCATCCATGCTGAATCACCCACTAACATATATCCATTGCAAACCATACAATCATTTTGTCTTCTAACTGAAACCTGCCAAGTTCCCCATGTATTGCCTTGGTCTTCATCTGCACTAGGGAGTTCAGGAGCTGTAATAACTGGATTTGTTTTAACATATTCATCTATGAGGTTTTTCAGATTTTTACTAGTACCATGATTTTTATTATAAGAATTAAAGGCTCGTTGTTGTACACCTAATCCAATGTTGACCTTCTCTCGTCCTTTGGGAAATACCCATGCATAGCCGCCAGGTGCTATCTGTTGATCAAGATGAATTATGCAATAATCGGGGTCAAAATATGTTTTATCTTCTCCATTTACCTTGAAGTTATATATATATCGTCCAGTTGATTCTAAATCATCACGATCTATTTTTTTTTGAATATATGATTTTACTGGTAAATTTGATCTTAATACCGACGTTACACCGGTACAATCAATAATTAATTTTGCAGTTTTTTTAATTACTTTTTTCGTGTTTAGTTCTTCTCCTTCTACCCCAATAACAAAATTATCATCTACCAATAATGATCGAAGGGCGATATTTTCCATTATTTCAATTCCTAATTTTCTAGCGTCGTTTAACTGTTTTTGGGGTAAAAGTCTTCTATTTAGAATATAGCCATCACCATCAAAAGAAATTCCAGTTTTATGATCAGGCGAATAAGCTATAACCCCTTTAACAGGATGTTCAATTTCTGGCCATCCCCAAGAAATATTGATTCTCTTTGTCATGTAATCGACGCTATTCTTTCCAACAGCATCACCACAGATCCATCCATTAATTGTCTTTTTTCCTAACTCTGAAAAGGAATTTCTGTCAATTACGAGAATCTTGAAAGATTGTTTTGAGTAATACGCAGCGGATGCAGCGACAATCATACCGGCTAATCCACCTCCAGCTATTATAATATCATAATCAGGTCTATTCTGCAACATGAATTAAGTTTTTTGCAAAAAAACAATATTTATAGTTAAGTCAATTTTTATCTTATTATAAGAATAACTATAAATTTTAAAACTAGAACAAATTTATAAAATATATAATTTTATTATTAAAATATTATATATTATATCAATAACTATCTATAATCGACAAAATATTTATAGCGTTTTTCTACTTCCCTGTTTTGACCATTTACTACTTTTTCTATTTCTTTTTTTAACAATTTTCTTGCATATTGTTTAAATTTATCACTTTCAGAAGTATCAGGGAAAGTAGAAAGTGTATATTCAAAATGTTTCATAAATTCAATAACTTTATTCCTAAATTCATCCAGAGTTGGATTAAAGATATTATTTATTTTGTACCATGATGTAGCACAAGCCGTAGAGTATATTTTAGCTAAATCTTCAACCAATCTTTCTATTTCAAAATAATCCGGCATAAATATAATTAAATCCTCTTATATATGAAATTAATATATGAATCTAAAAAAATATATATTTACTTTGAAGTTGCTTTGACTGTGATGATAATTTTTGAGCTACATAGTATTTCCTTACAACGATTTCTAATAGTTACTTCTGTTACTCCAGCAAGTCCAGATACATCAATTTGAAGTATGTTCATTCCTAAAAGGACTGAAGATAAATAAATATAAGCGGCAGCAATACCATTAGGAGATTTCCCATCCACAAGTAAATTTTTTGAAGTTTTATGTGCTAAATCAATGGCAAGTCTTTCGATTCTTGTGTCCAGTTTTGCTAAATTAATTAATTTTGCAATATAGTGATCTATTGATAGAGATTGTGAAATACTATTCAAAATATTTTTTGGTTTATATTGAGAACCATTTTCATTTGATTTAATTAATTGATATTTATATAATGAAAATGAAGTATTAACATTGTCCTCATTTTTATTTGATAACTTATTATTATTATTATTATTATTAAGTTTAGCATATTCATTAGAGGCGTCATTATATATTCCTAATTCCATACACATTATTCTATAATATTTTGATGCAAGTTTTAAACTGGCTCTATCTGTAGAAGATATTCCCGTTGCCTCCATAATTTCATCTAAAGATCGAACAATAGAACATCTTTTACAGGTCAAATAAATTGTAGCAGCAGCAATACAAGAGACAGATTTGCCTTTTGCTTCATTATTTTTTTCATAATTTCTATAAATCATTGCAGCAGTTTCAATTAGTATCTTAGGTAAATTAAGATTAGAACATGTCTCAGTAATTTTCGATAAAACATTCGATAATCTTCTATCTTTAGATGACGATACTCGAATTCTAGAATGCCACTTTCTTAAACTTGTCAGATGTTCTGCCATTTGAGAATTAATTGTTTTACCTCCATAATCTTTTAATCCACTTCCAATCTCAGTTCTCAAACCATAATCATGTTGAGAAAAACTCATGGCTCCGCTAGCTCTAGAAATACGGTTCTTTTCTTCTAGATCTTTTGTTAACGATTCAGGTCCATAATCATTGACTTCATCTAGTACAACATATCCACAATGTTGACAAAGAAATTCGCCTTTGCTGAAATCCTGTATTAAATTGGAGTTACATTCTGGACAATTATTACAATATTCTAAAAAAACCATTATTACATTTGACGCCTCCGTTTTTGATTTTTATATGATTTTTTAAAACCTTTTGGAAAATATTTTTTAGCATTCTTATTAATAAATTTAAAGACTTTTTCTCCTGATTTTATTTTAAAACTCTCTTTTAACATTATTACTGAAGCATAAGGCGATTTCACTGAGCCTATAATTTCATTTACATTTCCAATTTTTTTTCCTTGAGAATCTACAATTGTATCTCCAGTTTTAATTGTTGTTTGTTCATAAAGTTTTAAGATAAGGCGACCACTCTTCGCCTTATGAATAATTTCACCTACCTCTGTCAAGTGATAATATTGAAGTATAACTTATTTTCATATTCTTCGGTCAACATAAGTTAATAAAATTGATAAAAGAAATTAAAATAAGTTTTATATAAATAATTGTTATACTATTTTGTTCTTTTGATTTTATTTCTTTTGGAGATTATTCTTGACGATAAAGAAGAAATTATATCCGATTTTTTTTTATCTGGGTTTTTAGGAATCATGATATATCCTGATCGTACATAGGATCGCCGAGGGAATCTGGCATGATCATTAGAACTATCTAAGGTTATATCTAATCCTTCTGCAACGGCTGCTTCATATAATTCTGAAAATGTAGGATCATATATTGCATTTTCTCTCTTGATGCGTCTGCCTTTTTTTCTTGAGAGATTTTTATTGAAATAATCTAACCAAATTATAAAATGGTCATAATCTTTCATAAACTTTCAAATTAAATATAACTATTTTAATTTTCGTAAAAGATTGAAGAAAGAATAATAATTGAAAAATTATCAATTGACTTAAAAAGATTATTTTAATTTAAGTATTTTGAGCAACTTCTTTTGTAAGTATAGCATTCATACTTCCATGTTGTCCAGGCCTAGAGACTACTCTTGCAATTCCCAATTCTGTTTCAACTAAAGCTCCTTTGCTCAAAACTCCTCTTCTTTCATAATCTTTGTTAGCAGGATTCTCTAAAACTCGAATAATTTTTGTTTTTATGGTTTTTTTATTATGGGTATCATTTAAATTAATAAAATCTATATTTTTAATTGCTAATTTAGGATTGCCTCCTCTAACCCTTCTTATTACAATCTTATTCTCTTTTCCTAAAACAGGTTCATTTGGATATCTATCAATCTCGGATTTTCGACGCATTCTCGATGGATTTAGCCGACCACCAGTATATTTTTTACCGTCCAAGCTTTCAATTGATTTTCGCATTGTTAGAAATTGTAAAATCTCTAATTAAGACTTTTCTGAGGTTTAGATATTATGCTATTTTTTATTATATTCAAATCAGATATTCCAAAGTACTCCTGAAACTTTTTCGTTGTCCTGTACACTTTTAACCTTCCAACTGATTCATGCTCAATAAATGCTAATTGTTCCAAATATTTTACATGTGAATATGCTTGAGTTCCTCTTATTTCGACCAGCCTTTTTGATGTAATTGGCTGTTCATATACTATATATGATAAAGTTTTCAAAGCTGATGATTGAAGTAGAGGCTGTTTTGCAAATTTCCTTATTACAGGAACGTAATCAGATTTAAGTTGAAAAACATATTTTCCATCATCAAGTTCTTTTAATTCTAATGCATAAAAAACAGAATTAATTTTTTTTATTAAATCCAAAAGAATTTTTCTAATTTTTTCCTTTGAATTTAAACCCGTTGCTTTAAGTAATTCATCTATAGACATAGGCCTTCCGGAGGAATATAAGGCAGCCTCAATTCTTGCAACAGTTTCTTTTTCAGGAAGCCCTTCTCTCAAGATAAACGCCTTTTTAATAATTATATTTTTTAATATCGAGTCAAACTGACTTTTTTTATAATTTTTATATCAACAGGATTATCTTCTTGTACTAAATCGATCTTTCCTTCCATTGCAAGATGTAGTAAAGCTATAAAATATCTAGCGATCTCTAGACGTTCCATTTTTGCAATAAATTTACTAAAGATGATGATTTCTTTAAATCTTAATGATTGCATTAAATAATCTTCATGTTCTTCTAAAATCTTTTCAAATTTAACTAAATAATGATCAAAATCAAAATCTTCTATTGGTTCTATTTGTATTTGGTTATTACTTTTTTGTTTTGCATTTCCTAATTCATTAACCATATTTTCCAATATCTTAAGTAAATCTTCGAGAGAAACAGGATATGTTGAAGATAATCTAAAAGGAAAATCTATTAAATTTAAAACAGGAATTTCTTTTTCGTCACTTTTATTATAACTTCTTTTTTCCATAGTTAGTTTTTCCAAACGAAAAATGCTTTCAACTTTAAGTCTATATATAAGGGAAGAAGACCATGCTGCAATTCCACAGATTCGTAAATCTTTTTTTCCACTAGAATTAATAAATTTTAAAAGTAATTCTAATAGATTTGAAATATCTATTTCCCATACATTTTGTTTTCCTAATAATGATGTATTAAAAAGCAAATTTAAAGGAGGAATAGCTAATGATGATTTATCACCTTCTTCTTCTTCTATCATTATATTACAAATAGATAAAATTAAAAGTTATAAAAATATATAGTCGACCATACTATGTTTTCAACCATTCTAATGGCACATCTTGATACAATCCATTCGGTAATATCCTTCTAATTGATATAGGTAATGATTTTGTTTCTAATTCTTCAATTGCAATAGAAATGGAACTCCTTGATTTTATATCTACTTTGATCATCAGTGGAGCACCAAATGATATTTGTAAAGCACGAGCACCTGTTATTCTTGCTTTCTCAAATCTAGTTATTCTTTTTGGACCTATCAATATTTGTTGATCTTGAATTGATATTTCTCTCAAGGTATAATCAGCTTCATCATATTCTACAAATTTTTCCTTACGTAAGGATTCAAATTTTTGAGATTCTTTTTCTTCAGATTTTGCTTCTTCTTCTGATTCTATTTCTTTAGTTGTTGTTGTCTTTGTTTTTTTGCTTTTTGGACGACTTTTTCTAGTTTTTGTTTCTGCTTTTGAAGGTAACGCTTTTTTTGTGTTTTTTGAAGGTTTTTTTATTTTGGTTTCTTCTGTTTCATTTTGGGATTTAATATCATTTAAGGTATTGTCTATATATTTATTATCTAATTCCTCAACCAAGAATACTGCAAAAGCTTATTTAAATATAATTAAACGTTACGAATTTAAGTTAATAGAAAGTCAAAATTAATTAAGCATAAAAACATGTCAAAAACAAATCAATTTTCTACAGTTTCTAGAATACCAATTAAAATAATAGTAGAAAAAAAAGAAATACTAGATGGACAACTCATACGTCACTTCTCTCCTCTTACAGTATCCCACTTGTTAAAACAATTACCTATTTCTGGTGGCATTCACTATAATTATGACAATTTCTGTTATATTCAGACTCAATTAAATATAGGTGCAGAAAAACAGAAAAAAGCATTTTCTAAAGGTGATATTACTTTAATGACATCTACTGGATCTATTTGTTTTATTCTTAAAGAAATATCATCAATGTCCTATCCTATGAATCATATTGGAAAAGTATCTTTATCATCAAATTTTGAATTATTAAGAGATTTAAAGCCAATTGATGCAATAACTATAAAAACAGACATGGAAAATAATTAAAAACAAAGAAATGCAGTAAAAATATCTCAGCTCTTATTATATGAATATACTTTATGTCCGCTGTATCCTCCAACAAATTTAACTAGACCTTTTGATTCTAAATTTCTAATATAATTATTTGCTATGGATATTTTCACTCCTAAGACTTTCGAAAGAGATTGTACAGTAATTGCCTTCATTCCTCTTACTATAGTTGTATCGTTAATATCCTCTATTATTACGGAAGATTTATGCTTTTGACTTTTAAGTACTGATTTATTCTCATCTTTCTTTGGTTTATTTGTTGTTGCATCGCTTGGTTGTTGTCCTGTAGCTTTGGTTGAGCTTAATGTTTTTTTCTTTACTCCTCCCATATCACTTATTAAATAATTCTTTAAAAGTTATATATTTTTATACCTTTTTATTAAAAATTTAAATCCTCTTTTATAAATAATTAAAATGAAGTAACGATACTTATTGGATTTTTCAACTATAGCAGAAATTTTTGAGGATATGGAAAAAACTAAAAGTAGATTATTGTTAACAGACCATCTCGTTGATCTCCTAAAAAAAACTCCTAGTAGCACGATAAAAAAAATTGTTTATCTTTTACAAGGCAAAATATATCCTTCTTTTGAAGGAATTGAATTAGGGTTAGCAGAAAAATTGACGATTAAAGCTATCTCAGAATCAACAGGAATAACCGTTAAAGAAGTAGAAGAAATATATGGAAAAATTGGAGATTTAGGTGAAGCTGCAAGAGAAATAACAAAAAATAAATATCAACGTACTCTTTTTAGTGAGAAAATTACTGTTGAAAGAATATATTCGACTTTTGAAAAAATAGCACAATCTATAGGCACTAAATCACAGCTGATAAAACTCCGTTTAGTAAATAGTCTGTTAAATGATGCGACACCATTAGAAAGCAAATACATTATAAAATTTCTTTTAGGTACATTGCGATTAGGAATAGCTGAATATACAATAATAGATGCTCTAGCCATTGCCTTTACAGGAAATAGAACCAACAGGAAAAAGATTGAGGAAAAATACAATGTTTATAGTGACTTAGGCAGAATTGCAGAGATATTATCAGCTAAAGGATTAAAAGGAGTAGATGAATTAAAAATTACGCCGCTCAAGCCCATTAGGCCCATGTTAGCTGAAAGAATAACTGATCCTAGAGAAGCATTGAAAAGATCTAATGACATGATAGCACTTGAATATAAACTAGATGGTGAAAGAGTTCAAATTCACAAAGATAGATCAGAAGTACAATTATTTTCAAGAAGCCTTGAAAAGATAACAACCCATTATCCAGATATTGTAGATTCAATAATTAATTTTAAAATTAATAGCTGTATATTAGAGGCTGAAATAGTCTCTATTGATTTAACTACAAAAGAAATTCAGCCTTTTCAGGAACTAATGCATAGAAAAAGAAAGTATAATATACATGATATTGTAAAAAAATATCCAATTAAAGTATACTTATTCGATATATTATATTTAGAAGGGAAAGATTTGACTAATTATGAATATATTAAAAGAAGGAAAATTTTGGAAACTATTGTTAAGGAAAATAAAAATAATACTCTAGATGTTGTCCAACAAATTGTTTCTTCCAATTTACTACAAATAGAGAATTTTTTTAGCCAAGCAAAACTGAATGGGTGCGAGGGATTAATGTTAAAACAACTAAATAGTAAATATCGGGCAGGGGCTAGAGAATATTTATGGATGAAACTAAAAAAAGAATATGATAATGCCCTAGGAGATAGTTTTGACCTTACAGTTATTGGGGCATTGTTAGGAAGGGGCAAACGCACAGGCTATTATGGAGCTTTATTATTAGCTTTATATGATCCAGATTCTGATACATTTCAGAGCATTTGTAAAGTGGGAACTGGTTTTTCTGATCAAGATTTAGAACTCATTTATAATGATCTAAAAAACTATATAGTTAAAGAGAAGCACTCTAATGTCATAACTAATATGAAAATGGACGTCTGGTTCAAGCCAAAGCTGGTTTTAGAAATAATAGGCTCTGAAATTACTCTCAGTCCGTCACATACTGCAGCATTCGGATTGATTCGAGATAATTTTGGTCTAGCCCTGAGATTTCCAAAGTATTCTGGAAAAATAAGATATGATAAAAATCCTGAAGATTCTACCAACACCGACGAACTGATAAAATTATACAAAAGACAGGTAAAAAGTAATAAAATTTAATTCTATTATTACGAAATCATCAAAAAATTACTCTGCTTTTTCTTTATATTTCTTCAATATGAGATGATTAAAAATCTGAATAATAAAAAAATAGCAAGTCAATGAGAAAATGAATAAAAAAGATATTTATTCCTATTTTATATCGAAATAATATCATGACTATGAGACAAACAAAGGAAATGCGGAAAAGAGACAATCAGGAAAAACTATTAAAATCGATTAACCTAATAGAATCAATTTTAAAGAATCATACCGTTCCAAAGAGTATTAAAAATTCAATGAAAGAAATTCTATCAATATTAAGAGATGAAAGAAATGGAGAGATCTCAGTACGGGTTGCAAATGCTATAAGTTTATTAGAAAGTACTACTCAAAATCCACACATTCAGTCACATATTCGTACAAACATATGGCAATTAATCTCCACTTTGGAGAGTATTAGAGAATAAGTAATTTCAATACCCTTCTCTATTATTCTTCGTTGGTTTAAGGGGAGGCGGTAATTTTTCGAGTTTATGTGAAGGATTCGAAAGATAATGCCGAGAAGCCCCTTCACCTGAAAGAACAATATTACATTCTAAACATCTATATTTTATTGCCATATCCCAACCAAAAGTATTAAACATACTTCCCTAAAAAGTCTATTGTTTATATAAAATAATCATATAGTAAAGATGTAATAATTTTATTTTCTTATCTCAATTTTATAATTTCTCTATTATCCGGTACAGATGATCTAATTCCGATTTTATTATAAATTGTACTCGCAATATTTTCTGATTTTGTTCGTTCTCCATGATTTACTAGCACACGCTTTGGTTTTACTCTAGAAACAAAACTCAAGATCTGATTGAAATCACTATGACCACTAAACCCATCAATTTTTTGAGTTTGACACTTTAAAGGAATAACTTTGACTTTGCCATTTTTATCCATCATACTAACTTCATTCATATTGCCATCTAAAACCCTCCGTCCCAATGTACCATTGATTTGATATGATACAAAAATCATTTTATTATTTGACCTTGTAGCAATTTCTTTGAAATATTCAACAGAAGGTCCACCTTCTAACATACCAGAAGTAGCCATAATAATAGCAGGATTTGGATCATTTAAAACCTCATCTCTTTTACCTAAGCCATTAACCACAGTAAAATATTCTGATTGGAATGGATTAATTCCTTGGGATACAGATCGTCTTACATCTTGGCCAAGATAATGTGCATATGACATATGTATAGAACTAGCCTCTGAAATCATTCCCTCAATATAAATGGGAGCTTCAATCAATCTACCTTCTTTCATTTCTTTATCTAAAACAAGCATTATTTCTTGGGCACGACCAACTGCTGGTACAGGAATAAGGACTTTACCACCATTTGTTAATGTTTTATTAATTGTCTCAGTAAAAGTATTGTAAACGACTGTCTGATCTGGCATTATATCATTTGAACCACCATATGTACTCTCTGTAATCAACGTTTCTACACGAGGATAGTTTGAAACAGCGCAATCTAATAATTGGGTTTTTGAATATTTGTAATCACCAGAATACAATATATTATGAGCTCCAGAAATGTTCAAATGTACAGTTGCGCTTCCCATAATATGACCAGCATTATTAAGTGTGATAGTAACATCTGGTGAAATATCTGTTGGTTTACCATAAGGTAAGGTGATACAATGTTTTATTACCTCATTAATATCTCGGGTTTCATATGGACAATAAATACCATTATTTTGTGCTATTTTTACTGAATCAGACTGTAATAAATTCATTAAAGGTAATGTGGGTTCAGTACAATAAACTGGACCATCATATCCATATTTGAATAATGTAGGTAAGAATCCTTGATGATCTATATGAGCATGACTAATCACTATTGCATCTATATCTTCTAACTGACAATCAAGCCAATCTATTCTTGGGAAAGCATCTATTCCGTTATTTTCTCCAGGATTAATGCCACAATCTAACATAATTTTGCTCTCAGAGGTTACAACAAGAAAACAAGACCGTCCTACTTGTTTTACTCCTCCCAGACAAAAAATATAAACTTCTTTGTTATTCCAAATCTTACCTGGTTTATTACCATTGGTTATGTTCCTTTCTGAGAATTTTTCATTTTCAAAAGTTTCATCTATTCTTTTTATTAATGGTTCTCTAAAAACTCTTTTACCCAATTCTCTTAGAAAGTTACTTCGTTCCTTTGAGGAGCTTTTCAATATTGTGTGTATATTTTTTATACTCATAGATGAAATATGTGATGAACGTCGTAAATGAGCTATCCATCCAGTAGAATGAGCTATATTTATAAGAATTTCAGAATCGATTGCTTCAGGTTTATTAACTTCTAAAACTACTTCACCAGTTGCATCATCACAAAAGACGGCTGAAACGACGATATCTTTAGGTAATATTTTAGCAACAATAGATCTTGTCTTATCTTCTTGAAGTCTAATTGAGTTGTCAGTTCTAACTATGAATCTTTTTTTCAAGGTTTTTGAAAGAGATGAAAGATAATATGTCAATTCTGTGAGAGAAAATTTAGGGTTTTTAGTGTATAATGCAATATTTGGTCCTTCAAACCTAGCTAGAGTAATTTGTGACTCTTTAGGAACTGAGTTGAGAATTGTTTTTGTTATTGCTTCTTCTTCATTAGAATATCTTAGATTGAATATTCTATCTGTTGTCTCACTTTTATTTTCATTATTTACTGAATCATTGTTATAGTTGATTTTCTGACCAGTATTAATATTACCATTATTATTAGTATTTCTTTTCATATTTATCAAATTTTTTATTCATTTGTTCAATATCAATTATTTATCTATTTTAAAAGAAATAATTAATAGACATAAATTGAAACTTGTATATATTATATTTATTATTCCATTAATATAGTTTTAGTCATATATGCCAATAAGTTTTATCTATCAATTAAGAAAAAATCCTGTAATATCATTTTATTACTCTCCTAGTATAAATATGCATATATGTATTATCATCTTATCGTAAAACCCATGGTAAAGTAAATGCTAATATTATAATTATTATAAATATTATGCTTAAAATAGTAAATGGCTTTACTTTGCGTTTGGTTTTAATTTTGTTTTCTAATAATGTACCATACCATTGACCTCCATCTAACATAGTTATAGGAAGAGCATTGAATATTGCCACATTAAAATTGATAAACCAAATCCAGAAAAGTAAATTTCCAATAATTGGAAAAGCTGGACCAAAAATACTTGAAGAATATTGAGATGACATAACATCAGAATATGGAACGAGACTTTGCTGTAAAGTAGGTGGCATAAGTATTGCTAATGGA
>DASUUM010000038.1:0-14316 GCA_036374075.1 Nitrososphaeraceae archaeon
TTTAATGACAATATTTAAATCAATAATGTCAAATCAATTACTTATTGAATCAATTAAAAGATAATATCAATGAATCCAAGGTACAAGAATTCATGAATAAAGCTATACAAGATATTGCTGGAAGCTCTACTGCTATGCTAGTCATTCTTGGAGAAAGACTTGGATTATATAAGGCTATGGCAGATGAAAACAAATACATTACTTTTCAAGAGCTTGCAAAAAATACAGGAACTAATGAAAGGTTAGTTAAAGAATGGCTAGGAAATCAAGTATCAAGTGGATATATTGAATATGATCCATCAACAGAAAAATACTTTTTACCCCCTGAACATGCACTAGCATTATCTGATTCCAATAGTCCTATCTATATTCAGGGTATTTTTAAAGCAATAAAATCTTACTTTAAAGATGAAGAAGAACTTGTAAAAATGTTTAAAAATGAAAGGACATTTACTTGGATGGATCATCATCCTTGTATGGCAGAGGGCTTTGCAGAATTCTTTAAAGCTGGATATTTAGGTAACTTATTAAATTTATGGATTCCATCAATAGAAAATGGAAAAATTCAAGAAAAACTTAAACAAGGAGGAATTAAGGTAGCAGATGTAGGATGTGGTTATGGAATAAGCACAATAATGATGGCAAAAGCTTTTCCAAAGTCAGAATTCATAGGATTTGATTTTCACAAAGAATCAATTGAAAAAGCAAATAATCTTGCAAAACAAGAGAATTCAAACAATGTAAAATTTGAGATATCTTCAGCATCGGAATTTCCAGGTACTAATTACGATTTTATAACATTCTTTGACTGTCTTCACGATATGGGAGATCCGCATGGAGCATTGACTCATGTATTAAATGCAATCAACAAAGGGGAAGGAGTTTGTATGATAGTTGAACCAAATGCACAAAATAAACTTGAAGATAATATAAATCCAATATCTAAAACATTTTATGCTGCATCTACATTAATATGTGTACCAAATTCATTAGCTTTTAATGGACCAGCTTTAGGTGCACAAGCAGGAGAAGAAAAAATTAGAGATGTTGTAAAGAAAAGTGGTTTTACATATTTTAAAAGAGCGATAGATACACCAATAAATATTGTATATGAAATTAAACCATAATTTATTTTAATCTTAGGTATTTTTAAAATTAGAATTTATAATAAATTTTTTGTTGAAATGTGATATAAGAAATTCAAATTCATAGAGTAGAAGGGCCAAAATTTAGGTTTCTTTGTATGTATCATGATTACTTTATGAATTCTATTCCAAATAGGATTGGAACCCAGAGTTCAATGGGACCAGAAGGATTTGAACTTTTCGATAAAGCGGGACCAGTTGATTTTTAAATATCCTTAAAAAAGATTTGACATAAAGACATATTTTTATTTTAGTTGTGTTCATTATTTTACCTTAAATACTCCAAAACTATTATTATTCTAATATTGATTAATCCAAAGCTAAAAATAGATCATGTACATCTTAAAGTTTCAGATTTAGAAAAATCACTTCAATTTTACCAGTCCATCCTTGGATTTAAGATAGTAAGACAAAAATCTAAAACGGCATTTCTTTCATCATCAGCATCATTTGAAACTAACTCATCATTGTTTTTGATTGCACTTACAGAAGTAAATAATGATCTCAAACCTCAAAGAAGACAGAGAGTAGCAGGATTATATCATTTTGCAATTTTATTACCAGAAAGAAGATATTTATCATATTTTCTCAAACAGATACAAAAGAATCTTAATCCTGAATATTATGACGGCATGGCAGATCATGCAGTATCAGAATCAATTTATATACATGATCCTGATTTTAATGGAATTGAAGTTTATAATGATAGAGATCCTGCAGAATGGAAATGGAAAGATCATATTGTGCATATGGTTACTGAACCATTAAATGTACAGGATCTATTGAAAGAATCTACAGCTGTTGATAATGAATGGAATGAGCTTCCTCCCAAAACATCTATAGGTCATGTTCATTTGCATGTATCTAATCTTGACAAAGCAAAAAAATTCTATCAGGAGATTTTGGATTTAAATCATACTGCTACTTTTCCAGGTGCATATTTCTTTGCTGCAAATAGATATCATCACCATATTGCTACCAACACATGGCTAGGAGAAAATATTTCATCCCCAAAAAATGACACTAATAAACTTGGGCTTGATCATTATGCCATAAATTTACATAATGAAAAGGATCTACTCTTGTTAAAGAATCGTTTTTTAGAATTTAAAATAAATATTGATGAAGAACAACTAACTGAAAATGATAATCAATTTTCTTCATCATTCTATGTTTATGATTTTGATGGAATAAAAATACAATTTTTTGTATAATAATACAAAAAGTATAATAATTTAAAGTAATAGTATAATATACAAAAAGTCTTCAATTGTAATATTGTCAAAGATATTGTCAAAGGGTTTTTTATACTATCAGTTTGAAATATTGAATTTTAATTTGAGTTATATTATATAAATATTTTTTATTTTATGGTTCAAATTTTAATAAATACTTAAAATCTCTGCTATTACTTTAATCAGATTAATTTATTACCTTCTAAAATGTATGTATATCAATGACATATATAATATTCTCATGTCGTGAAACAGGATTAGATTGTGATTATATAATTAAAGGTGAAACGCGAGAAGAAATTTTAAAGATCGGCGCAGAACATGTAATAAATGCCCATGGTATGAAAGCTGAAGATATATTTTTCCAAGACATACCATGTAATTTCTTATGTCATACATTAAGTAATATAAATGAGAAACAAGTAAAAGAATAGTCTCCAACATTAAGATGATATACTTATATTGCTTCTTCTCCATCAATTACGGTCTTTTCTTGTGATGTTACATTCCTGGTATCTCGAGTAATTTTACTTTTTACATATGTTCGCAATCCAATTAGAGAACTAATATCACAGTGAGGCCAGTGGTTTCCGTTGTGATATTAGTACTAAAAATAGACTCCCAATATTATAGGTTATTGTGATCTATAAACATTTCTATTTACTATTTCTTTAACTTTATTAATTGAATATATATTTCAAGATCTGTTAATAATATAATATTTGTTATTTTATATGAAGTAATATTGATTCTTATTTTCTAATTGATCATCAGTAATCATTTTATCCTTATAATATAAATATAACAAGTAGTTAGACAATCTAATAAGGTTATATTTCAAAAATTAAAATAATAAAAAAAGATATCTTATTGGTTAGAAGATCTTTCTATTTTCTTGAGAAAGTTAAAGTAGTTCTGAATTGATTCATTATAATACTTTTGTGCAATTTCTACTGATTTATTAAAAGTTTCTGTAGATCCCAATAAAGCATCATTTATTTGGTTTGTAGCATTAATTGTATTATCTGTAATAGTTTGATTGGCCTTGTTGTAAATATTTGTATATCTTTGTGGAGAAGTAGAATCATTTCTATAAGATTTAGATGTAACATCTAAAAATCTTGATATTACTGATTGATAAGTTTCAAGAAGATTCTTTTGCAATTCTACAAAGTTGTTTGTGATTGATTGGAATGTATTAAGGGCTTGTTGTTGATATTTGTTTGTTGTATCAATACTTTTTTCAATAATTTCATTGCTTGTCTTTTGATATTGATTGATATTCTCATTGAATTTATTTGTTGTATTTGAAATCTGTTGTTTTTGTTGGTCTAGAAATTTCTCTGTTTCATCTTTTACAGTATTATTATGCTTTTTATTTTCTTCTCTTGTGTTTGTCATATTAATAATTAATTATATCTTTATCCAATTTATAAGTAATAATAAATTAAAAACAGTAATACTTAATTTATCAGTTGAGATAAATGTTGATGGTATTATTTTATTCTAAATTGTTAATAATTTTCTAATTTATCAAAAAATTTTAATTTTGTTATGTATTAAACCTTGTCTTTTTACCACCAAAAAAAAAAATTTTCTATTTTAATGGGTAATCTTTCTTTAACTTTGTATATAGGTCATCTTCTCAAATAATAATCTCTTGTTACTTGTGATCTAATAGTCTATACAAAAAATGAATATGCATTAGATTCTTCTAAATTTTGTTCAATTGTTTTCATTTATTTTTTTGATTCACCTTATTTTTTCATTTTCAAGTGAATCCAATTTGAGAACTAATATCACAGTGGGGTCAGTGGTTTCCATTGTGATATTGATAGTAGATATGGATTCAAAAATTATGCATAGTTATGATCTATAAAAATTTCTTTAAAAGATTATAATTAATCAATAGGTAAAATTAGATTTTTTATAAAGAGTTTATAATGAAAGACAATGTAACCTTGTTAACTTTTATAGGGAGTTATGAGGATACTGTGAAATATAAAGTAAATACTAATATTATTAATATAATAAAAGACACTAAAGATAACAGAAACAAGTTTATGCCAGTACACTTAATTACACTGTCCAAATTTTTGTATTCGCTTCCACTCAGATGTAGCTTTTTTTCTCGTCTTTAAAGGTGAATAATGCCTTACTAGTAATCTAAAAAACTCAATCCCAAAATATATAGATATCCTAAGAATACTAAGATTGTTACAATGAGAATTTCATCACAAATGGAAAAAGCAATTAATGATCAAATTTCTTATGAAGCATCAGCTACCAATGCATATGTTGCTATTGGATCATGGTGTGAAAGAACTGGATATGAGGGAAGTGCAGCATTCTTTTTCGAACAAGCCAATGAGGAAAATACACACATGCTAAAGTTCATTCATTATCTTAATAATACTGGGGCCGAAGCGGTAATTCCAGCAATAGAAAAGCCTCAAGGTAAATTCGATTCACTAGAATCTACTTTCCAAGCTGGTCTAAAGAGTGAACAAACTGTTACAAAGCTCATTAACAATTTAGTAGAAATTGCTGAAAAAGAAAAAGACCGTGCTACTTACTCGTTCTTGCAATGGTTTGTAAGTGAACAAGTCGAAGAAGAGACTTTATTTGAAACAATTCTTCAAAAGTTCGAGATAATTGGAAGAGACAAACTAGCAGTATATCAGATTGATCAATCCATGGCCTCGATTAGATCTCAGATTATGACAAAACAAGCAGATCAAGAACAACCTCCAGCTAACTAGTTATTCAGATTAGTAATCAACGTTTCTGGTTATAATTCACTCACTCACTACTTTTCATGTTGTATCTGCTGTATAAAAAGAATTTTATTAAAATCAATTTCAATTATAGACAATTGTAAAATATATATATTATTTTTAGATAAATAACTTAATCGTCTGTATTACGTCTCTTTCATCTCTGTGGATACAATAAAGGTTATTGTTAAGTAAAATCAGACAGTCTATTCATTAAACCATGCATGAAATACACATATTATTATTTTACAAATTTATGATTATAATGCTGAGTGTGCATCACATAAACAGATTCCTTTAAATTAAGAGCCACTATTTCTAATGTTTGTATCTGCGTTTAATTGTTATATTTAGTGGAGCAATTATCAACCAAAAATATTGTGCAATATCCAAATTAACAAATGAAATAATTATTGATATCGTAAAAACTATAGGAATAGACATAAGGTTTACAAGAATACCTTTTATAAAGAAAGGATGCAAAGTCTTATCTACGAGACGTTTATTTCTTGTAGCATGCCACCATATTGTTGCAAGTAAAGAACTTGTCATAATTACAATAAAACAATAGATAATATAAGGAATTTGATATGTTCCATAGTTTATTACAAGTGAAGTAGAAAGTGATAATAGAGTTATCAATAATAGAAATAGCAAATTTAGATACACCATAGTAATATGTGATCCTTTAATATGATTAAAAACTTGATGATAAGATACCCAAAATATTGCTATTACCGCGAAACTTATAACATAACTTTCAAATTGTGGATATAGATCATATAATTTGTCTAATAACTCAGATTGTGTCATATGCGTTGGTAAATCTGGTATATCGATAGATAAAGCCATAAGAGTTATTGCAAATGCAAATACTGCATCACTAAAAGATATTACACGTTCTACTTTTATAATTGGAGTAAATGATCCTGCAGACATACTTGAAATCTAGTGATGTGGATTATCATAGATATAGGTATTGCATTATTTTAATTAGATTATTGTGCATGTATTGGTGGAATACCTGATTAATTACAAAGCTCTTAGTTCTCTTCTATGGTCGGTGTTCTATCATTTACATATCTTTTAATTTTTGGTAATCAACTTATTACATGTGATCTAATTGCATATACCACTAATGAATATGAATTAGATTCTTCAAGACTTTTATTCTATTATTTTCAATTATTTTCCTTTATTCATCTTATTTTTTTATTTTCCAAGAGAATACAATTAGAGAACTAATATCACAATGGCGGCAGTGAGATGTGAAACAAATTTGACATGAATTTTGGTCTTTCTATAAAAATGTATAGATTTTGAGAAATTGATATAAAATTAAAAACATATACTAAGTTACTTTAGGCAAGACTTTCAAAAATCTATAGTTTGTTCCAGTATATCTAGACATCTCCAGTAGAATTCATGGTACTGGAAGATGTATGGAACATAGCAAAAAAAAGGAACACCTGTTCTACACTATTATTCATCCTTTACCGATTTTAGAAATAAAATATTTAGCTATTTTTGAACAAAAAGATTCGATCTAAATATGAGAAATTACTAGTTAAAGATATGTAATCATATTTATTTATCTTAACTGATATATAAAAATGTAAAGGAGAAAATACTGGATGGATAACAAAAGATAGATGAAGAAATTGTTTGAGCTATATATCTCAATAGTATATGGATCTCATCTCTGAGCATTGAGATTATCTAAAGATTGGACGTAACATAAAATCGAAAGAATATGCTAATTGACTTGTAAACACGTATTCCTAATCATAAGTATATGGGTAACAAAAAGAATAGATCTAAAAGTAAATAAATAAACTAATAGTAATACAATGTTAAGAAAGAAAATGATATCTGAACATAAGCATCTACATCATCAAGATAGTATAAGAATAACAGATGATGAGCAGAATGTCATTGAAGGTAATCTAATTGTACCTAAAACTATTGATATAGATGTTAAAGGAATTGTCATATTTGCTCATGGAAGTGGAAGCAGTCGCCATAGCCAACGAAATCAATATGTTGCTAAAGTATTAAATGATGCTGGTATTGCTACTTTGCTAATTGACCTTCTCACCTCTAAAGAAGAAGAAGTAGATGATATTACTCGAGAGCATAGATTCAACATTAAATTACTTGCTAAACGGCTTCTTGCTGCAACTGACTGGATATCACAAAGTGATGAATTTAGAAATCTAAAGGTTGGATATTTTGGTGCTAGTACAGGAGCTGCAGCTGCTTTAGTTGCAGCAGCTGAAAGGGCTAGTTTAGTCTATGCTATTGTATCACGTGGAGGTAGACCTGATTTGGCCAGTTCAGACATTCTGAATCGCATTGAATCTCCCACACTTTTGATTGTAGGAGAAAAAGATAAGCAAGTTATAGAGCTAAATGAAAGGGCATTGAAGCAACTTACCAAGATAGAAAAAAAGAAAAAGATTGTAATTATTCCTAAAGCTACCCATTTATTTGAAGAGCCAGGTACATTAGAAGAGGTTGCAAAAGTTGCTAGTGGATGGTTTCAGTGCTTCTTTTTAGAGGACAAAAAATAAGGATAACAGAAACTATTGTGCAAATATGCTTCCAACTTATTATATAGAAACATTAGGCTATATTTAATTTGATAGTGGAGAGCTAAGATGGTATATCATTGGCCCTTTATATTATACAACAAGCACCATTTGTTGCTGAACAATACGATTATGGATATGGTTTTCTAAATATCTATATTAATGCTAACAATACATCGCTGACTGGAACTTTCTATGCTAATGGTAATGATGATACTTTAGGAAGTAATAATGTTAAAAATAATATATTAGATCAATTTACAATTTCTAAAACTAATTGATTTATTAATTAATCTGTTATTATAGAATAGTGTTATTATCTGTACAATTAATAGAAAAATAAAAATTACATTATTGTTTAAATAATTGTTCTGCCTTATCTAAATTTGTTTTTATATTGTTATGTAAAGTAGTGATTTCTTCGATAGGCTTTTTATCATCAATTGCACCTGCAAAATCTTCTCTTATCATTATTTCTGTTTCTTCCATCAGATCTTGATCTAATTCTTTCAGAGGGTCTTCAATATATTCATAATTGTCGATATATGCTATATCTACCAAGTCAGATGCACCGGTATAATTTCCTGCATTTAATTCTGTTATTGATTTTTGTAACAAATTCTTGATACTAGATAAAATTATTAATCGATCATTTTCTTCTTTTTCAACTTGTGCCTTAATATGATATGAGGGCATAATCGCAACAACAACTACTAATAAAATTATAGAACTTAAAGTATAGAATACTTGTTTTGAACTTATCATCTATTTTCTTACTTAAAATCTAACTATATAAATCATTAATTGTTTCTCACTTTTGAAAATCACAATTGGTCCAGTTACTTTTTTTTACTTTAAAATAGATCCTTTTAATTTTTCTGAGGTAAATATTCTCCAGAGTATGTGCAACCTTACGTTCAGCTAAAACAGTTGATATAAAATTCATTTGTCAAATTAATTAATTATTATTATTTTACAGGATCCACTAGATGAAATATACAGTGCTGATAAGTTCGAACCTAGCCAATACACAAGAAGACATATATTAGAAGATTTTCATATTGTCAGGTTCAGTTAATAATATATAATTAATAAATATCAAAAAATAGCTAAAAAAATAAATCATGAAGGTACAAGTGTATTTCTTTAAAGAACCTGAAGTCGAAATGATAATTAAAAATAATAGAATTAGTAACCAAGCACTATTTACTCTATATGATCTAGTATGGGAATCAGAATTCAAAAATATCTTAAACCCCGGGAGAATTTGGCTTAAATTTAAAGACGAGGATAAGCCTTTTGGAATACCTCTTAGGGAAAAGAAATCTCATAATAAAATAGATCTTGGAGATATTATTCAGATAGCTGATGATTACTATATTGTTGATACTGTTGGAGTAAGAAAAATAACAATAATTAAGAATTGATTTTATTAATTTGGTGATGAAATCTTGTAAGTGTGTTTTCTATTATGTTAAGGCTCATATTTAAAATAAAGTCCAATTTATTATAAATTTTCTATTAACAGGTCAATTATTGATAGAATCTAAAATATTTCAAATCTACATTACATTAAGTAATAATTCACTAAATTTAATAATAGATATGTCATGAGTATGTTAATTTATGAAAATATACTTAGCTGCAAATATTCTATTTTAACCACATGTGTTGTTAAAATTTGTCAGAACCCGAACAGCTACCTTTATTGTTACGTGTTCTTAGTATTTGTATTTTCATATTTTTAGTCTAAGAAATACGTCTTATACATTGGAATTATTAATACATGGAAAAGTGTGTTATAACATCATATAATACTATCAAATCTAAAATTATGTATACAAAATAAAATAATATATTAGTAATAGGATGTCTATAATAATTATGAGATGTATGATAATCAAAATGATAAGATTTTTGTAAAACTTTTTGATGGTAAAACTTTACATGGATGGAAGATGGTTGGCAAGGGTAATTTTATTATCATCGAAAGAGAAAAGGCATTACTAACACATTGTGGAATGGGATTATTGTGGTATTACAATAAGAAATTCAAAGATTTTATATTATCTCTTGAATGGAAAGTTTCAAACAGAAGTGACAATTCTGGAGTATTTGTAAGATTTCCTAATCCTTTTACTGATCTAAATATAGCAATTGAGTATGGATATGAGATTCAAATTGATGATATTGGTTCACCTGATGGTATCCCATCCACAGAACTGGAGCAATCTATAATTATAAAGGTCCATCACCAAAAACGAAATCCTTGTCAAAGCAATTAGGAGTAGGAAGATGGAATACTTTTGAAATCATTGTAATACAACAATCCTATTCGGTAACTTTGAATAAAGACAAACTAGTAACAAATTTTATCGGAAATAGATCTTTAGAAGGATTTATAGGATTACAAAATCATGATGATAGATCTAAAGTATATTTTAGAAATATCATGATTAAGGAAATAAAAATCTAAAGACGTCTTTATAATCAAAGGAAATTAAGATATATGTCTAAATGTATTGGAATATTGATAATTTTTATGAGATAGAACTTTATTATAATAGATTTAAACCATTATTATTCTACTGTGCTAGTTATAACAAAGCTATGATGATCTACAAATTTAAATTTTGATATTATACTTATAGTGGTAGGAGAAATAAAATAGAAAAATGTCTATACTTTCAAAAACTCTTAAATTACGAATTCCTTTTAATATAATTTACCGCGCTTTAAAGGAGACACGGTTAAAAATTCTTTTTTCTGAATTTTTTATAGGTGTAGAAAGAAAAGTTATAAGATATAATAAAAAAAGAAATCACCTTTAACAGGACAACTCAAAGAAAACAGATTGAAATTATTGACATTCAATACTTTCAAATAGGTATATTGAATATGGTACACCAGTCGTTTATATTATAAAGTTAAATGGGCCCAGCTAATCACAAATGGGTTCAGTACTATTTTCAGCTGAGTGTGTGGAATTTGAACCCTTCTATTAAGTGGTACAAGTTACTTTCTAAATTTCTATCATTAAATTTTGCAAATGATGATTTCAGAGAGAAAAGAAATAAAACAACATATACAATAGTAAAATACGCAAGTATTTCATATATTAACAAAGATGTATGACAAAGTATTCTTACCAAATTTGGAATATTCTACTATAAGAAAATAGTAAGAATGTTATTATATCATTAATTTTATATTGTTTTGTTTTATGTTCTCAATTAATACGGGTTTTCATTTTCGAATATCATTATTTGTAATGCTTTTAACATTATTTGTATTCCAGGTCAACAATGATTTAGATGTTAATTCACAATATTTTATAAATATCAATGCAATCGAAGTTGTTGAAGATAAGGATGGGTTTTTTACATTCGATCCTAATGAATACTTTGAAGAGGATAATGTACCACAAATTAGTAACAATAATATTCAGCTTAAACAATCAGAGAATAAAATCAATAATACTAATAATACTAATAATACTAATAATACTAATAATACTAATAATACTAATAATACTAATAATACTAATAATACTAATAATAATACTAAAGTAGAGATAGCGAACAGAAATGAGAATGATTATACAAATAATACTAATAATAATAGTGCAAATGCTATCAATCAATCAACTTACATATCAAATCATACGTCTCAAGATTTTAATTTTGTAGCTGTTGGAGACTGGGATTGTACGTCCGAAACTGACGATACTGTAGAAAATATAATAAAGCAAAACCCAGAGTTAGTGTTAGCATTGGGAGATCTTTCATATAATGGTAAAGCTAAATGTTGGCTAGAACTAATTGAACCATTTGCAGAGAAAACCAAAATCGTAATAGGAAATCATGAAGTTGATTCGTCAAAGTTATTACGGGATTATATGGAATATTTTGAATTAGAAGAAGAGTATTACTCCTTTAATTATGAAAATGTTCATTTTTTAGCATTATCTGCTGAAATCCCATTTGAAGAAGATTCTAGACAATATGAATTTGTAGTTGATGATCTTGCAAGATATTCTAACGATACATCAATAGACTGGATTATAGTATTCTATCATAACCAAGTATATAGCTCTGCTTCAAGTCCAGAAGATGAAGAAGATTTTAGAGAAGTTTATCATCCTCTTTTTGATAAATATAGAGTTGATTTGGCCTTACAAGGACATCTTCATGCTTATGAAAGAACTTATCCTATTACTTTCAATGATGATGACGAAAATGAACCCATTATAAGGGACACAAATCTCAATACTTACATTAATCCAAATGCAACAACATTCTTAACTGCTGGTACTGGTGGAGCTCACGATATGGAATTATCATCATTGGAAGATTTTTCAGCAGCAGGTGTAGATGGCAAATTTGGTATCTTGAATATAATTGTAGATAATAATAATAATACTATCGATGATAATAATCAGATTAGCACAATAATAGGTAGTTTCATAGAAAATGAATCTGATGATGAATTTGAAATTCTGGATGAATTCAATATAACGAAAACTAGGTAATAATTCAAAAATCTCGCGTTCTATTATATATGATGTATTACTAGTATTGTTGTAAACTATGTTGAATTAAAAAATTTTAATATAAGAAATGAAAAAAATGATTTGAAAGAATTGTTAAATTCTATATTCTATTCTTTTTCATCTTTATCTTCTTCACTGTCTCCTTCATCATTGCCACCATCGTCTCCATCATCATCATCAGTTTGACCTTGAGTCATTCCTGTCATGTTACCACTACCTTCTGAGGTCATTCCTGTATCATTTTCTTGTGCAAATGCCAATGTTGCATTCATCATTGTATCGTTGCCCAAGTCAATGGTTTCGTTAACTAAATCTTCAGTTGTAAAACCTTCTTGTGCAAATGCCAATGTTGCATTAGCCCATTGTGTAGCATTTTCACTTGACATTGTATCGTTAATTGAGCCTTCTGGAGTGATTGCACCTTCTTGTGCTAACACAGTTACAAATGCTGTTGTTGATATCCCTACTGTCGCAATTAAAGCAAATGCAAGAATAGATGGAATTACTATTGAATGAATTTTTGAATCCATACCATTTTGTTAAATCGCATATTATTTATCAATTATTCAATTTCTCATTATAGAATTTGAATATGATATTAGAAAATTATAAAATAATTTTTTAATATTCGAATAAAAAATATAAAAGATATTTTAAATCAGTGAACAAGGTCAATGATTAATTAGTTAATTCAAAATTGTCATAGCCTGAACTAGAAGTTTATAGATGTCTATCCAGACCATGACGATAAGACTTGGTTTTCCTATGACTTGTAATCAATAAATTTAATTAATTTAACATCAAATAAGATAATTTTATAGTCTTTTTTGTCTAAAATAAAATTATATAGAATTATCATTTAACTTGAAATGATCTAATATCTTTCCATCATTTGTATGGAATTCACATCTTAATGTCTTCCCGTTATTTTCTAATTTAATATCTAGAAATCCAAATTCGCTTTCTTGTATGACGTAAAAGTTAGGTTTTTCTTTAATTTTGTCAAGTTTATCTCCTGCAGTACCCACTGTTAGAAATATAATTCCATCTGTGGAGGATGAATAAACATTTTTTTCATACGTTGCTATTATGGGGTTTGATTCGCCTTTCTTGTTTGTATCTTTTTCAAATTCTTCATTATACAATATAGGGTATGATCTTTCATAGTATTGGTTATGACTTGATATTACCAAATCTACTCCATATTTATGGAACATATTATGATATATGTCTCTTAATTCTTTAGCATCTTTTTTGTCTTGCAAGGTAGAATAAAGAGACTTATGTTGATGGATTATTATCCAATCGATTTTTGGGTCATTTGAAGTCTTTTCTAGGTCACTTTGAATAAACCCGTATTGTCTACTTCCAGGTTCAAATGGATGTTCTGTAGACATACTTATGAAATGTACATTTTTAAAATCATGTGAATAATATGGGGTTTTTAAATGATGATGGTTAACAATCTGTTTATATATATTTGTAAATTCAGCATCATGATTTCCTATTGCAATTTTCATTTTATCTTTTATATCTTCAGACATTTCAATCCAACAAGATGCAGATTTCTCATCTTTAACATGGTCTCCTGTAGTTATTACTAGATTTGGATTTTTATCCAAAATATTATCTATAGTCTTTTTTGTTTCTTCATTGCAGTACCAATCTCCTATTGCTATAATGCTATGATCTGTTCGGATAAGAGTAGCATTTTGTTGTTTATATTTTAAACCGAATGTAGGTATTTGAAAATTTACTAATAACAAAAATATAATAGTTATTGTTTATACAGTGAGCACAATCATCAGACTTACAAAATAAGCTAAATAGTATCCCCTTTTCAAACTTTACTATAATATCTAAATTCTTTAAACTAGTATCTGTATGGTTTAATACAGCAATGAACGTCACTGGAAGAGATGTTGCTTTTTTACTAAATAAAGGAGGATTTGGAAGTGATAGACCAGGATTTAATCTTAATTATGGGATATGGCTTAATAATAGAGAACAAGTTGG
>DASUUM010000039.1:0-3566 GCA_036374075.1 Nitrososphaeraceae archaeon
AGCTGAACCAGATTCAGATATGCAGTATCTTTACTCTCTTTATACAAAACAGTATGGTTTTTCAATATTTGATGTGAGTATAGTAGAAAATGGCAACAAATGTTTAGAATTAATATTTTCTAATACAGCAGGAGACGACGGCAACAATAACGCCTATGATGTCATTATACTAGATACTCACCTTCATGACATTTCAGGCTTTGAAGTTGCAAGAAAGATTCGTGATAGACCACATAAAAGAATCATATTAACTACAACCTACTCATTAGATAATATAAGCAATAAAATAAACTCAATTGGAATAAAAAGCCAAGATGTGATTTTAAAGCCCTTTTAGCTATTCTGACTTAGTTTCTATCTTAAAAGAACCAAGAATGTCATACAAATAATCTTATTAACAAAACTGTGTCATGTTACCGTCCCAGATGTTGCCATTAAACTACTAATTTTATCATCTAAATTTTGTTGTGTTTATAATTCTATGTTATAATATGGTTTGAATTAGTCAAGGAGTTTCTTATTAGAAAATCAATCTGACATTAATAAAAATAAGTTTTTATTATGATTAAAAGTTAAACTAAATAATATGTCTAATGGTACAGGTCCAAAAAGTTCTTCTAAAAAGTCTACTAAAAAAATCACAACAGTGAAGGAAGTAAGAGAAACAAAATCAGTTCCTATTACCGTAGAATTAAACATACTTAAATTTCTGATAAATGAACGTCCTCTTATTCCATTATTTAGAATACTAAAAAAGAACAAAGAGTTGCACACAAGAGAATTACTTATCACAATGAGAAGTTGGGGATATGGACAATCTTTACTGAAAAGAGCAACAAATTTAGGTTTGATTGAAAGAAAAGTAAAAAAAGATAAGTCTCGTGGGCGAGGGAAACCAAGGATTTATAATTCTTTAACAAATAAGGGTAGAGAAGTAGTAGGATTAGCTGATAAAGTAGGATACGCAAAGTAATTTTTTGGAATAAACCTCTTATTTATATTATAAGATTATTAGTATTTGAACAAACTTTAGCCAAAAGTAGATAAGAATTTTTGTTGTATGATATTTGTATCTATTATTATCAGGAGAGTGGGGATTATTACCTTGTATGAGCATTCTCCGAATAGTGTGTGTAAATTGAATTCCAAAGTACTATTTGGATTTTATTATTATATTTTGTTGTAAATCATTCTCTATGATGATTCTAACAAATAAAATCATCATATTCTTATCCATTACTATAAATTTTTTTGGTATTTCACAAATATATTAAAAGTTTTCATCAATATATGCATAAGTTTCTATGCTTTGGTTTTTTTTGCTAGGTGCATTGATATATTATTAAATGGAGGTTTTACGGCGGCGGGACGTGATCGTATTGCTGCTGCTGCTGCAGAGCCAAGTGAAAATATAACAACTCTTATGCCAACTGGTTACTTAGCATCGTTATTCGGTAACGAGGTACAAGTGGCCAATGTTGCCTATTGCTTCGACAATCCATCATAACAATCCATATTTTTTATTTTATTTTAATAACAGAAAATTATTATTTTTAATTAAAATAACACATCTATTTTTCAAATATTCAAATATTTTTATTTTCTCTCCTCGGAATTACCATAATATTCTTCAGTGCTATGAGGTTAGTGATATTGATACAATTAATAAAATAAAACAAATTCCCGACAATATTGATGGAATATTAAATAATTTAGCAAAAGATTACGCTACGAATATCCCGGATTGAAAAAAAGCATTATATTCTACTTTTTAAGAATATAAAATTAATGTCGACATATAATGAAAAAAAGGATAGTAAACCAAAATCTAGCAATGAGGTATTTATCGGAAAAAAACCGCTTATGACTTACGTCACAGCAACATTGGTTCAACTAGCGAGCGAACCAACTGTTTTTATAAAAGCAAGAGGAAAAAGTATACCCATGGCAGTAGATGTTGCACAGATTATCGTAAAGAGGATGAATACACTGGGTTATAAGGTAGCATCAGTTAAAATTGGTTCCGAAGGTATTAAATCTGAAGATGGAAATACTCGCAACGTCTCAACAATTGAAGTAGCTGTTTCTAGAAATAGCTCTTAAATTGTTTTATTTTAAACTATCATGGATATTTCTAAACTAAAATAGATTTTTTATAAAACTTTAATTACAATATTATTGTTAAGATGAGAATATCATTATTATATTAACAACCAAATTCTTGATAAATATATTAATTAATAATATTTTTGCACTATAAAATACAACTATTACGTTCGTTGTCAATAGTAAAATACTTAATATCATATGTGATACACTGAAGTTTCTTCACCATTTGTTTCGATACTATTACTTAGACAATGATAATATTATCAAACTAAATTAATAAATAGAACATGAGTTCATTAAGAGATTGTGACTGTGACTAACACTACGAAATATTTCGACAATCCACCATTGAGACCTTAACTTCCTCTTCTTTTTTTATCTTTCAATAAACTCTCAAGTAATCTTTTAAAAAAGAACAGTAGTATACTTCCATTTTTTATTTTCTTATTCAGATTCTAATTGTACTATTCAATATCTTTTACAATGAAAGATAAATACAAGGTAGTAGTAGCTTTACAATAGACTCATTTTTGCACCGTTATCGGTATTACTCCCAACGGGCCCGTAGCTTTCTAGGCTCCACTAGCTTAGTGTGAAAGTTAAAAATGAAATGAATATACCTGCTAGTGTAATGGGTGCGGAACTGTATAAATAATGGTTTTTTTCGTGTACTCCCTATCCGTCATATAACAGGATTACACCCAGATCGTCCATAGCTATACTTTTAACACTTATAGATTCATGTTATGATAAAAATTCATTGATCTGTTTTTCTGCTTCAGATTTTTATTACATTAAAATTTTTTACTTGAGGTTTTTTGTTGCTTCCATATTTATTAAAGTATATTATACTACTTGAACTACTTGAACAATTTAAGACTCGGATGGCTCTGTAGAAACCATCATAGCTAGCAACATTCTACCATTAATTATTGAATAAACAACAACCAAAATATGTTAGACTAGCAGATCAACTATTACGTATTCTCAAACATTGCAGAATTTCATTATACTTACATAGAAAGAGCAACCACATTTACACAGTATGGCAACACATAGTACTTGTTACAATAAGACAGTATGAGGGCAAGAGTTATCGAATGTTTACAG
The DNA here is from genome assembly GCA_036374075.1 of Nitrososphaeraceae archaeon. Lineage (GTDB taxonomy): Archaea > Thermoproteota > Nitrososphaeria > Nitrososphaerales > Nitrososphaeraceae > TH1177. The sequence continues at coordinate 3,220 of DASUUM010000039.1, forward strand.
ATTGGTTGGTTGAAGCATACTATTTGAGGTTGTTTCTCCAATTATCCAAATACCACATTATACAACATTACAGAAATTTACAGATAGAATCAACATCATGCTGCTTGGAAAGATAATCTCATCTTTTATCCTCTTTACGGGTACAAGATACATATTTACTAGTATAGATTCAACAGGATTCAAAATTACACTTGCATCAGAATACCATTATACCAATAGAGCAAAAGTGAGAAAAAAATATGCTAAACTCTCCATAGGTGCAGATGTTTTAAAGCAAATAATCTGCAAGGTCAAGGTAAGACGAGCTCCAACAAGACATGACAATATAGACTTCAAACCAGTGATAA
>DASUUM010000040.1:0-5960 GCA_036374075.1 Nitrososphaeraceae archaeon
TTTTGTACCTAATTTTATTAATCAATGAAGTAAAAATAGAACAAACTTTAGAGTTAATACCCCCCTACAAAATTAATTTCAAATTTTTTTTCCTAGTTTCTAAAGTCATAAATCAAAGCTACTAGATCTAAATGGTATTAAATTTATTTATTAGCAAATATTTAAGATATAAACAAAGAAAGACAAAATCTAAACCATCGCTTATATATATTTTTAGTATCTTTGTAGTTTTTTATGAAAATTATAGTCTATATATAGCAATTTACTGTTTGTTTATACCTATTAATTTTAAATATTCCTCCTCTCGCTAAAGTAGAAATAATTATTATATAAAAGAAGGACTATTGTAAGGTATAAACAACAACAACAACAACCACAACAACAATTGATCACTTGATATAATTAACATACTTTAATTTCGCCATTCAATCAATATTAGAATTAGGATATTAATAATTTCACAAAATAACTATATATGATAAATTCAAAAAATAAAATTCAATTGGTTTAAGTATTTGTATAATGACATACACAGAGAATACTTTATCTAGGTAATTCCTGATATTTAGATACTCAATTGAAAGTTTCAGAGAGGACAGCCGGTGTTGAATATGCTATTAGAGATATCATTACGCATGCAAGAGCATATGAAAAGAAGAATGGCAAAAATGTAATTTATCTAAATATTGGTGATCCAGTACAGTATGACTTTCCCACTCCAGATCACATCAAAAATGCTTTAATAAAAGCAGTTCAAAATAACGAAAACTATTATACTGCATCCGAAGGATTACCAGAGCTTCGACAAGCAATAGTAGAAAAAGAGAAAGGAAAAGGCTTTGATGTAACTGAAAATGACGTTCTAGTTACCAACGGAGTCTCAGAAGCACTAGATATGACTCTGGCATCAGTTGTTAGTCCTGGCGATGAAATACTAATGCCTGGCCCCCATTACCCACCTTACGCTTCATATGCAAAGTTTTATGGAGGAAAACCAGTAGAATTCAAAATACATCCTGATGGAAAACCTGACATTGATGATTTAAAATCCAAGATTACTTCTAAAACCAGTGCCATCTGTCTTATAAGTCCAAACAATCCTACAGGAGAAGTTTTTTCTCTAAACGATTTAAAAGATATTGTAGACGTTGCAGCTAAACATGATAATTTGTATATAATTTGTGACGAAATATACGACAAAATAGTATTTGATGACAATTTTTCTGGAATCGGACGGGTCTCTAAAGATCTTCCCGTTATTCTGTTGAACGGCTTCTCCAAAGTATATTTGATGACTGGATGGCGATGTGGCTATATGTGTATAAATAGCAGTTGCCCAGAAAAACTTGATGATTTTAGAATCAATGTGCCCAAGCTTGCACGGGTAAGAATAGCAGCCAATCTGCCAGTTCAGAAAGCAGCTGTTCAGGCATTGCGTGGACCCCAAGACCATATAGCTGAGATGGTACACAAATTAAGAAGGAGACGCGATTACATAATAAAAAGACTCAATTCTATACCAGGAGTTTCCAGCACTTTGCCAAAAGGCGCCTTTTACGTATTTCCAACAATCGATCTTGCAGGTCGATGGAAAAATGACCTTGAATTTGTGATTGATTTGTTGAACAAGACTGGAGTGCTAACTGTACATGGTTCTGGTTTTGGATCAACGTTTGGGTCAGACCATTTTAGAATTGTATATTTAGCCAAAGAAGACATGTTAGAACAAGCAATGGACAGATTGGAAAATTTTCTGGTAGTAGCAGAAAAAAATAACAAGTGATTTAAATGTATATAATGTCATAATATAAGTAGATAGAGAGAGAGTGTGAGAGTATAATTCTTTGAAACCAGATGATAATAGATTATTCAGATATAAAAGAGATCCAAATTTATCTCTAAGACTGATCTTTTGCTTTATAGCACTTTCAGCATTATATGCTACTTTCATTGGCGTTCTAACCTATTTGGGAGTTGGGTTTATTCCAATTACCTTGATGGTTTCAGCAATGTTGTTAGCACAATGGTATTTTTCCGATAAAATGGTCTTGTGGTTTTCTGGAGCCAAGGTTGTTTCAAGAGAGCAGTTTCCCCAGGTTCATGAAATTGTTGAAAAATTGGTACAAAGAAGTAACCTTCCTAAACCAAAGGTAGCTGTTGTTAACACTAGCATGCCCAATGCATTTGCCACAGGAAAAGGCCACAAAAGTTCTGTGGTTGCTGTAACAACAGGTCTGCTAGATACTTTAGATTACGATGAACTAGAAGCTGTAATTGGACACGAGCTCTCGCACATTAAAAGCAGAGACGTTCTGGTTTTAACTCTTGCAAGTCTTTTCTCTATTGTTGCCAGCTTTCTGATGCGATATGCTCTGTTTGGAGCCATGTTTGGTGGTAGAGGACGAGGAGGATATGGTGGTGGCGGATCTAGAAATAATGCTGGAGGTGCTATGCTCATCCTTATCCTCGTAGCCGTAGTTACCTGGATTGTTAGTTTTATTATAACAAGAGCTATATCGCGTTATAGAGAATATGCTGCAGACCGTGGTTCTGCACAGGTAACTGGAAAACCTATGGAATTAGCAAGTGCTTTGACAAAAATTAGTGGAAGTATGCACAGAGTACCACAACAACATGCTCAACGTTTTCAAAGTTTAAATGCATTTTTTATTATTCCTGCCTTCTCATCAAACTCATTAGTCAACTTGTTTTCAACTCATCCGCCTATAGAAAAAAGAATTCAAAAACTAAAGGAAATGTCAGATCTGTTTATGTAGTAGTTTTGAATACAATATTGTAAAGTTTTGAGTTTCACATCTCATCATATTACATACATCACTAGTTAATAAATAAATAAATAAATAAATAGACTAATTCAATATTTTTTTATATGTTACACAAAAAAGTAATTATTATAAAGGATTGATATATATTGTTGCTTGATTACTTGGTGAGTTAAACTTTCAAGGAGGACAAAATATATATTTTTTGTTTTTGTTATCATCAAATACTTATTCTATGGTGACGATGGTGGTCTTCGTCTACTACGAGGATCATCATAGCCATCATCCTCTTTTTTCCTAAATCGACCCCAATATAACAAAAATCCTCCAGCAATCAGCATAGCTATGACAAATTTTTCATTTGTAATGTCTCCATTTGTATAGTTATCGAGGTAAAATTCAAAAGAAAGTTGTGTAGTCACAAAATACATGTTTCTTAAAGCAATAACAACTGCCATCACAATAAATAGGACGCCCATGGCGGACATCCAATTCTTTCCACGTCTGAGTTGATTATCGTCCTTAAATCTGTAGTTCATAACTTTCTACACTACACTACTAATTTCAGTCCAGGGTTTTTTAATTTATTCTTCTTTGCACCATTTAACAACATGGGAGTAAGTACTTCTGCCTGATAAGTCATAGATAGCTCTCCCAAATATATAGGACGCAATCCCTGTATTTCAGAAACTAATTCTTTTATTTTTTCTACTACCGACATATCATCTCCACAGATATATGTATCTGCATCAAGAGTCAATTCTAATTTTTTTAGCTTTACTTCAGAGATTGTATGAAATGCTGATACAATTCTTGATCTAGATTTGAAATTATCTGCAACTAGTTCTGCTGCAGTTTTTTTTCCTTCCTCAAATGGTATATATCTAAAACCTTTTTCTGTCCATTTCATAGGTACAATTGGAGAAATAATAATACAGCTATCACTTATATCTTGAGCTAACTTGCTACATGTTTCGTTTATTGATTCATATGGTATTGAAAGAATCAATATATCTAAATCCTTGACAAGATCAAAATTGTTATCTCCAGAGATGTTTCCACCTATCATCTTGTCTTTATAAAACTCTTGTGCAATTTTCATATAGTTGCTAGCAACTTCGGCAGCCTTATTTTTGTCTCTTGACCCTATAACTATCTGGTGGTTTGTACACCATCTCAAAGCAAAACCTTCCCCCATTCCACCAGTTCCACCCACAATTCCTATTTTCATCTTTGAAACAGGTCAACTTCCTCACTATATGTTTTAAATATATTGTTTCTTATGGTTATGTAGTACAATGACAATTTTTTCATGTCGAGCTATAGATTTCATCGAAATCAATCTTTTTTATACAATTAATTTAAATTATTGGGGATGAAAATTAGAATATATTGACCCTAGCAATTTTCATGAGACATGGACAAGCCGATAACAACGTTAACAGAATTCTTGTTGGACGCCATATAGAATCACATCTGACAAAACAAGGACGACTGCAAGTTAAAGAGACCGCTCAATTATTAAAAAATATGTCAATTTCAAAAATATATTCTAGTCCTGTTACTAGGGCAATTGAAACAACCCAGATTGTTGGAAAAGAACTGGAACTTGATTATGAAATAGACGATAGACTGTATGAAATAGATTTGGGAAAATTGGCTGGTACAAATTATGATGAAGTATTAAATAAATACGGAAATCTCTTTTTAAGTTTCTATATGGGAGATGATTCTGTTCTTACTGATCATGGAGTTGAATCCTTTATATCGGTAAAGTCACGAATAAAGGATTTACTTGATCAAGTTATGGCTAGACACAGTCGTCACAACGTACTATTAGTAACCCATCTTGATCCTATCAAAGCAGCAATTTCCTACATCCTAGATTTGAAACCTGAATCTCTCTTTAAATGGCATATGCGAAATGCTGCGCTAACAGTTTTGAAACAGGAATTTAGAATGTGGTCAATTTCTGCAGTTAATTTGATGGGGGCGCAAAGATACCTCTATGATTAGTAATCATATAATAAATAATATAATATAATATAATTCAAAATTCAAAAACCTTAAATTAGATGGGTTGGAGTTATTTGCAATCAAATAAAAGGGAGATAATGAGATTGCAATTTAAACATTGGATATTATTATTGGTTTTTTTACCCCTCTTTACTATTCTATATGTAAACTTTTTTGAACAAGTTTTTGCTCAACAAGAGGAGACTATCTCACCTGCAGAGGAGTATACATTAAGAAATGTTGAGGTATGGGGATTATTTTTTAGAATGATGGTAGCTGCATTTATTGTAGGGGCAATTGTCCAGGGTGTAATTTTATACGTATGTATTAGGTATAGAGAATCACACCCAAAGAATCGGATCTTGACTGAAAAAGAGGAACAGGAGACCGGACGCTAATGGGCAGCCATGCGATGTATGAATGGGTTTATATCGGCGCCGTAGTTTCAATTTTAATCTGGGTAGGTGCATCTTCCTGGGATGTTGAAAGAATAATCGAAGAAGTTCCAGCAAATGCTGAAACCATTAAGGTCGTTGGACAGCAGTGGTTTTGGAGTTTTGAACACTCTGATGGAACTAAAGAGATAAACGAACTTCATGTTCAACAAGGTAAACCTTATAGATTTGAAATTACCTCCATTGATGTTAATCATAATTTTAATGTCCCAGATTACGTTATTTTGATGGATGCAGTACCTGGAAGAATTAATACCTTATGGAATATGTTTACTGAACCTGGTGAATTTCTCATCCAGTGTAGGGAATATTGTGGATTCAGTCATTATAATATGAAAGCAAGCTTATTTGTTGAACCTGCCGTTACCCCTGTAGCCGCTGAGCCTGCCCCCACTACTACTCCCATAACTACACCAAATGCTACAGTAGTACCAAATCAACAAGAACAACAACAAGAACAACAACAACCTTCAGCAAATGCTACATCGACAGCAGCATCAGGCAATGCTACAACTGCTGAATCTGCAGCAGCAGGTAATGCTACATCAGCATCAGCAGCAGCAGCAGGAGGTGTTACATTGACAATCCTTGAAGGTTCATCCATACAGGGAACCCCCGACTATGACCCAGATGAACTAACAGTCAAAAAAGGTGATAAAATACTTGTTGACAATGTAGATACAATGCCCCATACTGTTACCAATGG